>JACNGQ010000446.1 GCA_014384025.1 Planctomycetota bacterium | reverse complement strand
AGGCACTTTAGTCACTTTAGGCACTCTTTCAATTATAACATATTTCCAGACACACTTTTTATGCAAAACAAACCCAATTTTGGAATTAGCAAAATGAACATAACCTTAGATATAACAAGTAATTACAAGATTTTGCCCCGCTTAGAGAGGCCGAAAAACAAAGCCAATTCAAACCCAATTCAAAGCCAATTTAACCCAAAACAAACCCAATTTAACCCAATTTCAAACCCAAACAAACCCAATTTCGAACGGCTGGAATTACTCGTTAACAGAATGATGACAAAAATCTTTAAAATTTATCTTCTAAAAATGTTTGACAGTTGGCCCCAATTCTGTAGAATAATCGTTTTTGTGTAGTGAAAGAGAGTGTTTCTATGAAGAGCTTTATGGCAAAAAAAGAGCAGGTCGAGCAGAAATGGGTGCTCGTGGATGCTGAAGGGGCCATTCTTGGCCGAATGGCGGCTAAAATTGCGCCCATACTAATGGGAAAAAACAAACCAACATATACCCCCCACGTCGATACGGGCGATTATGTGGTTGTCGTGAACGCCGAGAAAATTCAGCTTACCGGCAAAAAGGCCCAGATGAAGGAATACGACTATTATACGCATTTCCCGGGCGGGCATAAATACGTTACCTTTGCAGATATGATGGCAAAAAAACCTGAAAGGGTTATTGAGCTGGCGGTAAGGAGGATGATGCCCAAGAACAAACTCGCCAGGCAAATGATGAAAAAGTTAAAGGTTTACCGAGGTCCGGAACATGAAAACCAGGCCCAGAAACCAGAAAAAATAGAACTCTTTAAGTAAAGAATAAGAATTATGGTAGATATCCAAACAGATACACAGGTAGATGCACAAGCAGATACACTTAATGTAAACGTAAGTACTCAGAAAGATCGGCTCTCGGGCTCGTCCACCGGGCCAAAGGGTGGTTTCTGGTGGGGGACAGGCAGAAGAAAAAAATCCGTCGCCCGTGTACGAATCAAACTCGGCGATGGCAAATTGCAGGTCAATAAAAAAGAGCTTAAAGAGTACTTTGTTCGTGAGCAAGATAGAAAAGCCGTGATGGCGCCTCTGGTGACTGTTGATGCAAAAAAAACTTTTGATATATTTATCAACGTCAAAGGCGGCGGAACAACCGGACAGGCCGGTGCTTCACTTCTGGGAATTGCCCGGGCGCTGAAAAAGTATGATGCAAGCTATATTCAGGCCCTACGCGACGGCGGACACCTTACACGCGACCCGAGAATGGTCGAAAGGAAAAAGCCCGGACAAAAAGGGGCAAGGAAAAGATTCCAGTTCTCAAAGCGGTAATTCGCAAATTATTTTGGATTTACAAAAGAGCCACTGGATTTTCCGGTGGCTTTTTTATTTGGAGACATAAATTAAAATGTCAAGATTGGAGCATAAAACAAAAGGTGCCGCATTAATGGCTCTGGCGAGCATTTTTTTCTGGATGGCCGGCTGCCTTGTCAAAAGCGGTTCATATATCGGCGCTAACAAGCTGACTTTTTTTCGGTTCGCCATCGGGCTGGGCCTTATCGCCACTGCTGCTATGGCGGGGCGGGCCAGGCTCGTCTTTGTCAACAAAAAGCTGCTGCTGTTGCGAGGCCTTATAGGAGGGACGGCTGTATTTATTACGCTTTTGAGTATAACCAAGCTGGGACTCGGCAAAGGTATGGTTCTGATAAATTCGTACCCGATTTTTGGAAGTATTATCAGCGCGATTTTTCTGAAAGAGAAGCTGCGGCCGTTCGACATATGGGCTATCCTGATGGCTATGGTGGGTATTTACTTCTTAGCTTACGACAAACAGCAGGGCTTTTCATTGCTGGTCTTTGGCAGATATGAGCTTTTAGCCGTTTTCGGCGCGGTGCTTGCCGGCTTCGCTGTCACAATAATACGAAAGCTCCACGATACGGACAGCTCACTGGCGATTTACTTTTCACAGTGTTTGGTCGGGATGTGGCTCTTAATAGGGCCTGCTATGCGCAGCGAAGAGGCTGTTGATTTCAAAGGCGTCTTTATCCTGCTGGGCCTCGGTACCAGTATCACTATCGGTCAGCTCTTGATGACGGAAGGCTTTAAGTATGTGCCGGTCAAGACCGGTTCATTGCTGATGATGTTAGAGACGGTATTGTGCTATATAGCCGGCGTGGCAATATTCAGAGAACCTTTGACCTGGCCAAGCCTCTTGGGTTCGGTGTTGGTTATTAGTGCTTGTACAGTCGTCCTGCTGAGGAGGAAACTTGACCACTAAAGGCCAACCTGATATTCTTTGCCAATACTTTACAATTGAAAGGACGACACAATGATAAAAGTTGCGATAATCGGGGCAAGCGGATATACCGGGTCCGAGTCGATACAGATTCTCCTGCGACACCAGCAGGCGGAGCTTACTTATCTTACCGCGCTGCCTGAGGAATGCGGAGCGGTCGAGGATGTTTTCCCGCAATTTAAAGGGCGCTGCCCATTGCAAATCGAGCCGCTGGACATCGATAAACTATCGGATGTGGCTGATGTTGCCCTCTGCTGTCTGCCTCATAAGGTTTCGATGGGATTCGTACCGAAGCTCCTGGATGCCGGAGTGAAGGTGATTGATTTCAGTGCGGACTACCGGCTCAAAGATGTTGAAGTTTATGAAAAGTACTATGTTAAGCATACCGATACCAAGAATCTAAAGCACGCCGCTTTCGGCCTTCCCGAGCTTTTCCGCGAGCAGATACAAGGCGCCAATCTCGTCGCCAATCCGGGATGCTATCCGACGGGAGCATCTCTGGCTATAGCACCGCTGCTAAAAAAAGACCTGATAGAAACCGAAAATATCATCGTCAACTCGGTGACAGGAACATCAGGCGCGGGAATGAAGCCTTCGAGTAAATTTCATTTTCCGAATATGAACGAGAATCTTTTTCCCTACGGCATCGGCACGCACCGCCATATGCCTGAAATTGAACAAATCACAAGTGATGTCGCAGGAAAGAAAGTTACCGTACTATTTCAGCCGCACGTGGGGCCTTTCGATAGAGGAATTCTCTCGACGGTTTATTGTCAGCCGAAGACGAAGCTGAGCGGTGAAGGCCTGTCAAAGCTGTATAATGATTTCTACCAGGGCGAGCCGTTTGTTCAGGTGCGCAAGGATGCTCCCGCTGTTAAAGATGTAGCAGGGACAAACTATTGTCATATTTTTGTAACCTGTGTGAAAAGCAAAATCGTTTGCTTTTCCGCGATTGACAATCTTGTCAAAGGCGCATCCGGCCAGGCGATTCAGAATATGAATATTATCTTCGGGCTCGAAGAAACACTGGGGCTTAAATAATTGCCACCAGAGGTTACGGATATTTATTAGCCACAGAGAATAAAAAAATGGAAAAAGAATGTTCATCGAGAATCTGGCCGATTCTTTATTTTAAGGCGGATTGGCCAGCAGAAAGCTACAAGTTCGACTTTGATATTCACCTTATCAAAGCTAATGATGATATACTTGCTATATTAAAAAAACCTGAAAGCTTCGATCATGGCGAAGCAATACATAATTTCTCTTGTTATACAGAATGGTTTCTGGCATTGCCTTCTCCCAAACCAACAGAACATGTTTCCCCAAGCAAGAGCGGCATATCATTTGAGGATCAACTTCAACAAGCAATTGTGGACTCATTTTTATTATGCTTGAAATTAATACGCCAAACTGCTGCGATTTGTCCTCTGGAAGTAAGAAATGTTGAATTTGAAGGAGCGAGTATTGATCCAGATTCCTTTGAGAACGCATTAGATGACTATTTCGGAATAAATACCGATAACCCCCCAGTGTTTATGCCAGAATCATTCCATCTGGAGGATCTTCAACTCTTAACTGAGTTATGGTCAGCCATTATTAAACTACGAAACTTGGATTGCTGGTCGACCTGGATTTATGAGGAGGTATTTTGGGCAGACTGTGATAAGAAAGCAGGACAGGACGCTGTGAAAAAGATCGTTGATGTGATAATGTCAAGCCCTGCTTATTTGGAATTATCAGAGGAAGAGCTTAAACAGCATAGAAAACACTGGACAGCTTCATTTAATGAAGCATTATACAAGGGAGACCAGTTTCTGCATGATCTTTACAAAGACAATCTTGAAAAGGTTTTCTTGCAGGAACAGGAAGAAGCATTTTCCAATCGAACGCGAATAGGAAGGGCACTCAATCTATTTTTTGAGGGTCTTCGCCTGCCGCTTCAGAATTCTTTTCTTTCAATGTGCCTGGTTCTGGAGACAATATTTACGGTTGAGGAGACCGAGATTACCTATCAGTTTGCGACAAGATTGGCAAACATCACTGGCGAGACTTTTGAACAGCGAAAAGACATATTTGAAAGAGCCAGAAAAGTTTACAGGGAACGAAGCAATATTGTTCATGGGAGAAAGTCGATTGAAACTGTGCCCCCCAATATCTTGAAAGACGGTTTTTTCTTCGCACGCCAAAGTTTGCAGCGTATACTGCTTGATCCCAATCTTTTAGAATTGTATTCCGATCCAATAACGTCAGACAAAACGAAAAATATAGACAAAGCAATCGAGGCAATAAAGGATTATTTCCGGGATTTGGATTTACGATAAGATAAGGTAATATATTATAGCTAAAGGCAGTTTAGTTTACTTGATGGATTTGATTTCTCTGTACTACAATCCGTCAAGTTCTTGTTTATTTTGCATGTTTTTCATGCGGCGATTT
>JACNGQ010000252.1 GCA_014384025.1 Planctomycetota bacterium | reverse complement strand
CCTAAAATTTAATCTGAAGCGCAACATTTTTATCCGCTCCATAACACCTCATGGGGTGTCCGATAGTTTAAACATTTACGAGGTCTATTATTTAGCAAAGCCGCAGCGTTGTCAATCTTTTTTTCGCTGATTTCGTTAAAATCTGTGCCTTTTGGGAAAAATTGACGCAACAGGCCATTCGTGTTTTCGTTCGTCCCTCGCTGATACGAACTATACGGATCGGCAAAGTAACAACAGAACCCAACCGATTTCTCCAACGCCTTAAATCCAGCGAACTCCTTGCCATTGTCAAAGGTCATTGTCTTGCGTTTTGACTTCGGAATTTTTCGGAATAGCCGCCGCGTTGTGGTGTTCATACTCTCGGCGCTTTTGTCATCTGTCCGGCCGACCAACAGGTAACGGCTCTTACGCTCAACATGGGTAGCAACAAACGAGCCGTTTGATTTGCCAACGACGGTATCGCCTTCCCAGTGGCCCATCTCTTGCCTCTTATCAACTGCTTTGGGGCGCTCGCTGATCGGCCGTTTATCTGGTATTTGTCCTCGTTTGTCTAAACTGCCGTGTTTCTTTCGTCTTTTGCGATGACCCTGTCGCAAAAACTTATAAAGTTTTCCGCCGGCTTTCTTGTCTCGTTGCACCCAATTATATATCGTTAAAGAGCTTACACGCATTTGCGGATTGTCAGGATAGTCAATTTCAAGACGACCAACTATCTGCTCAGGCGAAAAATATCGCTTTAGTTTATTGCGGACATACTGCTGTAACCGTCCATTTTGCTCTAAACGATATGGCTCTTTAGAGGCATCCCTGCGTTTGTTGTAATACCGCTGTGCCAGATGCGGCTTATATTCTCCGGTCGAACTGAGATTACGCGATAGCTCTCGGCTGATCGTACCTTTATTGCGTCCGATCAACTCGGCGATGTGTGTCAAGTTTTTTTGTTCTGATCGCATTTTTAAGATGCTTTCCCGTTCATCAATGTTAAGATGTTTGTAGCCCATTGCGTCGCTTCCTTAATAGAGTATAGTTTTGTCAAAAACACTCTATCGGAAACACCCGCGATGGGCACTATTTTTTGTTTCCAAAACGTATCGCTGCCGCTATAATAGTCTCCGTTGTTGCGGGATATAGGGCAATGCTGGAGAGCAACCCGAGCACCGTAACAATCTATACTGGATAGAGGCGGCCTAACCGCCGCCTTTCTTTCTTTACCTATCCAGGTAGCTAAAAGCGATAAACTCCAGCCCGCCCCAGGCGGGCTGATTAAAACAGTTAAGCGTTGCGCTTCAAATTAAAATGCGCCGATGATATTAGCAGCCAACTCGAAAAAGTACATTCCAGGCTATCACACCTTAAGAGTCTGCTTGAGAGTTTTGATATTAAATACCACAATGAGCCCCAAAAGATACTTCATCTTGCCAAAGAACATCAGGAAAAGATTGAGAATTTACAGCGTCGTATTAGTACCATTGTTACAGATTATGGCGTTAAATCTGCGGAATTGCATGGTTTGTTTAAAGAACGGCTTTTTGTTTTAGTAGAGTTAGGACTGGCACAGAAAGACTCAAATAATTTGGATGACATGCTTGATGCGATAAGAAACGCATTTAATCAGGCTACTTTGATGGTGAAGGAGGTCAATGTTGAACAATTGCGAATTGAAAAAAAGGAATTAAATTTTCAGATTCAATCAATTGATTCTGAATTAAAAGAAATTGAGGAGACCCTAAAAAAAGTTGAAGAATTGGTCATTAAAGATGCAACTATAGTTGCAACAACATTAACAAGAGCTTACTTAAAGGATCCGATACAAAATCGCCGTTTTGACACGGTAATTCTTGACGAGGCTTCAATGGCACCAATCCCAGCCTTATGGATTGCGGCAAGTGTTGCTGAAAAGAATGCCGTTGTTGTCGGTGACTGGAAACAATTGCCCCCGATAGTTCTTTCTACGCATACACTATCTAAAAAATGGTTAGGACGGGATATTTTTGAAGTCGCGGAGCTTACAAATAATTTCCAGCATTCATATCTCATTGAATTAAAAGAACAATATCGTATGCATCCGGACATTAGTTCGATTCCAAATGAGTTGATTTATCACGGCACGCTTGAAGATAATGTTTGCACTACAAATTTAGGTGAATTAGAGAATTGGTATCGTGTTGGTTGGGAACATGATACTCCAGTCTTATTGGTAGATACAGGTTCAGTGGGGGCATGGGTAACAAGTGTCGCACGTGGAAGAGGCTCAAGTCGTCTTAATTTTTTATCGGCAACAATCTGTGTTGACCTTGTTGAACACATACTTCTCGAAGATCGCGACAAACTTCAGGATGGAAAGCCCCCACGTATACTTGTAGCATGTCCATATCGACCACATGCTAATTTACTTGACTTGTTAATTAAGGAAAGTGGACTTCAACATGAAGTTATGGCTGGAACTGCACATTCTTTCCAGGGATCAGAGGCTGGAGTTGTGATTTTTGACTTAGTCAACGATGAGCCTCAGTGGAGAGTTGCTATGTTTACTCCAAAATATGATGATAATATAAAAAAGCTATTGAATGTTGCTCTTACAAGAGCAAAACATCGTCTAATTATTGTTGGGGATTTTGAATACATAAGAAAAAGTGCCAAGAAAGCCTTTATTGGGGCAGAGTTACTGCCATTTCTTTTGAACAGATTTCCTGTGGTAGATTCTTTGGACATTGTAAAATCAGGATTGGCAGCTAGGGTGGCAAAGGCACAGACAGCCGTGTTGGGTGGAGATATTGAAGCTGCTGAAAATAGGATTGTAGTTAGTCAGGAATCTTTTTTCCGCTATCTTCGTTCCGATTTTGCTAATGCTCGTTTCAGAATTGTGGTGTATTCGCCTTTCATAACAGAGAATAGACTTGCACAACTTGACCCTCAACTTCGTGCTGCAATAGAAAGAGGAGTAAGTATTTATATTGTTACTAAGCCACATTGCGACCGTACTAAAAGAGAAATTCAACAATACCGAATGTTGGAAAATACGCTAACAAATTGGGGGGCTATAATAGTCCACAAGCGAGGAATGCATGAAAAATTAGTATTCATTGATGATAGTATCTTGTGGGAAGGTTCATTAAATCCCTTAAGCTTCAGAGATACTCAAGAACACATGGAACGTCGATTAAGCAAGAAAGTATTTACCGAGTATGTTAGTACGTTACGCCTTAATGAGCTCATAGAAGGTTACAATGATGGCGCACCGGAGTGCCCCATATGTAACAGCGAAATGATAGCTTGTGAGGGCAGGGATGAACCTTTCTATTGGCGATGTGTTAATGAAGACTGTAATTATACCCGAAGCATCGACCAACCAGCTATTCAAGGGGGCATCATTAATTGTAATAGGTGTGGTGGAAAAGTTGAATATGGTGAATGGGGTGGAAAACCGGCATGGCGATGTGTAGAAAACCGTAGACATCATCAGAAAATAGCTCGTACTCATCTTCGTTTACCAAAAATGAGAGCCATAATTCCTAAACGTTATCTGACAACACTTGATAAAAGTTTTAATATTGCTCCCGTTAACTCTGTTCAAGGAAATGAAAGAAGAAATAATCAACCATATTTATTCGATTAAGGGCAATTTGTGTACAATTCAATTATGAAGACTTTGAAAAACTTGCCAAACAAAAAGAATGTAAAAATTAATGGTGGATATTCACGAACTATAGTAGTTGGTGACATCCACGGTTGTTTTGATGAATTAACACAGCTTCTTGAACTCGTTGGATTCAGCAATGACGATATTCTGATTTCAGTAGGTGACATGCTGGATCGCGGGCCAAAATCTTGGAAGGTATGTGAATTTTTCAGAGATACGCCAAATGCACACAGCGTACTTGGAAATCACGAAAGAAGGGTAGCAGGCACAATAAGAGGCACTTCGTTGCCGGCATGGAGCCAGAAACACAGTCTATCAATGCTGAATCCGGAAGAACAGCTAACTTGGACAGAATATCTTGAAAACCTTCCTGCAGTTATTGAGACAGAACATGCTATCGTTACTCATGCACAGCTTGATCCGGATAAGTCCTTGCAGCAGCAGGATGCTTATTTTACTTGTGCGGTGGGAGGATCTAAAGTGCATATTCCTCTCGATGAAAATAGCGTCCCTCTCTGGTTTTACAAAACAGATTTCAAGAAACCTGTGTGTATGGGCCATGTCGGATATCCCAAAGTTGAGTTAGTTGCGGGAAGGTTATTTGCTCTGGATACAGGTGTGGTAAGAGGTCGAGAACTGACTTGTGTTGTTTTTCCTGGCGGTAAACTTTTTTCAGTAAAATCGAAGCAAGATTATTATACCGAGTCTTTTAATGAATGGCGTCTGAAAATGGAGGAAGCTGAAAAAGACCCGTACAAATGGCCATTAAAAAAGGTAACCGATTTATTAGCGATTGGCAGAAATAATGATAATCATCCAATAGCTGAGCAGGTCGCTAAGGCCCAATTAGCAGTCGATGAACTAAGAATCGATGAATGGAATCAGGTTGTTCAGAAAGAGCTATTGACACATTTCGGCAATGTTCCGGAGCCGGGGCCCGGGCGTGGAGAATACTTCAAAAAAGTCAGCGAGTGTTTTACGGATCATCAGATAGGGATACTGGTAACAAAGGTTGTTACCGGTAAAATACGAGGAATTGAAGATTTCATTCCGTTTGTCAAAAAAGCAACACTTGCTAAAGTCAAACAC
>JACNGQ010000142.1 GCA_014384025.1 Planctomycetota bacterium | reverse complement strand
ACAAATTTATCAAGCCCAGGCAGTTCATAAGCTCGGGCGGACTCGGGACTATGGGCTTTGGTCTTCCGGCCGCGATAGGAGCACAGATAGCCAAGCCCGAGGCCACAGTTGTTGATATTGACGGCGACCACAGCTTCAATATGACGATGACGGAGCTTTCTACGGCGGTCGAACATAAGCTGCCAATCAAGGTCTGCATCCTGAACAATGGTTTTATGGGTATGGTTCGACAGTGGCAGGAACTTTTCTATGGCAAGCGTTATTCCAAGAGCTATCTGTCCAATCCCGATTATGCAACCGTTGCACGCGCCCTGGGTGCGGTCGGAATAACCGTCGATAAAAAAACCGATGTCCCCAAAGCGGTAAAACAAATGCTGACCGAAAAGATGCCCTGCGTTGTTGACTTTAGAGTCGAGAGCGAAGAAAATGTCTGGCCGATGGTTCCGGCGGGCAAAAGTATCGACGAGATGAGCGGGCTTGATATTCTGGAAAGATTAATCTGATTTTAGCTTAAGAAAGTTGGATGAAAAATGAAGCATATAATAAGTGCATTGGTTGAAAATAAACCCGGTGTCCTGGCCCATGTTGCGGGGATGTTCGCGGCCCGGGCGTTTAATATTGATTCTCTGGTTGTCGGGCGGACCGAAGACCCGCAGCTTAGCCGGATGACGATTGTTGTCGTCGGCGACGACAGGGTACTCGAACAGGTTCGGAAACAATTAGCCAGGATTGTGCCGGTTGTAAAGGTCCAGGATTTTGTCGGCAAGCCGGTGGTAGCTCGCGACCTGATGCTTATTGCCATTTCGGCGCCGCCTGAGAAACGCTCTGAAATCTTATCGCTGGTAGAAATGTTTAAGGGCAAGGTCGTCGATATCGGCCAAAAGTTTGTCATGGTCGAAATCAGCGGGCCTGAAGCCAAGATTGAAGCATTCATCAATGTCTGTAAGCCTTATGGGATCAAGAGCGTCGCAAGAACAGGAACAATAGCGATGCCGCGATATGGGAAAATTGAACCCTAATTCGCACCTCACCGGGCTACAGGCGGGATGTGAACGCAGGCTGGGCAAGCCTATAAATTCCTTGCCTAATCGGCAGCTTTTACTATAATATGCAGGTTTGAAATCCGGCGGTTGAATGCACGACTCACAGTTTGGCCAGAATTGAGCCGGATTTTGAGTTTTTCAAGAGTCTCAAATGCAGGAATCAAAGGGATAATAATTCCCGGAATACAAAAAGAGTTAGGAGAATTTATGTTATGGCAGCAAAAATCTATTACGAAAAAGACGCTCCGATAGGTGCGTTAAAAGGTAAACAAGTAGCAGTAATTGGTTACGGAAGTCAAGGTCACGCCCACAGTTTGAATCTTCGCGACAGCGGGATAGACGTGGCTGTGGCCGAGCTGGAAGGTACGGATAACTTTAAGCTGGCGACAGAGCACGGCTTCGCTCCGACCGATGTAAAGACGGCTATGGACGGCGCGACGCTTATTATTATTACTCTTCCGGACGAGATTCAGGCTAAAGTCTATGCCGATGCAATTGGTCCCAATTTAGCGGCGGGCCAGACGCTCGGTTTTTGTCACGGTTTTAACATTCACTTTAAGTATATTGTGCCGCCGGAGACTGTTAACATTGTGATGATTGCTCCGAAGGGACCCGGGCATTTGGTCCGCAGCGAGTACGAAAAAGGCGGAGGTGTGCCGAACCTTATAGCCATCGAGCGGGACGCCACCGGCGACGCCAAACAAATCGCTCTCGCCTGGGCGAATGGAATAGGCGGCGCCCGCGCCGGGATTATCGAAACGACGTACAAAGAAGAAACCGAAACGGATTTGTTCGGTGAGCAGGTTGTCCTTTGCGGGGGGCTGACGGCGCTTATCAAAGCGGGCTTCGAAACGCTCGTGGAAGCAGGCTATCAGCCGGAGATTGCTTATTTCGAATGTATGCACGAGGTAAAACTGATAGTTGACCTTATGTACAAGGGCGGGATGAGCTATATGCGTTACAGCATCTCCAATACCGCCGAATACGGCGACCTGACCCGCGGGCCGAGAATCATCACCCCGGAAACCAAAGCCGAGATGAAAAAGATACTGTCGGAAGTTACATCCGGTGAGTTCGCCAAAGAATGGGTCAACGAATATAAGTCAGGACTTAAAAACTTCAATGCCCTGTACGCAAAAGACCACGACAGTCAACTGGAAACGGTCGGGCGAAAACTGCGCGACATGATGAAGTGGATTGATTCGAAAAAAGTCTAAAAGCAAAAAGCTTGTTTCGTGAATCCTTGTTCGCCGAACGTATGAAAGGCCAGAGGGAAGATGTCATGGGACGTATAAATTCAAAGCAAATCAGGACGGGTTACGTGTATATCTTCGCCGCTTTGGCCGTGCTCGCTTTACAGGCGGGCTGTTCGACCGTGAGCCCATGGACGAAGGCCCGGCATCGTTCCCGTCAGGCGAGACTTTCGGCCCCCTATGACCGGATAGCAGTAAAGCAGAGCATTATTCAAAACACAGTGCCCATGATTCAAAGGCTGAATGATGGTTCGCAAGCCGACTTAGCAGCGGCTGAGATGATTAGCCACAGTGAGAACGTCGTTGTCTCAATGGGACAAAGCAAGGATGGTTATCAAACATGGTTTAATATGGTTACTTTCAGTGAAAATGAGCTTAATGTGGTTCGTAAGTATTTTTTCATTGTTGACGACAAGACTAAAAGTATTCAATTCGAACCCAATCAGGGCCTTCGGTTTGACTGCGAAATAGAATTGGAAAAAGAAGTATTTGCGGATCCCGACACGAGTGATAACGCCAGAAAAATTGAAATACTGCGCAACGTCTTAAATTATCTTCACAAGGACATGAATGAACTTCGCGATGATCCGGATTCGCCCGACCAGGGCAATAGAATGATTGATATTTGCCGGATGCTAATAAACCAGACATTCGATGTGATTTTGCGTGAACTGGACAGGTCCCCTGTACTTGTATCGAGACTCAGTCAGGCCGGCGGTGTTGAATTCGATCACATTAATTTTGAGAAAGGCAAAATCCAACTGGTTGTTATAAAGGATATTGCAACGGTCAAAATCCGCATGGGCGCTTTTGTGCACATGATTGAAGCACAACAAATCAAACTAAAAAAAGAGCGGGTCGATAAGCCGAGTTCTGTCTTTCGCCGATAACGGCGAACGGCGACCATTTATCTTGGCCAACTGTTGCCAGTCGGTTCTCCGGCACCCATTTGAGTCTGCACTCTGAACAGATGCCCGAAGCGACCTACCCGCCGGTCGAGCGGTAAGCTTAACCGCTCATACCCGGGCCGAGTAACCGGCCACTTGGTCTTGCAGGCGGTGGGGTTTGCCCTGCCGGCGATGTCACCATCGCCGCGGTGCGCTCTTACCGCACCATTTCACCATTGCCTCCCGAGCTCACAAAGTGAACTCAAGATCGGCTGTGTATTTTCTGTGGCACTTTCCCGCGGGTTGCCCCGGGTGGCCGTTAGCCACCACCGTGCCCTGTCCTGCCCGGACTTTCCTCCGGACCGCCAAAGGCGCTCCGGCGGTCGCCTGACCCACTCTTTTTATTTACTTTTGTCTATTCCGATACCAACTACGAACTATTATAGCAAAAGTGCGTTTTATTGTCCACTCCGCCCTTAAAGTTGTGATATAATATTGCTATGAAGGTTATGAGAAATCATACAACATTGAAAAAGATGACCAAACAAGACGACTGCTACGTTGATGCATCGCCCCGGGAAAGGGTCAGCTTTATCTGGCAGCTAACCGCTGAATTATGGTCATTAAAGGATAAACAAAATGTTGAACAAAGATTACAAAGAAATGTTACAAATCTTATCAGAAATAAGGAATCAACAGGCCGTGAAAAAGATATACTCGATGCAAAATATCTCCGCGGCAATCACGATACTTAATATTACCTCTAACTATGAATATGCACAAACGCTGTATATTTCTGTAGTACAGATGCATATCTTATGATGGATTTATAAGCAAATACCTAATTGGGGTACGGTCAAAATCTTATAAGGTTCGTCATCTTACTACTTCGATATGTTTCCTGAAATGCTCATCATCGGTTTCGGGGAAATCGTTTCTGAAGTGGACGCCTCGACTTTCCTGCCGCTTTTGCGCCGACTGTGCCATAAGAAGACAGACTGTAAGCATATTCTGGCATTCCCAGCCCTCGGGCGAATCAAAGATTTTGTCCATCACATATCGCTGCCAGAAACTGATAATCTCCTGGGTCTCACCGAGTAATTGCGCCCATCGGGTGATGCCGAGATTTCGCCACATAAGGGCCCGAAGTGAATTCCTGACATCGTCGGCATCCAGACGGGTACGGTCCGAATGCGGTATTCGATATTTTATCAAAGGATGCTTAAGATGCACCGCGCTGGCTTCCGTTCCCTGGGAAGCAGCCTTCCCGGCCGTTTTGCCGAATACCAGACCTTCGAGCAGTGAGTTACTGCCGAGCCTGTTTGCGCCGTGCAGACCGGTGGAAGCTATCTCACCGCAGGCGTAAAGATTCTCGATGTTTGTTTTCGCCAGGCTGTCGGTTTTTACGCCGCCTATCATATAGTGTGCGCTGGGCCGAACAGGGATAAGGTCGTGAGCAATATCTATATCGAAACTTTCGAGCAGCTCATTAATGTGCGGAAACCTTTTCGCAAAATATGCCTTATCGATGTGCCGAACATCCAGATAAACATGTGTTGACTCGGTTTTTCGCATCTGCGTAATCATGGCCCGGCTTACAATATCACGAGGTGCAAGCTCGGCGGCCTCATGGTAGTCCTTCATAAAACGCTGACCTTTGTAATCGAGCAGCAACGCCCCTTCACCGCGAAGCGCCTCGGTTATCAAGGCCCGCGTCGCACCCGCAATGTAGAGCGTGGTCGGGTGGAACTGCATAAACTCCAGGTCCTGCAATACGGCACGGGCGCGGTAAGCCATCGCAATACCATCACCGGTTGCAACTTCCGGGTTCGTGGTTTCACGGTAGAGCCGTCCCGCCCCACCGGTTGCCAGGATTGTGTTTGCCGCCCAGATTATCTGGGGGCTCCTGTGATTATCGTGACCAACCATTCCTATGCATTTGTTATCGTCGTTGGTGAGCAAATCGATAGCAAAGAAATTTTCCAGTATTCTGATATTCGGATTCTGCCTGACTTTTTTTATCAGTGCCTCTAAAATTATCCTCCCGGTTTCATCACCGTGGGCATGAGCAACCCGAGGATGACTGTGGCCGCCTTCGAGTGTAGTTGCGATTTGCCCGTCAACTAAATCGAACTCAGTATTCCACTGGAGCAGTTGCTCTATCAGCGACGGTCCCTGGCGAATGACAAGGTCAACTATGGCCTCATCACATATCCCGCAGCCGGTCTTAAGTGTATCGGCTATGTGGGATTCGAATGTGTCCGCTTTACTCAGTACCGAGGCGATGCCGCCCTGGGCCTTGGCAGTGTTACTATTCTTTATGGTATCTTTGCAAACTACGATGACATTGCAGTTCTCAGCCGCTTCAATGGCGGCACGAAGGCCCGCGATGCCCGCCCCTATCACCAGACAATCTGTAAAAAGCTGGTGTATCGAAATAGAATCGATATTTACAAGATATCGCCTGGGCTCGGTCTGCGCAACATCCTGTGGTTTGGGTCCCTGTTTATCTTCCGGCTTAGCAGTCATAATTATTACCTGTATATATATTCTTTTGAACTACCGTTAAGGTTCGATAGTTTTTGGGGCATTCTTTTTTTTAGTTTTTCTTACGATCCAGGACAATCTCGCCCTTGAATACTCTTTTGTCATCGGCATATTTAATTACAAAGCTCTGAAGCTCTTTTGTAGGTGCCGTCAAAATGAGCTTATCCTCAATGAACGTATGTTTGACGGCGTTTGGCTCTTCTTTGAGAAGTTTCTCCATCTCTTCATCTTTTGTTAACCACATTTTCAACTGAGGCCCGTTGAAGTCTATCTTTATAAACGTATGGGCCGGTATTAAGAAAAAAGAGTTATAAGGCAGCTCTAACTTGTTCGGATCCTCTATTTCCCATGGCGGCTCGCTCGGATAAACATCTAAAAAGAGCTTGTTCTGCAGCCTGACCAAATGAGCAACAAACGAGCCTTTTTTGCCTTCCTCATCTGAAAAAACCAGGCTGTATGCATTATTCGGCTCTTCAATACGATGAAATTCCCAAGCAGTTTCAGGTCTGTTGGGATCGTCCACCCACCTGCCGAGCAGTCTTTCTTCAAACACTACATCCTTTTCAGTATAAAGCGGGTGCAGCGACATAACAGGCACGCATCCTCCTAAAAGAGCTGCCAACAAATAAAAAAGTGCCTTTTTTGCCCACCCATCAGAAGCAATTCTCCGGATACTCATGTTTCGGCCTCTTTTTGAAATCTACCACTTATCAGACGACTAATGATTATTTTCGATTATCAATTGTCAATTGCCAATTGTCAATTGCAAAGAAGGCTTAAAACCGATAGATTGCAAAGTTTAGAATTTAAACAGGCTGTGAACAACTTTGATAAAGGAGCAGATACGTTGGAATTAGAGCTGTCCGGCTGGATTATTGTCGCGCTGTGCGCTATGATGATTGGGATTTCAAAAACGGGGATACCCGGGGTCGCAATACTGGTTGTGCCTATGATGGCAATTGCGATTCCGGCGCGGGAATCCGTGGGTTTACTGCTCGGTATCCTTATACTGGCCGATATATTTGCCGTGGCCTATCATCGGCACAATGCCCTGTGGACTCACGTGCTGCGGCTGCTGCCGCCCGCTCTTGCGGGGATTGCGGCAGGGTATTTTTTTCTGCGTCTGATAAATGATGATAATCAGCTCAAGCCGATAATCGGCGGGATAGTTTTATTGATGCTGGGCGTCCATTTTTGGCGGACAAAAACCAGTGGCAAAGACGCAGCGATTCCGACTCAATGGTGGTTTGCTTTGGTGCTGGGTTTTATGGCGGGGGTTACGACAATGATGGCCAATGCCGCCGGGCCCGTTATGGTCATCTATCTTCTGGCGATGCGATTGGACAAGATAGAATATGTCGGGACGCAGGCATGGTTTTTTTTCGTTGTCAACTGGCTGAAGGTACCGTTCAGCAGTAACCTTAATATGATGACAGCCGAATCGGTGAAACTTGATTTGATGATGCTGCCGTTTATTGCCGCCGGCGCGGTGATTGGGATATTTTTTCTAAAACGAATCCCGCAAAAAACATTCGCCGCAGTTGTTCAGATTTTAGCAGCCGTAGCGGCCGTTAAATTATTATTTTTTTAATCGTCAGACCGACTCTGCAAACCCGCAAAATGGTTTGCAAAACAGCAGCTAAAGAACGATTATTACAACTATGCCCGGACAGGAGAACACAGACAAATTTGACAAAGCCAAAGCGCGAATGCTCAAGCGGGACCTTATGGGACGCGGTATAACCAACGAGCAAGTGCTCAAAGCGATGGCTGAAGTTCCGAGGGAGGAATTTGTACCGGAGTCGTATCTTTCCCAGGCTTATTCCGACGGCCCGCTGCCAATCGGGATGGGCCAGACTATTTCTCAGCCGTACATTGTCGCCCTTATGACCCAGGAGCTTTGGGTTGGTCCCTACTGCGAGGTCCTGGAGATTGGAACGGGCAGCGGATACCAGACCGCCGTGCTGAGTAAACTGGCAAAAAAAGTCTATACCGTAGAAAGATTTACCGAGTTGTCCAAGTCGGCCCAGATGGTTCTCGGCAGGTTGGGCATATGTAACGTTGAGTTCGATGTTAGTGACGGCAGTTGCGGCTGGCCGGAATCAAGGCTGCCCTCATCGGGATGCTTCGACAGGATTATGATTACCGCCGCGGTACCTCAGATACCGAAACCCCTGCTTAGCCAGCTTGCAAACGGCGGTTTTTTGGTCGGACCTGTCGGTTATGGCGGGGCGCAGGAACTGATAGTCTGCGAAAAAAGACAAGACAAACTTATCGAAAGAGTAATCTGCGACGTTAGGTTTGTGAAACTCCTCGGTAAACACGGTTTCGCACAATAACGTAAGAATTGCATTTCGATATTTTGTTATCCAAACCAACTCAAATTTGATAATGTATGTCCATGGATGGACATATAACAATCCCGGATGTCAGGGAAGAATCAGAGAACAGGTTCCGCATTTCCATGCCGGTCCAATATCTCAAAGGTGTCGGCCCGGCCAGGGCTAAGACCTTCGCACAATTGGGTGTTGAAACCGTCGGGGATTTATTAGAGTATTTTCCACGCGACTGGAATTTCCTGCCTAAGCTGATAAAAATAAACCAGATACAGCCGGGCAAGGAATCCGCTGTTATTGGCCTGGTCGAATCAACAGACTACCAAAGCTATCGCAGGCAGCCGCTGTTCGAAGCTGTAATTAGTGACGATACGGGAGTATGCAGGGTTATTTGGTTTCACGGAGGCTTCCTTCGCAACCAATTAGCGCCCGGCCAGGTAATAATGGTATCGGGTAAGGCTGCCGTATATAAACATCAGTTACAACTGACCAATCCGAAGTTCGTCGTGCTCGACGAAGAACATCACCGCTCGGCGGATTACTTCAGCGGCGGGATTTATCCCGCCTGTAAGGGGTTGAGCAGCGGACAAATCAAAAAGATAATAGGTCGCGTACATCAGGCGGCCGATAAGCTTGTGCCGGAGTTTTATGACAAAATTTTTATGAAGAAAGCAAACCTTATCGGCAGAAAGGACGCTTTTAAGTGGATACATTTACCGCCGGACGAGAAGAAACTGGCACAGGCAAAACGCAGATTAAAGTACGATGAGCTGTTTCTAATGCAGTTAGGATTGGCACTTCGCAGGTATAAGGTGCAGCATTATTCAGCGGCACAACCCTGCATTTGCAGTGATGAAATCGACAGCCGAATCAGAAAACGTTTTCCATTTTTACTCACCGAGGACCAGAACAACTGCATAGCTGAGATCGTTTCGGACATGAGCAGAAAAGTACCGATGAACCGGCTCTTACAGGGTGACGTTGGCTCCGGCAAAACGGTGGTTGCGCTTTACGCCGCCTTACTGGCCGTCGCCAACGGAAAGCAGGCGATGATTATGGCGCCAACGGAGATTTTAGCAAGCCAACATTCTCTAAGCATCGAAAGATATTTAAGGAACAGCAATGTCAAAAGAGTTTTGATAACAGGCGGATTGACCGGTAAAAAAAGGACCGAGCTTTTAAGGCGGATAAAAAGCGGCGATGTTGATATTGTCGTTGGGACGGTGGCATTATTACAGGAAGATATTGAGCTTCGGAAATTAGGACTGGTTATAATCGATGAACAGCACAAATTCGGAGTCGAACAAAGGGCGCAACTGCGAAAGCAAACCACTCCTCACTGTCTTGTTATGACCGCTACGCCTATTCCGCGGACGCTGGCGATGACAGCGTTCGGAGATTTGGATGTTTCGCTAATCAAGCATTCGCCGCCGGGCAGAGGCACCGTTATTACCCGCCGGGTCGAGCGTAAAAACCGTCTCAAAGCCTACGAATTTATCCGAGAGCGTTTGAAGGCGGGCAAACAGGCGTATTTTGTTTATCCCCGGATTACCACCGTTGAACAGGACAATGATGTCAAAGCCGCGACCGACGAGTGGAAATATCTTTCAACTGAGGTTTTTCCGGAATTTACGGTTGAGCTTCTTCACGGACAGATGCCGTCAGTTAAAAAGCTGCAGGTTATGTCGGAGTTCCGCAAAGCCAAAATCGATGTGATTGTCTCAACCGTCGTAGTCGAGGTCGGAGTCGATGTGCCGAATGCGACAATAATGGTAATAGAAGATGCGGACAGATTCGGCCTGGCACAACTGCATCAGTTGAGAGGACGTATCGGGAGGGGCCAGGCTAAGTCATATTGTTTTTTATTCGCCGAGACCGACAGCGAAACAGCTAAAAGCAGACTCGAAGTAATGACCAGAAGCAATGACGGTTTTGAGATCGCCGAGCATGATTTGCGGCTGCGCGGACCGGGCGAGATGTTCAGCACCAGACAGCACGGACTGCCGGATTTGAAAATCGCAAATATAGTAGATGACTTCGACCTTCTGGTGATGGCCCGGAAAAACGCGTTCGAACTGGTCTCACAAGACCCGATGTTAACCGAGGCCGAACATAAAAATATCCGCCAGGCTTTACTGGCTAAGTTCGGCGATGCACTGGGGTTAGCGGATGTTGCCTGAATATTTTCAGTTTTTCAGTTTGCGATTTGCTATCTTTAAACTTACAATTATCCATCTAAATTCAAAGAACGAAAATTGAATTATGCGGATAGAATATAAAAACAAACGGCTCGAAAATATTTTAATCACAGCCAATGCCTTGACGTCGGCGATGGTTGTGGCGTCTTTTGTTCTGCTCTTTGGCGGCTTTAAGAAGGAATTGATGCCGCCGGATGTGATTTTATATACTATTCAGGTCGTTTTACTTTGCATCTTTGTTGCTGAGAAAATAATCCGGCTCTCCAATTCAGCTTCAAAGATCGATTTCTGGCGGGCAAACTGGTTCGAAATTCCGCTTTTGCTTATGCTTGGTGTTACCGCCATAGGAGCAGGCCGCTGGTTTGCCCCTTTGAAGGCTGAAGCTGTGGAGGTTCGGCACTTCGCAGTAGGTATCTATCTGGTCATACAGGTAGTGGCCAAGCTATGCAGAACCAGTGTAAATATGGCGGCATCCGGCAAGAGCCCGACACAAACATTAATCGCAAGTTTTTTGGTCTTGATAATTTCCGGGGCCGGATTACTAATGCTGCCTCTGGCATCGACCGGCGATAATTTAAGTTTTGTTGACGCTCTTTTTACGGCGACCAGTGCCACTTGCGTTACCGGCCTTATCGTAAAAGACACAGGCGAGGATTTTAGTTTAATGGGGCAGATAGTGATTCTGACCTTGATTCAGCTCGGTGGTTTGGGAATAGTTGTCTTTGGCGCGGTATTTGCGCTGCTGCTGGGTCAGGCATTGAGCCTGCGCGAATCGGTGGCCATGCAGGACCTGCTCAGTGCCCGTACACTGAGCCGAATCGGCAATATAATAGCCTTCATCTTCATTGGAACGGTCGTTATAGAAGCTGTTGGCGCGGTTAGTCTTCTCGGGATGTGGAACGATGTGCCCGGGCGAATTGCTAATACTCACCAGCAGTGGTTTTGCAGTATCTTTCATTCGATTAGTGCTTTTTGTAATGCCGGCTTTAGTTTATTCAGCGACAGTTTTATCGGCTATGACAAAAGCTGGGGTGTGTATGTGATAGTTTGTCCGCTGATAATCCTGGGCGGACTTGGTTTCGGGGTGCTTTACGACCTTGTCATTACCGCAACCGACAGAGTAAAAAGGGTCTTAAAAAAGCTTTTCTTCAAACGATACCGGCTTTCGATGGAAACACCAAAAAGGCTTCGGCTCCAGACAAAGATAGTCCTCAGCGTGAGTGCCTGTCTTATAGTTCTGGGCATGTTGGCTATACTTGTGTTCGAACGCTATGCCAGTGGAAGCGATTCTCCTGGAAAAACCAGTGTACTTGGAGCTCTGTTTCAATCGGTTACAGCAAGAACGGCGGGTTTCAATACAGTTGATATATCGGCGATGTCGGCATCGAGCAAATTTATTTTGATCCTGCTGATGTTCATAGGCGGTTCGCCGGGCTCTTGCGCCGGCGGAATCAAGACTGTAACGTTAGCCGTTGTGATAATGACCGCTGTAGCGGCCCTGCGCAAGCGACAGGAAGTTGAGATGTTCAGACGGTCGGTTCGGATAGTGGTCGTAGGCAGAGCGGTAACCGTTACACTGCTCTTCGTGGCTGTTTTATTTATTGCTACTCTGGCACTCAGCATTACTGAGAACACAAACGGATTTACCATGTCTGATATTATGTTCGAGGCGGGTTCCGCACTGGGAACAGTCGGTCTGACTACGGGTATAACAGCTTCTTTGACAACCGCCGGCAAATTTATTATTATTGTGACGATGCTTATCGGAAGACTTGGACCTTTGACATTGCTGGCGGCACTGACGTTTGATTTAAAACCGGCTCGATATAATTACCCGGATGAGGCGGTAATCGTCGGGTAAACTGATCGACAAATATGAATCGAGAAACGAGGATTAACTTATGAAGCGGTTTGCTGTAATAGGATTGGGACGGTTTGGTCAGAAATTAGCCATCGCTCTGGCAATGAGCGGAGCGGAGGTTATCGCTATTGACAGAAACAGAGACGAGATAGAGCTTATTCGAGACCAGGTAAGCCATGCCGTCAGGCTCGACAGTACCGATGAAGAGGCGCTTAAGGCTCAGGGCATCGATAAGGTTGACGTTGCTATCATCGGCATAGGACAGGGAACAGGGCGAGGTTTTGAGGCCTCTGTCCTGACGGTCCTTAACCTTCGGCAGATGGGGGTAAAACAAATATACGCAAGAGCGGAGGATTTGATTGCAGGCGAAGTATTCTCCAAAGTAGGCGCAACAGAAGTTATCTACCCTGAAATCGAATCGGCCCAGCGATGGGCTTATAAACTTATCGCACCGCAAATCGGGGAAAAAATAGACTTCACGCCCGGCTACAGCCTGGCCCGCATAAAGGCACCGGCCAGCTTCGAGGGAAAAACCGTTATGGATTTGCAGCTCCGACAGAAATACAACGTGAACCTCGTGTTGATTAAAAGAGGCGAGCACAGCAAAAGTAAAAAGAGCGAGAAAAGCAAAATCATAAACGTTCCTATGCCAAATACCGTCATCTATGAGGATGATATTCTAATGGTCGCCGGCTCAGACATAGACCTTGCAAAACTCCCCCAGGAATAACACCGACGAAGGTGAACAATACGTAACTTGAATATAACCGGCAGGTTTGGTAGAATGTGACCACTTGTCGCGATGCGTCGCAGCGGGAAGGTGTGTATATATGAAAGAGATTTCTACAGAATTGCTCAATGAAATTACCAGGCGATTAGCAGAGTCAATACACCCGGAGAGGATTTATCTCTTTGGCTCACACGCCACGGGCAACCCCGACGACGACAGCGATATCGATTTGCTGGTTGTGGTGCCCGACACAAATAAATCAACTCGAGAAATCACCATCGAAGGAAGGAAAAGTCTCAGGGACCTTCAAATCCCATTTGATTTAATTGTATGTACCGAAAAACAGTTCAACAGGTATGGCCAAGTGAAGAACACTATAATGAATGAAGCTCTTTGTGAGGGTAAGATTGTCTATGGATCCTAAGCTTGAGATGACAAGGCAGTGGATTATGCGCGCCGATGACGATCTGCGATTAGCGGAGCTCATTATGGGTGATTCGGAACCTGTGTACTGGGCGGCGGCCTTTCACGCACAACAATGCGCAGAGAAAATTCTCAAGGGATTGTTGACTTTCCATGACGTAAGGGCAGGAAAGACACATGACATCGGCAATCTGCTTAAGATCAGCGTCTCAGTGCTTGACGGCCTCGAGCAATTCAAGGACCGGGCAGGCGTATTGACGACTTATGCGGTCGATTCACGTTATCCTGTGCCTCACGGGAACGTTAGCAAAGAAGAGGCAGCCAAAGCAATGGAAACCGCCCGAAGCATATTCGAATTTGTCATTGAAGCATTGCCAAACCTTGAAAAATTGCCATAGGAATACGACTTTCACAGCAAAGATAAGAATATTTATCAGGTTTTTCGGTGTTTTCTGAGCATTTCGAGGAGGTTCTGCATATCTTCGGGCAAGGGGGCTTCGAATTTCACCATTTTCTCGGTTGCGGGGTGTTTGAATTCGAGCGTGTGAGCGTGCAGGGCAACTCGGTTTATGACAGGCTGCTGCACGGCGGGCTCGGCATCAGCCAACTGCCAGGGATAAACTAATCTGCCGCCGTACATACCATCGGCTACGATGGGGTGCTTTATATATAAGAGGTGTACGCGTATTTGATGGGTTCGTCCGGTTTTTGGCGTCAGCTTCAGCAGAGAAAAGCCGCGAAAAGATTCCAGAACCTCGTAAAAAGTGGTTGATTCTTTTCCAACATCAGGCCTGATTGCGTATTTCTCCCTGGCCCCTGGATGAATACCCAACGGTACTTTTATGCAGTCGGCTGTTAACTCAGGCGTACCGTGAACGATGGCCAGATAATTCTTATTGACCTGGCGATGCTCGAATTGCTTTGCGATTTTCCACTGCGCCGCATCGTCTTTTGCAATGACCATAACGCCGGTCGTGTTCCTATCGAGCCGATGTACTATGCCCGGGCGAAATTCACCAAGGCCGCTCGAAAGCTTGTCCGAATAAAACGAAAGGGCGTTTACCAAAGTACCGTGTGTGTTGCCGCGGGCCGGGTGCACAATCATATCAGACTGCTTATTCAGGATGATTATACTGGAATCCTCATAAATTATATTCAGCGGAATATCTTCGGGTAGAATGTCCTTACTGGGCGGCTCAGGCAGTGTCATATCGATTACGTCACCCGGGCTGAGCTTAAGGCTGGGCTTGCCGATTTTGCCGTTGACCTTGACTGTGCCGGCCTTTATCGCATCCTGGATGAAACGCCTGCTGAAGTTACTGAAACGCCCATGCAGATACTTATCAAGCCTGCGTTCTTTAATTGAACTGCCAACATGCAGCTTGAACGGCCCATGTTCGCTGTCGGGGCCCTGTGTTATGCCTGTTGAATCATTCTCCGGAAGCATTGGGCTCGGGGACCTTAGAGTTGACCTCTGGAAGAATTACCGGCACCTGAGAGGTCTTATTAGCATCGTTAGGCAATGTAACCTCAGCAGGTACAGTGATATCAACCGGTTGTAACTGAATTGTCGGCAGTGTAGCGGAAGATTGATTAGTATTAAAAGGATTTATCTGGACTTTCGGCTGTGCAGCAGCCGCTGGCTCCGGTGCGGGCTTGAAAACCACCTTTTGCCTGTAATCGTCCATAGTCTCAAGGCGATGCCGTGCCGCCGCGTTAGCTACGGTACCTTCGTAACCGGCGTTTGCGACTATGCTCTGATATATCTGCTGTGCTTCCTGAAAGTTACTGAGCTCTTCTTCGCAAAGTCCCAAACCGAACTCGGCTGTTGCCTTCAATGATGCATTTGCCGAGGATTTCTGGACCGCTTCGGCGTAAGCGGCCTTTGCCTGGTTTATCTGGCTTGTTAAATCCTGCTCGTTTATGAGCCCGGGACGATAATGCAGTTCCGTACGCAAAGCTTCTGCCTGTTTGATAAGCGCCAAAGCCGCCATCCGATTGTTACTTGTGTTTTGGGCGAAGTTACCAAGACTGTTCGCCGGCTGAAGGAGTATAAACGAAAGGTCTTGTCCCTGAGCCTGCGCATTCTGTACCTGCAGCTTGCCGGCCGATAACTGGTCAAGAAGATTACTAAATTCGAGATGCCCACGCACCTGTACTACATTCTTATTGTAGGTTCTCCAGATTAAAAACGTTGCCCCTGCGACAACCACCGCTACAACAACCAAAATAGTCGTCAGATTTTCCTTCGTCCATTGCGGCAGGTTACCCAGCCATTCGGCCAGTTCATTAGTTTTTAGTTCGTGCCGGTGCTCAGATTTCATTTTATTCCTCGTTTTTTATTCTAAATACATTTTGTTTAATTATGAACTTCCGGAATTATAGCAAAATCTCTTTTACCTTGCAATAGAGCTATTTATCGGTTAAATTTTTGCCTATAGTTAGTCGAAAGGATATAGATGTTCGTAATAAAGATAAAGAGCAAAAAGCGAATCTTTTTATTTTTCACTTTTTACCTTTCACTGGTTTTTGCAGCCGCGGCCCCGCAAAGCACGGCTCAGGCCGGTCAGTCAAAGGCTTTAGAAGGAATCTGGGACCCGGCGAAATATATCAGCCCTGAAGAGATTAAGCCCGGAATGCAGGCTTACTGCCTGACAGAGTACGGAGTTTCCGGTATCGAAAAGTTCGCTCTGGAAGTTGTGGATGTCGTACGCGACTTCGAACCTGGTTTGGATGTGATTTTGGTCAACAGTACCGATGAGCGTTTTATACACACCGGTCCCGTGGCCGGATGCAGCGGCTCACCGGTCTATATTAACGGCAGATTAGCCGGGGCGCTGGCTTACGCATGGACTTATGCCAAGGACCCGCTCTACGGCGTAACACCAATCGCAGAAATGCTAAAGGTAGGCCTCGGAGGGCAAACCGCCGACTCCAGCCAAAGTGCCGGGCAGGGATTGTCGGTATTCGATTTTTCCAAACCTATTGATTTGACCGAGGTTGACAGACAATTTAGAAACGAGCTGAAACAAAGAAGCAGCAATTTAAGCGGCGCCAGCCCGCTGCCGTGCCTTCTGGTTACATCCGGCCTTACAAGCGGGATTCGTGATCAACTGGATGAACTGTTCAAACCTCTTGGACTTATGGTTGTCGCAGGCGGCGGGGGTGGAAGTAATACCGACGGCTCGGCTGAAAAAGGGCAATTAGTCCCAGGGTCCTGCCTTACCATACCGTTGGTAAGTGGTGATATAAATCTGGCCGTTTCCGGAACGGTAACCGAAGTCAGGGGTGACAAGGTTTACGGCTTCGGGCACAGCTATCTCGGTTACGGCCCCGTGGATTTGCCAATGGCTACGGGAAAAGTACACACAATAGTATCAAATATTTATCGTTCCTTTAAATTGACCAGCGTGCTGGAAGACGTCGGCGCTTTGAAAATGGACGAGTCGATGGCCGTCTTGGGGCAAATTGGCGCAAAGGCAAAAACGATACCATTGACGATACGAATAGACCGCTACAATGACACAGAAAAACGCCTGTACAACTGCCGGGTTGCTAATAATCGGATGCTTACTCCAATGCTGCTTCAGGCCGTTCTGGCTGGAGCGTCTTTTCAGCTCGGTGATTTTCCACCGGACCACATGGTTGAATATAAAGTTAATATAGGCTTAGAGAATGACAAATCAATCAGATTCCAAAACGTCTCAACGGCCAGGGGAGTGAATGACCTGATAATCGAAAGTGCTGGCTCGGTTGCCATGCTTATGAATAATCCATACGAGGAAATTGACATACTATCAGTCGATTATGATATTCGCATAGTCCCCAGGAGTATAATCTCACATATATGGTCACTGGATTTGTCCGATTCGAAGTTCAAGGCAGGTGAAAACATCGACCTCGAAGTTGTCGTTGAATCTGTCCTGGCGGGAAAGAAAAAATACAAGTGCAGCCTGGAAATACCTGAAGATTTGGCGCCCGGTCAATATGACCTTACGGTATGCGGTGCAACGGATTATGAGCGGTTTCTTGTGAAATCCACACCTTATAAATTCATAGCGCAAAATGCGTCCGCGTTAATTGAGGCGCTTAATTATTCTTTAAGTGTTGATAGAGACAAGCTGTATTTTATTTTGTCTCTGCCGCCCGGGGGTATTGCCCTCGAGCAGGCTGAGCTGCCGGACCTGCCCGCAACCAGGGTTCTGGTCCTGCAGAATGCGAAAAGGACGCTGCAAGTCCGGCCGTATCAGCATTGGATTGAGAAAAGCTTAAAAACCGGTACCGTGATTATCGACAAACAAGCTTTGAAGATAACGGTAGAAAAATAGAATTAGAACTGACAATGTAAAAATGTCATCTTTGAATGTTGTTTTAATCTTCAACTTTGTTAATTTGAGGTGTTGCTATGAGAAACAAATTCGGCGTTAGTTGCATATTAACCTTTACAGTTTTGCTCTGTTTTGTTCCGGGCTCGGCTTGTTTGGCAGTAAGCAGTAAGATTGTACGTCACGAAAGCAGTGCGGATTTACTAAAAGGCAAGGCCGAAGGGCTCGTGATCGGCTCACGTGGAACTATTCAGCTCGGGCGGGCAGCCGAAACACCGGTCGAGGAATTCGAGGACTTTGAAGATGTCTGGTCGATAAACAGCATTGTTGTCAGCGGCGGAACCGTCTATTTCGGCACAAGCCCCAACGGCGGAATTTATAAATACAGCCTTAACAAACTCACAAAAATTTATCCTCTGGATGAAGACAACGACTCTGATGAGAAAGATTCAGACGACGAAGATAAATCCAACGGCGAAAATAATTCCGACGGCGAAAATAATTCCGACGGCGAAAAAGTCGAAGCCGAGGAACATCTGTCGAACGAGCATATTTTTGCTTTGGCTACCGACGTATCCGGCAGACTTTTAGCCGGCATGAGCGGCAAAAATTGCAGACTGTGCAGGTTCGAAGCCGAAAAAATGGAAACTATTTATGAGCCGAACGACGCCAAATATATTTTCGCAATTGCTGTGGACGACAGCGGGAATATTTATCTGGGGACCGGACCCGAAGGTAAAATTTACCAGCTCGATTCCCGAGGCAAAAAAGCTCAGCTTCTCTACGACAGTCTCGACAAAAATATACTTTCACTCGCAGTCGGAAAAGACGGTTATATCTACGCCGGAAGCGACGGCAGAGGGCTTGTCTATAAGATAAATCCACGAACAAAGGAAGTTGCGGTTTTATACGACAGCGAACAGCCTGAGATTACAGCGTTATTGTTTACAGAGGATTCTGGAAAAAGCGGCCTATATGCAGCGGCAACCTCAGCCAAGATTGTTCAGACGCAAGTACAATTCGCCGACCAGACGCCTTCTACCGGCAGGCCTGATGCCGACACTGCAAAAAGCAAAAGCACCGGCTCCAGCAAGGGTGGAAGAAAACTTAAAATCGCAAATACCAATAAGCCGGACGATGAAAAAAACGGCCCGCGGCAACCGCCGGTCAGAAAAGGAGCAAAACCGGACCAAGCCAGCTTCATATACAAGATAACACAAGACGGCTTCGTAAACGATATATTCAGCGAAAAGGTGGTCTTCTTCTGTCTGGAGCGGGAAAATGGAAAGCTGCTTGTCGGAAGCGGAAACAACGCACAGCTTTTCAGCATTGACCCGGACATGGAGCAGGAAGCGGTTATCTATGAGGACGAGACGGCAACACAAGTAACAGCAATAGCAGCCGCAGGTGATGATGTATATCTCGGAACATCAAACCCCGCCAAGCTAATAAGGTTGGGAACAGGCTTCGCTTCAGAGGGAACTTATACCTCGGATCTCATCGATGCCGGTCAGCCGGCAAAGTGGGGCAAGCTCCAGCTCGAAGCGGATATTCCACGTGGATGCACGGTGAAGCTGGCCTGCCGAAGCGGAAACGTCAATGATGTAAACGACCCCACTTTTTCACAGTGGTCAGAGCTCCTCGAAGTTGACGAGCCAACACAGCTTGACTGTCCTTTAGGACGATTCTGTCAATATAAACTCGTTTTGCAAAGTCTGGACGGGGATAACAGCCCGCTTATAAGGGAGATTGCCGTTGCCAGCACCGTGCCGAATCTGGCGCCGAAAATTGATTCTGTAACTGTCGGACGAGTCGCAGCGGCGGGTAAGGCGGGTACTTTCAAAATCAGTTACAGTGCCAAAGACGACAACAGCGACAAGATGATTTACACAATAGATATGCGAAAGCTCGACAGAACAAACTGGATTGAATTGAAAGAAAAGCTCGACGCAGCCAGCTTCGATTGGGACGGAAAAACCGTCGAAGACGGTCGATATGAAATAAGAGTAACCGCAAGCGACGAAAGAAGCAATACCACTGCAACAAAATTGACCGGCAGCAGGATAAGCGACCCGGTCGTAGTCGATAACACCGGGCCTGTCGTTAAGAACATAACCTCATCCGCATTAAAAAACAACGGAGAGTACCGGATTTTCGAGATTAAGGTTCAGGACGAACTAAGCGCGATTGGACAGCTCGAATATACTATCGACAGCAACGATGACTGGATAGGCACCGTGCCGAACGATTTGGTTTATGATACTTTGGATGAGAATTTCACCATCAAAATCGATACCGAAGAAGATTTGCCAAAAGGCGACCACATACTGACAATCAAAGTCAGCGATGACCTCGGCAATACGACATATAAGACCGTCGATGTTAAAATTGAATAGAAAATCGTGTTTTGTGCCTTTTTTGGATTACTAACCCCAGGGCGCCGGTAGCATATTGTGCGATATATTGAATTTGAAAAAATCGCTGAGACGGTTGAATCGCTTTGTATATCAGCCGGCTATGAGCTTGGCGAAGATGTCTTAACCGCCCTTAAAGAAGCCTCGCGGAAAGAGTCCGACCCGGGCGCCGTAAAAATACTGAATCAGCTCATCGAAAACGCCCGCATAGCGAGGGAAGAAAGAATTCCATTGTGCCAGGATACGGGACTGGCGGTCGTTTTTGTAGAGCAGGGTTCGCAAACAGCTCTTACCCCCCCCGCCGACCGCAAGGAGGCGACTTTGTTCGATGCAATAAACGCAGGTGTCGAGGCCGGCTTTCAAAAGGGCCTGCTGCGGAAAAGCGTTGTAGCCGAGCCCTTAAATAAACGCAAAAATACCGGCTCAAATACACCCGCTGTAATTCATCAGCAATTTATACCGGGCGATAAGCTGAAGCTGACCGTTATGACCAAAGGCGGCGGGTGTGAGAATAAGAGCCAATTCAGAATGTTCAAACCAACAGCGGAAAAAGATGAAATAATCGATTGGATTGTCGATGTCGTCCGCTCCGCAGGCGCCGATGCATGTCCGCCGTTTGTTGTGGGGGTGGGAATCGGCGGAGATTTTGAACTGTGCTGCCTGCTGAGCAAAAAGGCGCTCTGCCGGAATCTGAACGACAGAAACAGCGACGAATTTTATGCCGGGCTTGAATCGGATTTGCTTTCAAAAATAAACGTACTCGGCCTGGGTCCCCAGGGATTCGGCGGCGATACAACCGCCCTGGCCGTTATGGTCGAGACCGCCGCGTGCCATATTGCGTCACTTCCTGTGGCCGTGAATATCGAATGCCACAGCCACAGACATAAAACAGCAATAATCTAACACCAATAATCACCCGGTAGCTCTATAATACCAATTGTACTTAATCTTAGTGCCTTTCGTGGATGATTCGAAGCCTAAGGCACCGGAGTTATCCGTCCCTCTAATATTACCGGGTACTGAGCGTTAGGATTGATTATAACTTTAAGAGTGTACGCAACCCCTGCTCCGAAGATTTTGCCGCACGTAAGCTCGAGTGCCGTCTTTTGAAAAGGTTTGAGCGATGGAACCGTACCGGCAGCAATATCCACAACCTGATCATCTGTGCTATACACGATTTTAATATCCGCAGGTTCTGAGGAGACCTGACCAAAGTTCTGAACCTCAACGGCTATATTGAAGCCATCCTCTTTGTTGTCAATTTTTGGCATACAGGCCGACAGGGCAGGCTCCAAATAGTTCAGCCACGGCAGGCGAGCATAGCCATAAAGCAGTTTTCCACTACTGTTTTTCCCCAACAGCTTGGCCGCGAAATTGTCATCGGTGATACCATTGCCGGCCCCGTTGAAAGTGACAATCAAATCTTCACCCGATCGTTCCGTTTTGATCACTTTGCTGCCCCTGCCGAAATTCACCTCTTCGGAAGCACCAAATCGTAACGAGTCCAAATCAATATCAGCGTGAGGATTAAAACCGTCCTCAGCCGCCATTTTGACTCGGATGGTCTTTGTCTCGGAAGTAATGCGTTCCTTGTCGAGTATGGTCAGGAGCCGACCAACAGTCAGAGGGATACAAATATGTTTGGAACTGTGGTTATCGCTGCCTTTATCCTGACGTTTCAACACGTCGATGACAGCAAAATGCGCCTGCATTGCCCGCCCGTGTTTATCCTGCAATACCTTAATACGCTCGTACTTGAACCAGTCAACAACGGTTCCATCTTCATATTTGGCGATACCCGGCAAGTAAGCTTCACCCGGCTCGACCTTCCAGTTGATTCCGTCCTTCGAACGCAAATAGTAGGCAATGCGCCCGCGCCAATCATTGACAATCATGTGGTACTGTATGGGCGTACGCCAGACTACAGGGTCCTCGAAGTTGCCCGCAACCGGGGGATAAACTCGTTTGTCGGTAACCTGGTTGTAAGGAGAGATTCCCGTTTCGCTGAACCATATACCGCCGCCGCGGCACACCATCAGATAAGAGCCGTCCTCCCGTCTGGCAAAGGACAGATTAGAGAGGCCTTCTATAATACGCCTGTCCCGTTTATTGAATTCGAACTTCTTCTTCTGCCAGGGGCCGTCCACACTGTCAGCGATATAATAACCACCCATAACATAAATAACATATCTTCCATCCTTGAGCTGGAACACCTCTGGATTATGCCCCGGCCCGATGGTGTCCTTTACTTTGTATGGACCGGTCGGTATATCGGCAACGGCATGAACTACGATAGACCTGCCCCACTCCATGTGCCCTCTCTGCGAATCTTCACGCCAGCGGCAGACATAAAGATGGTAGTTTCCATCAGTACCCAATACTGCGTTCCCCCCCCAGTACGACCACTCGTTGTCCTCAATACCATTATCGATATAACGCGGCTTAACATTATCCGCTCCCCAGGCCTCACTTGTCAACTCGCCCTGAACATGCATGGCTAAGAATCGGTCCATAAACCGGCCGCCATAAACCAGTTTGTTCCATTCATCAGGACGTTCTCGTGCAACGATTTGGGCATTCGCATCTAATGTAAACAGGCAGCTCGTCAGCAATATCCAAATCAAAACATATGATTTCATTCTAATCTCCTTTTAATACCCCCCCTCATGTATGTGTATAGCCGGTTGATGGGTCGTATCACGGTTGTGCTCGTCAACACGCAAGGTGTTATTTGGGCTGTGCTTCAGGGGTGCCTGGTACACCTGAAGGCCGGCCTTTCTATACTGGGCCGTTCTTTGAACCATTATTTCCGGATGAGCGGCAACGCATATAACATGCTTTGGCACTGCCTATTGTCAGTAGCGACGTCCGCCACGGTCACCACGGTCACCACGGTCACCACGGTCACCACGGTCGCCACGGTCGCCACGGTCGCCACGACCACCACGGTCGAAACCATCTCGCCTATCTCTGTCGCCACGACCACCACGGTCAAAATCATCTTGTCTGTCTCTGTCGCTGCGATAGCTTGTTTTCTTCTTACCCTCTTCAACGTTAATGGTGTTTCCCTTCAAATCTTTGCCATTCAGCTCGCTGATTGCAGTCTGGCCTTCTTCCGAAACCGGCATTTCCACAAACCCAAATCCATTTGATTCACCCGTAGCCCTGTCCCTTAAGATCTTGACGGATATAACCTGGCCAAAAGCCTCAAAAGCCTGACGCAATTCGTCTTCAGTTGTCTCACGGGACAACTTTCCCACATAGATATTCATTTCGATTTCCTTCAATAAACTTTACGTTCTTTCCCATTTGAAGCTCCCATCTGCACTGGTGAACTTTCCTCCCATTAAAATATCAGATATATCTGATAAATACAACCTAATAAAAATGGGAGTGGCGAAAAGTTAGATGTTTTTTTTCTTTGAGTTCGCCCCGGTCAGTTTGATCGGCAAGGCTATATTAGCTTGCACCCAAACGGTCGATTAATTTTCAAGTTTCACTTTTTTGTAAAATTTGAAAATTTGCTCATTCACAATTTCATAGGATTGCAAAGGCCTGCTTCAAGATTTGCTGTGCGGCCGCAGAAATCACATTTGTATCTCGGCTCCTTAACAATATCCTTATAAGCCGCTTCATTGTTTACATGATAGCCATGAGACATTAAATGGCAAAGGTGCTTAGTGTGTTCATCATTTTTACATTTTTTATGCGACTTGTTGTGTATTACTGCTATTGCTATCATACCTACAGTCACTCCTATCACAGCACCATTTCGTGCAAATATGTAAGGCGCTAACCTCCGGTAAGAAAGCCGGCTTAAATCATCTAAATACACCGGCTCAAAGTGCTATGGACGAAGTGTTTATTAATACCCAATGGTTCGATATAGTTTTCCTTGACTCTGCTCCCGATAGTTCCAATAATTTAGGATTTCATTCTACAATCACCCCCTTATCTGTGGCTTCTGTTGTCTTTCTATTCTATTATACGATCGGCATTAAGTGAGAGTTCAGAGAGATAAGGAGCCTCCTGATTGTATCATGCACCAAGTAAGAATGGCGTGGGAAGACGGAATAATGCATTTAGGTCGAAGATTGATTTCTATTAAACCAACCTGAACAATAAATAAAATTCTTAAAAAATTAATTTTTATTATTGACCACGTGGTCAGTAATGACTATATGGTCATTTTTTATGAGTGCTAAGTCTATAAAGCCGGCAAAAACAGAGGGCAGCAAAGAATCGCCATGACCCGAAAAAAGCTTAAAGAGGCAGTTTTGGATATCTTTAGTGAAAAGAGTGTTGATACCGCAACGGTTGAAGATATCACCGAAACAGCCCACATAGGCAAAGGCACACTCTATCGGCATTTTGCTGATAAAGAGGAAGTGGTTTTTGTGCTAATGGAAGATGCCATTGAACATCTTATCGAACGCCTTCGTCCTATCCAGATGAACCTGAAACCCAGGAGGATGTTTTAGAACATTTTTATGGCAGTGCCGTTCAAAGTGAGGTTGTCAAACAATACTTACTAAGCAAGGAGGTTAAAAATGGAAACACAAACCATAGTTGAGCAAGCAGTGTTACAGTCTGCATGGGGTATTGCATCGAGTTTCGACATTTACAATTGCGATCCCGATGCGATTCGCAGCGCCGAAAGGATTCGGCAATTCGTAGTCGAGCTGTGTGACTTGATCGAAATGAAAAGATTCGGTGAGACAACAGTTGTTAATTTCGGCGAGGATGAGCGGGTGG
>JACNGQ010000389.1 GCA_014384025.1 Planctomycetota bacterium | reverse complement strand
ATTATCAACACCAGCGCTGCCATTTAGAACAACATACATTTGCTCGGCAGCATTGGACGAACTGCCTCGACACCAAATCGTCAATGTGTTGACACCGTTCACTGTCCAGTCACGATTGGAAGTCAGTGTTAAAGTAGCTTCTGATTTTCCGACAGTATTGTCATAGGCAAACGGCATTGACTGCAAACCTCCGTGAACGATATTCTGCTCGGCAAATGGAGGATTAGCGTGACCAACGATAGAACCGTTGATAGCCGGGTTGTCGAATCCGTCCAGCCAGACAAAAAATATCCTGTTGCTTGAGGGGTCAGCAGGGTCAAGGTCATTGTAAGATTCAAAATCGTCAATGATAAGGAAGTTGGCCGTGGTAAAGCTCCAGAGAGGACCTGTCCAGGGACTGTCGACGTTGGTGTTATTGGCCTCATCAACACGCCAGTAGTAAGTAGTATTCCACTCGAGCTGTCCGGGTTCATAGCTCTCGGAACCAAGGTTCCCGCTGACTTTATATTCAGGGGAACTTGTATCGGCGTTTTTCACGGCCTCTTTGTCTGTGCCGAAGCAAACCTCATGCGATGCACCATTGACTCCCGGTGTCCAGGTTAGAATCGGTATTTGCGCTACGTCCACAGCGCCATTAGCCGGGTCAAGGGTTTCAACGGCGCCTTCTGTTGTAAAGCTCCAGACATCGCCTTTATGCGTAGCGAGGACATCGAACTCATCTACACGCCAGTAATAAGTTTTGGCCATTTCAAGCGTGCCCGGATCATAGCTTGTAGTTCCCTGAGGCAGACCACTTGCGGCATTGCTGACATCGTCAAAGTTGTTGCCGAAATATATAGTATGCAGTTTAGCACCGAAACCCGGTGTCCATCTAAGCTTTGCGTCCGATTCTACAGACTCGGCGCTATCAACCGGGTCGGGAAAGTATGCAGTTTTGGGTGGAACAGTGAAGCTCCATATAGGACCTTTCCACGGGCTGTTTGGCTCGGTGTCATTGACTTCGTCAATGCGCCAGTAGTAAGTCGTGCCCGGAACAAGACCATCCGGGTAAGCGAATCCAAGGAAGCCTATAACATAAAATGTCGAGGTCTGGTTGACCTGGAACGTGCCTTCAGCACCGGCGTCCACATCGTCGAAATTTTCACCGATGTACACATCGTGCGAGACAGCAAAATCACCCGCACGCCAGCCAAGGCTAACCCAGGTATCTTCATGGAGGGCGCCGTTCTCCGGGACCGGTGCCAGGGCATACGGATATTCTGCTCCACCACCTAACATAACACCTTTAATCTCCTGCTCCATCAGTGCCCGGCTGTAGATGCGAATCTCATCCAACATCCCGTTAAGCGGCTCGTCCCCAGAACTCACAGTTACACTTGAAGTGTCGCCTAAAACACCACCAGGTGTCTGGCTGGCAATTTCCACACCGTCGATATACAGACGCTGGGTGAGCCCATCCCAGGTGCCCGCAACATGGTACCACCGGCTTTCCGTAAGGACATCGCTGACCCACAGGTGGCGGAGATTGTCGTCCGTCTTGATGTAGAAGTGCAGTCGGCCATCTGTCTCCTTGCGAATCACCGCGACTTCCGGAGCCATCGTTACGTATCGCTCAACTTGACCACTTCTGAACGCATCGTGCCACACAAAGGCGCATACCGTGATAGCGTTGTCACTATAGTTAAAACTCCCTATGTTTCCATAGCCCACTCCGCGGAAGTGTACCGCGCCCCCAAATAATCCATCCTCCCACATGCTATTCTGCAGCGTTATATCGAATCCATTGCCTGAAGAATCAATAGCAGTATCCCCGGAACCCTCATCCAACTTCCACCACCCAATAATATCCGGATCGGCAGCTTTTGTGATGCCCGTCACGATCAGGCCCAGCACCAAAACAAAAGAAATCATATAAATCAATTTCTTAGACATAATAATCCTCCTTTAAAAAAGTTGAACTTATCGTACTTTGGATACACACCATGATACTTGTTGTTTTCAACAAACATCTTTTGCTGCGCGGCTATTACACAGAGCATCACAAGCTCAATCTTAAATTTGTTAGAACTTTATTCCAGTCGCATAATAAATTGTCACTTATGGTGCTTCCGACTCCAGGGCATACAGACGGATATCATCGAAGTACATCATACCTGAACCGCCGGTAACCGATCTAAGACCAAGAGTAATCGAAGTTACATTGGTAAGGTTCACGCCCTGGTCGGCAAATGCCTGCAAGGAGATATTCCATTCGGTCCAGCGAGTAGACAGTGCCGCATCAGGATTATCATTATCGACAGTAACGCTGCCGTTCAAGGTAACATACATTGTCTCTGCAGCATTGTTATTACTACCTCGGTACCAAATCGTCAGCGTGGTGACACCATTCACTGTCCAGTCACGGTTGGAGGTCAACGTTAAAGTAGCCTCGGATTTACCGACAGCATTGTCATAGGCCATCGGCATCGACTGCAAACCTTCGTGAACGATAGTCTGCTCGGCAAATGGAGCGTTAGCATTACCAACAACAGAGCCGTTTACAGCCGGATTGTCGAATCCGTCCAACCAAACATTAAATATCCTGTTGCTCTCTGGGTCAGCGGGATCAAGGGCATTGTAGGCCTCAAAATCGTCAATTATAAGGAAGTTGGCCGTAGTAAAGCTCCAGAGTGGACCTGTCCACGGGCTGTCGGCGTTGGCGTTATTGGCCTCATCGACACGCCAGTAATAAGTAGTATTCCACTCAAGCTGCCCGGGCTCATAGCTCTCTGAACCAAGGTTGCCGCTTGCTTTTTTCTCAAGTGCACCTGCATCGGATCCGAAATAAATTTCATGTGTAGCACCTAAGCCCGGTATCCATGTGAGAACAGGTGTTTGAATGACGTCTATAGCACCTTTAGCAGGGCTCGTGCTGCTAACACCGCCTTCGGTTGTAAAGCTCCAGACATTACCTTTATACGTCTCGATAATATCAAACTCATCGACCCGCCAGTAGTAAGTCTTGGCCATTTTAAGTGTGCCGGGAGTATAAGACGTACTTCCCTGTGCTGATCCACCTGTTGCGTTGTCCACTTCGTCGAAAGTTTCGCCGAAATATACGGTGTGCAGTTTTGAACCGAAACCTGCTGTCCAGGTAAGGTCTACATCCTGGTTTATAGAGGCGGCACTATCAGCCGGGATTGGTTCATAGGCGGTCTTGGGTGGAATTTTAAAGCTCCAGACAGGACCAGTCCAGGGATTGTTCGGCTCGTTGTCATTGACCCCGTCGACCCGCCAGTAATAGGTCGTACCACCCTGCAGGCCTTCGGGGACAGGTGAGCCGGCAAAGCCAATAATTTGCAGAGTCGCAACGATGTTGAGTGCGAAGGTGCCCTCGGCCCCGTTGTTGACGTCGTCGAAATCGGTGCCGATGTACAGATCGTACGAAACCGCCAGATCTCCGGGTGCCCAACTAAGGTTTGCCCAGGTATTTTCGTAGATCTGACCATCGCTCGGATCGGGATTGAAGGCCGTGGTGCGGACTGTCCAGGGGGCCGATACCGTAGTCTTGCCCTGATAGGGGATGTCATATTCCACTCGTACATCCGCTACCGAGCCATTGTTGGCAGTAATCTTGCCCTCACTAACATAACTGGCGATCTCTGTTGTGACATTGTCGTCTATTACCAGCGTGCCGCCGTTGAAATCAATCGTGCCTTCTGCGCCAATGACTAGGCCGCCAACGCTCATCATACCACCGTCCAACTGGATGTGTCCCTTGGAGCCTGGATCAACGCTGAGAGTTAGCGTGCTGGGAACGCTGAATTCGCCGCCGTTCATCTGGATGACATGCATGCCCGGCTGATGGTAGCCGACCCTGGCCTCTGCGTCAGCATTGTCCACGCCGGCGGTCAACTTGCCGCCCTCATTAATGGTCAGCAGAGAATCACCCGCCGTGCCACTTGTATCTCGGCCCTGAAAGTACCAATTATTGGACTGGACGTTACCGCCGCTGTTAATGGTCAAATGGCCATTGTTGGAGATATCCACACGCTGGCCCCCGGTGGTAGTTCCGTGAACAACTGGATCGAAGCTACCGGCCTGACGGATAAGGATTGGCAAACCTGGCGACTCTTCCGGGTAATCTGGCACCCAGTTGCTGGCATTGAACCAATCACTGCTGGCCCCTTCCCAATTACAATCGGCAAAGGCCGTGCTTCCCATAATCCCTGATAGAGTTAAGAGAAAAGCCAAACAAAGCAATCTTCTATACATAATAATCTTCCTTCAAATTAAAATAACTTTATTTAAGCTGTCCTTACACAAAGCTAATTTGTCATTTATGGTGCCGGTGGATAGAGGCGAATATCATCGAAGTACATCATACCTGTCCCGCCGGTAACAGAGCTAAGGCCAAGAGTAATCGAACTTACATTAGAAAGGTTCGCACTCTGGTCGGCAAAAGCCTGCAAGTCGATATTCCATTGGGTCCAGGAAGTTTTCAGTGCCGCATCAGGATCATCATGATCGACCCTTGCATTACCGTTGAGGACAACATACAAAGTCTCAGAAGTATTAGATGAACTACCTCTGAACCAAATCGTCAGTGAGTTGACACCGTTCACTGTCCAGTCTCGATTGGAAGTCAGTGTCAAAGTTGCCTCGGATTTACCAACCGCGTTGTCGTAGGTCATCGGCATCGATTGAATACCGTTGTTAACGATAGTCTGCTCGGCAAATGGAGCATTAAGGTTACCAA
>JACNGQ010000264.1 GCA_014384025.1 Planctomycetota bacterium | reverse complement strand
TCTTAACGAGATTGTCTGTGCCGATATGAGGCTTGGCCTGATAGAGTATTTCTTCCGGTGCTCCGGCCCTTACAAATTCTTCAAGAACTTTTCTTGAATGGTTATATTTATCCTTTATCCGGGTAGTAAGTTTACCATCGGAAAAAGTGCCTGCTCCACCTTCACCAAACTGCACATTAGATTCCGGATCAAGCTGGCCCGTCCGCCAAAAGTTTTGGACATCCTTTAGTCTTGAGCCGACTTCCTTTCCTCTTTCTATCAGTAGAGGCTTAAAGCCCAGTTGAGCAAGGATCAAGGCAGCAAAGAGGCCGCAAGGACCGCTTCCAACGACAACTGGACCCGGGCCGTGTATTTTGCCGACTTTTGGTAGCTGGTAATTCATACAAGGCCCCGCGGAAATCCGAATGTCCTGCGAAAATCTGGAAAGCAGTTCAGGCTCGTTTGTTAGTCCCGCGTCTATCGTATAAACAGCCACAATATGGCTTTTACGCCTTGCGTCTATGGATTTGCGGACTATAGTAAAGTTGAGAAGCTGGTGCTCTGGAATACCCAGACGTTCCAAAATGCTTCTGGTCAGGGCTTCTTTTTTGTGGTCGAAGGGTAATGTTATGTCTATGATTCTAATCATAAGGTTAAATTGTTCAGTGAACTAATATTTTTTTCAATATAGATAGAAGCGGTTCTGCAAAGAGCGTAGAAACCTGTTCCTTTGATCAGACATTTCTCTCTTCTTTTCGGCTTCTCAAGTCAAGCAAGTACTGTGCCTCCTCGCAGGACAGCGGAGTGAGCTCATCTCCGCCATGCAGTATGATCTCGCAGGCCAACTCGAAAAATGAGGCATTTTGGATCGCATGAGCAAAACTGTCGGCCACGGTCACCTGCCCGTGGTTGACGATTGTCACCATATCATGCGTGCGCATGGCATCTGTAACGGCATCGGCTAAATCATCCGAGCCAGGTTGACTGTAGAGGACCCGCGCAACAGGCCCGATGTAGAACGGCACCTCGGGAATTACGAAATAGTTGACATTCTCTGCATCCCGAGACGCCAGGGCGGTTCCACAAGGCGTCTGGAAATGCAGCACCACATTGACATCAGGCCGGGAACGCAGGATACCGGCGTGAAATCCCATTTCGACACTCGGCTGTTTTTCATCCATGGGGGTTCGGTCAGAAATACGGCATACGCAGACACCGTCAGCAGATATATCTCCCATCCAACTGCGCGACGCTGTAATCAGCATCCGGTTCGAATCCAGTCGTAGAGACATGTTGCCGCTGCTGCAACGAACAAGCCCGAGATGAGCTGTTTCGCGGCATGCTTCAACAAATTCGCACACAATATGTTCCGGGACATTTGTCATTTTGTCACTCCAAACCGGACAAGTTAGAAAAGAGCACTCACCAGCTTCAAGCCGCCGCGACAAATCATGCCACCTTTCCTGACCGACTGCAGGTATCTATCGGCTGGCTGATGAGCGTTATTGCCGATGTCTATTATTGTATCACTGATAACTCCGCCGGACAAGACTCCCGGAGCAATGCTTTCATCGGCACGACGTTCAAGCTGTCACGGCAAGGCCTGGTTGGATATAGAACCGGTTCGGCGACTTCTGGAATGGCATTGCGAAAAGGCCGGCAGTTTGTTATCTCAAATATGTATAGCGCAAGGTTTAATCACAATTGGTATCAGCCGCTCCCGGACGAACCCCTCGGCTCCGGCCAACTGCGCTGGATACGCTCAAGGTCTCGAATGCCGTCCTCGGTCTGCGGACTGCGCTGGCCCTGTGACATACTCGTAAGGTCACGAAAGATTCTCATCGTCTCATTGCTCCACTTCCATGTCTCCGCATGGCCGTCCCCAAAACCGAAACTGCTCCGGCTGCCGTGCCAGACAACCAAAGGGTCAGACCACACCATAGAACCAATGCCTCCCGGGTTTATGACCCAGGCGTTGATATTGTAACCTCGGGGGTCATTCTCTTCGAGAAAGACATATTTCGTTGCCGGCTCTTTCAATTGGGATAAATGAGATACATCCGTCCAGTTGGCGGTGCCGCCCTTGTTCTTCGCCCATTTGCCGTTCAGACTGTCCGGCATGGAATAGGTGCGAAAGTTTCTCCCGAAGCTCTTATCGCTGGGGCAGTGATAGCAGTCAACGCTTCTTGTATATGGGTACAGCACCCCCTTTTTAATGCCTTCCTGCTTTTCTTCGACTGTGGCGTTGAAATAATCACTCACCGCGGAGCTGCCGCCGACCTTCCATGGCGCCCAGGCCCAGTCCCACGGGTCGCCCCAGGCCCCGGCGTTGTAGTTCCACGAGCCGCACAGCTTGTCGTCGTTATCCATCGCATAGGTGTACCAAGCCGTGGTCAACGTCCTCAGATTCGCCTGGCACTTAATCGTCTTGCCCGCCTCTTTCGCGCGCATCAGCGCAGGCATAAGAACACCCATCAATAACGCAATGATGGCAATCACCACCAACAGCTCTATTAAGGTAAATCCCGTTAGAAATCTTCCATTTTCCTTCTCAGGAATCTTAATTTCTAACGGGATAAACGCGCTTCGCCTGGTCATAAAGATACTTGTTTCATATCTCGTAATCACTTTACGTTTGGCCTGATAATGTGCCTCGCGCTGCAGGTCACAGATCCCATGCAATGTATTCTTTTATAAGTTCTGCAAAAAAAACGCTTCCCGTCCTGCTTTAGAACGAGAGCGTTTTAAAAAGTTTTAATTATTGCCAGCCAGCCTCTACCATTATTTTCCAGTCGGTCAAAATGCTAAAAGCAAACCTGTGAATCGCTATGGTCAGTAGCCGACCCTGCCCCATACGGCTTTCTGGAACTCCTCAAGCTCCTGCATGCCCTCTGGAGTTCTTGGCTGAAAGCCGCCGCCGCCATACCAATCCGCGGTTTCCTTGGCGCGTTGAATAGTCTCGGCTGCTTTCCATTTGAGATGGGTGGCGTGGCCATCCGCCCACGATACGGTCGTGCCGTCACCGTGACGCACTGGCGGGTCATCCCACCAGGGACCTCGCTGGGCATAGTGCGTGGCAAAGCTGTCCGGTGTCATCGCACCTTCGTCTATATAAACCATGCGCTGGGCCGGGGCCGGACTGCTTATCTCGGTCCTTCGTTTGATCCATAGCATCGTTTTACCTACCCTCCTGCCGACGGCAAACGGATGATGTCCGCCGCTTACGGTAGTACCGGTTCGGTGCAGGCCGTTCATGGCGTCAACAGCCGCATACGTAACGAACTCGCCCGGCCTTCCGGTAGGACATTTGTAGGCATCTTCATCGTTGCACACCGACCACAAAGCACCTTCCCGGATGGCCTTCTTCTTCATTTCATCAGTCCACCCGCTATCGGCCACATTGCTGTTGTTCCAGTTATTCCCCCAGCCTCGGCCTACCCAGGCCCTCTCTATAATTCCGGCGGCGGAACCATTTTCCGTCATACCGCTCTGCGTGTAGTGGAACCCGCCGGCCCCGTTAACGATTTTTTCGTCATTCTCGTCGGCATACATTACCCAGGCAAGCGTCAGGCTCTTGAGGTTATGCTCACACACTATCCGCTTGCCCTGCTCCCGCACCCTCGACAGCGCCGGCATCAGGATAGCCATCAAGACCGCGATAATAGCGATTACAACCAACAGTTCAATTAATGTAAATCCTTTCTTCTCGTTCATAATTCTACCTCTTTTTTATGTTTTCCAATTATTTGTTCTTTTGCACGATTCTTTTTATGAATTTAATAAATATAACAAGATATCATTCTTTTTCAATTATCTTTGAATCTTCCCATCCAGCCTGTGCCGTAATTACTCCAGTCGCCCGGGGTAACACCGCCGGCCGGGGTCCATGGATTGACCTTGTTAAAGTCACGAGACCACTTTAACTGCCACAACCGTTTGAGCCCTGTTGTTTCTACGTGATAGTCCATATAAACGATATTCACCGCTCCATTGTGGCGGTTGAGACAGAAACGATTCATAGCATTTTCGTCAGGGCGCATTTGATGGCCGTCGTACTCCGGAGGAGTGTCGTCATCATCCGGCCAGCCGCACCAGAAATAGCAGTCAAGAAACATCGGTATCTCATTACCATTCTTGACGTTAATATTTCTCCAGAATCTCTTAGGCGCTTTTCCATAAACCGCGTCACCCAGCGGAATATATATATACCCATTTACGCCGTAGCTGCCGTAATAACCTATTGTTCGCCCGCCGCCCGCGTCCCAGCCGGGGATTTCACCCCAGGCCGTAAGCGTACCGCCCCACCAATCAATCCCCTGTATCATGTCCGGGTTGGCTATTTTTGAAGCCACCGGGCAAAGCCGTATATCTTCCGTGCTGATATAGAGATCACGCATTGAATCCATCCAGCGCCCGGAACTGTTACTGCGCTCGGGAAAATTGCCGTTGTTATCGTTCGTGTACATCGAAAATATGGTGCCCCATTGTTTAAGGTTGGCCTGACAAACGACCCCCCTTGCCTGCTTCCTCACCCGCTGCAGCGAAGGCATCAATATCGCCATCAATACCGCAATGATTGCAATCACCACCAGAAGCTCGATTAACGTGAAGCCTTTCGTCTTGTTCATTACCTCCTGTTCCTCCAAAAGAAACTTGTTTTCAAAGAATCAATCTGCACCAAAGCCACAAATGCGATTATAATTTCTGTTTGTATATCCTAACGCTGCCCCGCTTTACCCCACATAGCGACAGCGGCCCAGCGAAGGTCCTCATTGCCCGCCTGTGTGGGGGAGAAAGCCGTCGGCGGTACCATCTTGCCGAATTCGATAGTACGCGGGTCCGTCCATTTGTGATATTCACTGTGCCCGTCGGCAAAAGAAAAGGTCGAGCCGTCACCATGCCGTATTGGCGGCGGGTCCCACCACGTCTCCTGCTGAACATAAACCGTCCAGCCGCCAAGAGCGGAAGTTATTGTCCCACCGTCGTCAAGAAAGACTATCCTGTAAGCCGGGTTGGGAATGCTCATTCTTTTTTTGATCATCTCCGCACCCATGCTGGGCCAGTCCTTACAGTTCATCGAATCAGACACAGAGTAAGTCCGAAAGATGTCTTCCTGCCCGCCCCCGCGAACGATCTTACCGACAGTCGGGCATTTGTAAATATGCAGATTTTTAACGTATGGCCACATGGCTCCGTCATAAATGGCATCTTTTTTTGCTTCCGAAGTCATACCCGAACGCCAGTCAGCCAGCACCCAGGGAGTCTCATTCTGATGTATGCTGTATTCCCCCGTATCGCCGTTGATGAGATTGTCGTCATTCTCATCGGCATACATAATCCAGGCAAGGGTTAACTGTTTGAGATTGCTAAGGCAGGTCGAACGTTTGCCCTGTTCCCTCGCTCGATTCAGAGCAGGCATCAAAATAGCCATCAATACGGCAATTATAGCGATTACCACCAAAAGTTCTATGAGTGTGAATCCTGTTTTTCTGCGCATAACCACACCTTTCCTCTTCTACGCCTCAAATTATTTTCAAAAAACACTCATCAGCAAAAAAGACTAACCGAAAGGGCCGGTCTTTTATCATGCGATAGTAATTTTTCTAAAAATCTTGAAAACGTCTCATCCATTGCGGCCAATCGCTGCCCTGGGCACCGCCGGCCTTCGTCCACGCACCGTTGATATCAAATGACTTATGCCATTTCAGCGTCCACAGCTCTTTTAGACCGACTCTTCTTACCGACCAGTCAAGAAAGGCAACATTCTCAAATCCCTGATGGCGGTTAATGCAGGTACGGGCCATGAGGTTGCCCGACCAGGCCGCAAATTCGTCAGTGGCAGGTGCATGAGTCGGTAAAGGCCAAAGGTCAAAACGAAGGGCCTCGCTAAACCACGGCACATTGTTTGCGCCGCGTTCACCGGCGGTCTTCCATCCTTGCGAGACAGATACACCTGATTCATAAGTCTCAGCAGTTCGCGGTATGAGACAGTAGCCGTTGATACCGTAGCTGCCGGCTACGCCATCCACACTAAGGTCGCTGCCCGTAAAGATACCCCAGGCGTTAAAGATATTGAATGTAGGCACCTGAACGCCCCGTTCGTCAATTATCGGTTTTGTTGCCGAAGGGCACATCCAAATCGGGTTCGTCTTCCAGCTCTTATGCTTTTCATCTAAGTACTTTACATACCAGTAGCCTGGGGTCCCGGGGTCAGAATCCCAGAATTTGCCGTCATTGGACTCCGTGTGCATTGCCGCAATCAGGTTCCATTGCTTTAGATTTCCCATGCAGCTTATCATTTTGCCTTGTTCCTTCACACGACGTAATGCCGGCATCAATATCGCCATCAAAACCGCGATGATAGCAATAACAACCAAAAGCTCGATCAATGTAAATCCTCTACTTCGTTTGCCCATAATAATACTCCTCAGTTTTCAACCAATGTTCCCTCTACCTTATTATTTTACGATGCGCAAGAGCGCCCTGTTGTTCCGCCCTTTGAGCATTTTTTCATCCTAAATAAGCTTGATTTTATCGAACGTTCTATTATAACTTAAATTTCAATTGCCTGCAAGATTAAATTTGGTTGAAATTTTAAGTAAAAATAGGGAGGTTTGCCCTGAAAATAACCCTTTTTTTTCGCCAATATCAACAGTTTTACACAACATAATATAAAATAATTCACTCTCTAAATCAAGCCTGTGCAAGACTGCTGCAGCACAGATTTGCGATGGCTATGTAATCTTCACTGCTAAGCTGTTCGGGACGACTTGTTGGGACAATGCCGCATCGCTCGAAGATTTCGGACCAATTTATAATTTTTGCAAGCCTGCCGCGAGCTAATCTGCTGCAAGCCCTGAGAGTCTTGCGACGATGACCCATAAAAAGATTTACAGCCTCACCGAACAGGTCCATATCCTCTATACGCCTGTATTTCTCTTCCTTACGGACAAAGCCAATCATCGCCGAATCAACCTTCGGCTGAGGCCAAAAGACCGTAGGTCTTAAAATCCGTATAGTTTTTACATCGCCGGCGGCGCTCAGTAAGATACTAAGCGTGCCGTAATCACCGCTGCCCGGCGCAGCCGCCATTCGGTCGGCAACTTCCTTTTGGATGGTAACGTACATTGCATCAGCAGCCACCGGACCCGTAATCAGATTCAGCATTGTCGGCGAAGCGACATTGTATGGCAGATTCGCCACTAACAGAACTCGGCCGTTATACTTTTCACGAGCCGACTCCAGCGCGCTGATAACAGCAGGGCTGAGGGTGTTTTTGTTTTTAAGAACATCGGCATTGATAAACTCGATATTGTTTGCATTCGCCAGGCTGCCTTTTGCCAGTCCGGCCAGCGTCCGGTCAAGCTCAACAGTAATGACAACGCCCGCTTTTTCAACCAGCTCTCCGGTGAGAGAGCCTGTACCGCAACCGACCTCAAGCACAATATCGTTTTCGTTGATATTCGCCGTTTCGACCAGCAGCCGCATCAAGTTCAGGTCTATAAGAAAATGCTGACCAAGCCGCTTATTGGGACGGACGCCTGCCGACGCAAGCAGCTCCTGGATTTGCCGTTTTGTCTGCATCAAAATTGAGAATTTAGAATGTTGAATTTAGAAATATATATACACACGTTCAATTTTGCTCAGAAGATCGAGCGTTTTTTACGATAGTCGTAAGAATTGCGACCAGTTCGTTCGACTCTTTGGTCAATTCCCTTAGCCTCTCGACAGATACAACTTTAGTTTTTCGAAGAGAGGCAACCAATAATGTGTCTCGCGAGCCTCCTTAAGAGCGATATTACATTTCGAGACAAAATCTGCTTTGCTTTGTCCCGCTATTGCCTCTTCTAAATTTGCCCCAATCGATGTTCCTGAACGCAAAAGTTGTTTGCCTAAAACTCCTCCCGCACTCCCTTGCTCTGCTAAAAACCGATAAAGCTTGATGATTCGACATGCAAACGAAAATGCCCTTTCCTGAATATCCTTCTCTTTCGGCTTGCTCTCCTTATCGTTCATTGGCAACTTTCGTTTCTAAATTCTCAATTCCAAATTCTGAATTCTTTTTTGTTTTTGCCATGTTTATTGCGGTGCTGATGGCTGATTTCATCCCGGACGCATCGGCAATGTTCCGGCCTGTAATGTCGAAAGCCGTTCCATGAGCGGGCGAAGTTCTTATAATCGGGATTCCAATCGTTATATTGACCGCTTTCCCGAAATTGAGAAGCTTAACAGGTATCATACCCTGGTCATGGTACATCGCGACGACGCCGTCGAATTCACCGTTAACGGCCCGCAGAAACAGGGTGTCGGCCGGGAACGGACCAAGACAGTTTATACCCTGGTTCTGTGCCAAAGAAATAGCCGGCGTTATTATACGCTTCTCTTCATCGCCGAATTGACCATCCTCACCAGCGTGCGGATTCAGACCCGCAACTCCAATCTTCGGATTATCAAAGCCGAAGTATTCTTTCAAGGCGTCATTCAGCAAATCTATCGGCTCAAAGACACAGCCAATCGTAAACTTGTGCCTCACCTCGAACAGGGCCTCATGGATTGTTGCCAGCGCCAGTTTTAACGGCCCGGCGACAAACATCATCACCTTGCGTTTGGATTTACAGCGAGCGGCTAACATCTCTGTGTGACCCGGCCACTCGGCATCAGCCAGCTTCCAGCTTGTCTTGCTGATTGGCGCAGTCACCACCGCGTCTATCAGATCATCTCGGGCCGCATCAATAGCATCGAGGCAGAACCTTACAGATGCCTCGCCCGCCGCTTTGCTCGGGCCTTTCACCCATGAAGGAACGGAATACTCGTCGTAATCGGCTACGACAACTTTATACGGATATTCCCGGCTGATTTTTTCGTGCTGATGCCGGCCCCAGAACGGCTCAATCTCCGCAGCATCCGCCGCGTAACAAAGCTGCTCGTTCATACCGAAGACGATAAATTTCGCAGCACGACGGATATTCGGATCAGCTAAAGCCTTAACGATAATCTCCGGACCGATACCCGCCGGATCACCCATCGTAATACCGATGACCGGCTGCTCTGATATCGAATTATTACCGTTAGTTTTCATAATATTTTTTTCCGGGCAGTATCGGGTTTGCGTTGTACGTCATGCGTTGCTTAAAATCCCAATCCTTTTAGTTTTTCGGCTGTTAAAGGCTGGGCCTGTGGTAAAATCTTCTCAAGTTGACTTTTTATCGTCTTCACAATTATATCAGTTTCTATATTAACCTTATCACCAATTTTTATTTTGCTTAGAATAGTTTTGTTCAGCGTCTCAGGTATTAAAGCAACGGTAAAGCTGTTCTTGTCCATACCTGATATCGTCAAAGAAATTCCATCGACGGCGACCGAACCTTTGACCACCATCGCATCGAGCAATTCGGCTTCTGTTGCAAATTTAATCTCGGCAAACTTTCCCTGCTTGTCGATTGCTTTAACTGTTGCCGCTCCATCGACATGGCCCTGAACAAAGTGCCCGCCGAATCGGTCAGTGGCCTTTATGGCACGTTCGATGTTGACTTCTGACGAAGGGCTTAATCTATCCAGAGTCGATTTCGCTAATGTCTCTGCGCTTACGTCAAAAACCGCACCGCCGCTTTCGAATTTGGTTATAGTCAGACATACTCCGTTTACAGCTATGCTGTCTCCGATTTTGCACTCGTCGGCAAGGTTGCCTAAATCTATATTTAGAAGCATCGCCCCGCCGCCCCGGCGAACCGACTTTACCTTGCAAACCGTTTCTATAAGTCCTGTAAACATATACGATTTATTATTTACTAATGGCTATTGTAAAAATAAAATTTAATGCTAAAATCGATTATAAATAATCCATAAACAATAATCAATAATCATTGTCGTAACGGGGTGGGATAATTATGAATACGTTTTGGCTGAAAATAATGGGTCTGGCCGTCTTGGCTGTAGTCGTGATTATCCTGATAAGTGTTTTCACATCCGGGACCGATTCGGAATCTCCGGAACCGGAACCTAAAGTGCCCCAAAAGACCTTTTACGACCAGGCCGAAGAAGACAAGCAAAGATTTTTATCAGAACCACAGGCACTGGATTCTCAAAGCCAAACAACCGCAACTGAACAAGCCCCGCCGATAGATAAACAGACAGCAGCTCAGGCCGTTCCCCCGGCCATAGAGCCGCCCAAACCAGTCCAGCCGGTACTGGTGTATTTCAAGGAGCTTGGTGAGATAGATCAAATAGAGGCCGAGAGGCTCCTGAATGTGGCTGTCCCCGGACGCAGCATAGGCCGGTTACCGATAACCGGTTTTAAGCTTATGGTTGACAGTTGCCGGACAATAATTAGCAAATGGCCCGAGAGCCGGTTTGCCTACACTGCAAAACAGATGCTCGCTGATTTGCCCGAAAGATATCAGAAACGATACCAGGTCACAGAAGAAGAAAAAGACCTAAGCATGTTTGCCGAACAAAGACCTGGAACAAAACCTTTCACTATCAAGGAGGAATACCGTTAAATGGCTGCAATTGTATCTACTGCCAATATACCTGTGATTTCGATAACCGCTGACTGCCTGCCCGAGGCATGGGAAAAGGCGGTCCTGGCTGTCTGGGACAATGGCTTCGAGGTCAAAACCCAGTACGATAAACCCGAAGACCCCCCGAGCAAAGACGCTACTGTTATGATTACCGTTAACGAACCGTTCAGCGAGCCGAGGATCCACAAGAACTTCCCCGGCGGGCCTGAGGAGCTTGAGTCGTACCGGCAGGAAGTGGTCAATGGAATCCACGACCATTGGATTGACCCTGCCGCGGGCAAGTGGACCTATACTTATCACGAAAGGTTGTTTGCGTACTGTCCGGTCGAAGACATACGCGAAGCGAATTCGCCGAAGCCGTTCAGGAAAGTGGACCAGATACAGTATATCATCGATTGTCTCTCGCAGACCGGGCACGGCCGCAGGGCCCAGGCGATAACCTGGATGCCGACGGCTGACCCGGTAACGGACGACCCGCCCTGCCTTCAGAGAATATGGTGCCGGCTTCTCGAAAACGAAGCGGGCGGCCTTTCACTCAATATGAACACCCACTGGCGCAGCAGAGACCTCTACAAGGCGTGGTTTATGAATGTCTATGCCCTGACCGACCTTCAAAAAATAATCGCCGAAGGTATTGCCGGAAAAAAAGGCGTTCCCGTGAATGTGGGCAGATACGTCGATATCAGCGATTCGCTGCATATATACGGCAGTTATTTGAATGAGGTGGCACCGGAAGTTGAAAAGATGCGGCAAAGCTCATTCCGCGAGCGGGCATGGGAAACCACACACCCGGCCTTTGAAATGATGACATTGGATGCAAGGGAAAAATTGGCACGGGACCCCGACTGGTACGCAAAAGCGAAAGGGTAAAATTGAAAGATATTGCCGCGGCGAACCGTAAAAGGTCTTGATATAACCGGAGGAAGGATACACAATATAATATTTGTGATAAGAAAGGTGAAAAATGACTCTGATTGTTAATGGTGAAAAAATTAAAGACTCGGCAATAAAGCAGGAGGCTGAACGCTTAAGGCCGGATTACGAACGAGTGTTTCCCGACCTGGACTCCAAAGAGAGGGAAGCCCAGCTGTTTGACTGGTCGAAGGAGAATGTGATTGAAAGAGCACTAATCAATCAGGAAGCAAAAAAGAGCGAAGAAAAAATTCCGCAGGACCAGATCGACTCCGCCCTGGCAAAGATAAAAGAGCAATACACCGACCCCAAAGAGCTTTACAAAGCACTTGGCGTCGAGGATGACGCCGGTATCAAAGACCAGATAGAGATGCAGATGAGGGTCGAGCAAAGGCTAAGCGATGTATGTAAAGATTTACCCGACCCGTCCAAGGCCGATATCCAGGAATACTACGAGAAAAATGCCGAGCAATTTAAAACCGGAGAGTCTGCCAGGGTGGCCCATATAGTAAAATATGTTAACTGGCAGACGGACGAAGAAACCGCTTATAACGCGATAAAAGAAGCACACGATGAATTGAAAAACGGCGCCGCCTTCGAGGTGGTGGTTGATAAACATACCGATTGCGCCGACAGCGGCGGCGACCTGGGCTATGTTGTGAAGGGCCAGATGGTCGAGGAGTTTGAGGACGTAATTTTTCATCTGGGCACCGGAGATGTCAGCGACGTCTTTCGCACCCGCTTCGGTTTTCATATAGCCAAGGTGTACGACAGAAAATCCGCCGCCGTAGCCGAGCTTAAAGAAGTAAAGGACCAGATAGTCGGCGCCCTCCAGGAACAAATACGGAGCAAAGCCATCGACGACTTCATAGATACCCTGAAAGAAAAAGCCAAAATCGAAGAGGCTTGAGCAGGCTTATTATGGGACATAACAGGCAATTAAAGGCGCTAATTATAGGTCTATAAGGAAAATGTAATTTTTTTCTAAGTTTTTTCCTGACAACGGTCGTTTTGTTAGCCCTTATTTTTATGTGCACCCGGTTTTATCGGGCTGATGAAATAAAACCAAAAATGCCGCTGCCTTGATTTGCTTTTTAAGGTTTTTATAGTAAACTTTAAATGTAAAGGGAAGGAAAGAGCAAAAATGATGCTAATGAAGTTATTCACATTGAAGTGAAGACTTTATCCCAGACCTAAGGGGGGTGCATATAAGTTTCTTTCCGAGTTGGCCTCTGCGTACTCTGCGCAGAGGCTTTTTTTTATGCATTAATATTCGCTGATAAATTCACCGGACCGGGCATCACTTATTAAAGACGCCAGGCCAGACATGAATCTAACTCGAAGATATTCTTCTATTTTAGGGCCTCCGAATTTGCCGCAGGCCAGAAAACCGCATCGCCATTGTCCAGCCAATTCTGAATTCGGCCCTTTGAGTCCCTGCTGTATTCCCCGCCTTCATCGGTAAAATTAGGGCCGACGCTATAGAGGATGAAGTCGTCATCAGTTTTTCTGTAAACCAGCGGCTTATCACTGAAAGAGTCCATCGGCAATTGCCTAAGATAGCCGGCGGTTATGAGCTGCTGCAAATCGTTCGGGTAAGAACCTTTATCCTTGCTGTACCGTAGAATCGCAAGAACGGCAACAGTTGCATGAACATCGGTTTTATTTCGATAGGCTATTTGGTTTACCCTGGCCAGGGGAGGGGCCAGGATTTGTAGAAATACATTACCCTCAATGATTTCCAAAGCTTCTTTCTCGGCATCGATTACCTCGGCTTTAATCTGACACGGCGTTTTAAGATATAACTTTGTCCAAAAATCATAAAAACAGTCGGCTGTTTTCCTGGTTTTTTCCTTATCCGGATGAGCGAATAAAACCTTTACAGCCCTCGGCCACTGCTGTGGAGAAAATATCGTCTCAACATCCATCACATCGTTTTGATAATCACTTGTCAGAGAACTTATCCTTGAAAGATATAAATGGCCGCCACCAAAGCGATCTTCAGTAAAACATCGCTGGATTTCGTCATAGACGCACAGCTTTTCCGCTTTTAAACTTGCTACGAAATTTTCACCGGCGACAATCTGCTCAAAGCTATCCTGAAGGTCCGCCAATACCGTCGAGTCAATTTCATACTCACCTAAAATATCCCGAATAGTTTGAACAGATAATGCTTCAATAGCAATTCCCACAAGCTGCTCAATCAAAATTTTGTCCCCTTTTAAATGCTGGCCAAAGCGGTAACAGGATTTCACATCGTCAGAAGCATCTTGATATCTGCCTTGTTCGGCACGAAGCCATGCGCGCAATCGCAGATTAAATGCAAACCTGCGAAAATCGGAAAGGTTTGGCATAAGAACACCTATCATTCCACCTTCCGCCGTCTCGGTTTCATATTCTCTCCAGTAATATGGCCTCCGAGAACCTTCAATAATAAGCTCCAGAGCATCATTGTGGTCATGGAGCCATCTATCAGCTATTCTTCTTTGCCCAACCGTAAGCTCATTATATTTCTTTCCCATGAACCGCAAGAGCACCCCGGAGACTTCATCCTGGATGTCTTGCCTTTCCTCCTGTAAATTCAAACGATTACTATTTGAAAAGAATTCATCAATTTTGCCGGCCAGTTCTTTAGCTCGCCCTTGGTCTTTCTCATCAACAACTGCCTGGTGGTTTTTAGCAAAGAAAAGAAGAAAGTCATCTGATGTCTCTTCACACAAGTCAACCGCCTTGTTATACAATTGAGCTGCATTTAGAGATTCATCTGCTGGGGGCCTGACAATTTTATTAAACTCGGCAACGTAATTGGTGGTGATAACCGGCTTGCCGGTCAAGAACCAGACGATATAGAAGATAAAACACAAAATCAGAACGCCAATAACTTGAAACGTTCTTGCAACGATTGTTCGCCATAAAGGCCGACAGCGTTTCTTTGCCCGGCGTAATAGAGCAGCTAATAATTTCACATCACCAAATTCGTCTATTAGCTGACGGGCTATCTGCTGTTTTTGCTCATCGCCGGTGCATTCTTTAAGCTCTTCTTCGAAATCCGATGCCAGCTCCGCCAGTACATCAGCTTGCACCTGCTTGCGGTAACGCATCTTTTTAATCACTAATTTTATATACTCACCGGCACATCTGGGAAGGTAGCGTAAATCGACCTGAGATAATTTTTTTTTCATAATAGGCACCTCTTTTGTATCTCTAATTGTAAAGGCGACAACTATATCCTAAGTTAGGGCTATCTCACCGCTGAAAATAAAGTCCAGGCCAGTCCGTAACTCACGAAGCTGTTCTTTTTGCTGAGCCAGTTGGGTTTTGCCTTTGCTCGTAATAGAGTAATATCGTTTCGGTCGGTCGGAGCCTTTTATTTCCCATTTGCCTTTGACCAGTTTTTTGGCTTCCAGATTATAAAGCAATGGATATAGTGTTCCTTTGCCGAGAACCAGGATGTTATTGCTCCGCATTTCGATGGCCTTTCGCAATTCATAGCCATACATTGGCCCGCGTGAGATAATCTCCAGAACGACCGTAGGGGCAACTCCCCTCAATAGCTGACTTTCGAACTTCATAAGAAACTCCTTAATATAGTATGTATCACATACTATTATGCTGTACTTAATATTATGTGTCAAGTGCTTTTTTAAGAATATTTGCAAAATTTTTATTTCCCATTTTCCCCTTAAAGCCCAGCTAAATTCAAATTAACCGCCCTTGGAGCAATCCATGTAGTCGTGAGCCGGGAGGATTATCTGCGGCGCCGGCGATTCTGTTGCGTCCGCTGATTAACACGAGGTTGACTGGTTCTCGTGCGTTTTGGTGTACTGGCGGGGCGAGTCTGCACTTTCTGTAGTTCGTTTATGTGAATATATTCAATCACCGGGTGACTTTTTGTCAGATCGGTCACCGTCTGCTTCCGGATGGGTTCGTCGGTTTCAACCGTGATCGACTCCAGAGACAAAGGGCCTGTCAGAGACGCCAGGTCGGTATCTGTTATGTCGCCTTTCAAGGTCAGACTTCTGAGTTTAGGCAGGCCGTTTAGATGCGCCAACTCCTCGCCCGTACAGCCCAAAAGCTCGCTGACATACAGACGGTTAAGTTCAGGCAGTTCCCTGAGGTGACGTAAGAACGATCCAGTCAAGTAATCCGTTTGAATCGGTTGAATCGACAAATTCTCAAGCAAGGGCAGATGTTCCAGGAATGCAAGGTCGCTGTTCTGCAACGGTAGCCCGGTCAAATTCATATCCTTCATATTTTTTAGCCCTGACAGGTCCAGCATCAGCTCGTCGGCCGGGTTTGTCTTAGCAGCATTCCCCCGTGCGTTCACTTGCAGGGTATGGAGATTTGACAAACCGTTCAATTGATTTAGTCCACTGCGATTTACAGGGCAACTAAGGTGCAGGCTTTCTAAGTTTTTCAACTTGCCTATTGACGTCAGGATTCGGTCGCTCAAATTCAAATGCCTGCTCCCTATATGCAATTCTTTCAGACGGCCCAATAGCTCCAGAGAGGCAAGATCTGCATCGGACAATGATTCACTGCCGGTAATATGGAGCTCCTCCAGAGAGCCAAGGTTAAATAGGTGAGATATACCTGTAGGGCCAGAGTAGCCCTGCCCGCGATCTTTCAGCGCGACGCCCAGGCACTTGAGATTCCGGAATCTTGTCAGCATTTTCATGCCTTCGGCCGATAGAAAACGAAGCCCTTCAATGGACTCCAGGTCGGGCAGGGCAGTCAAATAGCGGACAACTTCATCGCCATTATAACCTGCATAGCGGCTCCACATTATTTGCGCAAAGGCAATCTTCTTGAGGTTCTTCAGCTTCTTCAAGTGGGCAGCTCCTGCAACGGAGAATCTCGGGCTGGAACGGATGAAGTAAAGCTCTTCAAGATTTTGAAGTTTGCCTATCGAGGCAAGACTGGCGTCGGTGAGGGCATCCACGCCCCAGAGGGTCAGGCTCTTAAGCTGCGTCAGGCCCTCCATGTATTTGACATGTCGGTCAGAAATTGGGCTGGAACCCCAGATACACAGGCGCTCTAGGCGGGGCATATTCGCCAGTTCCGCCAGGCCCGGGCCCCATATTTTTCCGGTCCGTATCCTCAGCCAGCGTAGATTAGGGTGTTGCCCCACCTGTCTGAGGCCTGCATCGGTCACGCCCATATTGAGGTCCAGGTACACCAGAGCAGGCAGGTCCATTAGGACAGCCAGGCCCCGGCTTGTGATAGATGACTCTCCGATCACCAGGACCCTGAGAGAACGCAACGACCTGAGGTGCTCAAAGCCTTTATCGGTCACACCAGTGTCTTTAAGACTCAGCATTTGAAGACCCGTTAAACGGCTGATCGGCTCAAATATCCGTGGATCTGCGCCAGTCCTTAGATGCATCGCGGAGCTGACTGAGAGCCTAAACAAGTCATTAGGATCAAGTTCCAACAGCCCGGACAAGTCATCCGGGTCTTTACGGACCCGATCGGCAATTAACAGTCGGTGCGCTAGATGATCCTGTGCACGCAGTTTTGCTGACTCCCGCGGGCTAAGTGCCAGTGTAACCCCCAGTTGGACGTTTCGGTCTTCGGGCACAAGCACATCGCCCTGTGCGGCGCTAAGGTACTGCCACTGGCCGGACAAGGTCACACGTTTAGGGTCCCAGCCCGGACCGGATTCGGGCTCAAGGTAAAGATTGCCCATGCATTGCCCCGATGGAAAGGACAGAACCTTAGTTGCCCCTGGCGGCTGCTTGGGCCTCAACAAGGTAATTCCTTCCGCTCGCAAATCTGCGACAAGCCCAAAGAGGACGAGCATAATCGCCCCTGTGTTAATTCGCTTACATATTATATTATTAGGGACCATCTTTACCTCCATTATGTAGTTCCGAAATCTTCCAAAGGCCCTCTACCCGGACCAGTGTAGTCTTAAGCATCATCGTTTCGCCCGTGGACCAGTTCTTGCCATTTAGGGAGAACTTGGTATGGACCGTGGCATTCCAAATAACCTCTGCATAGTCATCTTCTTCGACCATCTCCACGAGTTCTACGGGGTGGCCCAGGTAGCGGGGATAGAGCTTGCCCATCGCATCTTCTGTCTTTTCGATGAAACAAGGGGCTAATTTATCTGTTTTGGCTTGATCAATAAGGGATAAAACACTGTACACTGCAGCAGCAGGCGTACTAAGATCCGGGTTGTTGGCCTCACCTGGTGGCCGCCCCACAGGGATGACTATAGGTGGTATAGCTGGCTTATTGTAACCTAAGAGGCTGCCCAACGGCAACGGTTCACTGAACGAGGATTCTTTCCCGTCTGTTTGATCTACGGATTGACTGTCCGTCTGCACAGGGGCTGATAGCCGCTGTAATGTGGGGACTGATTTCAAGTGGTGTACATAAACAGCCACTGTTACGAAGCCTATGGCCCCTGTTACAGCTAAGAGAACTTTGATTTTTCTCGCTTTGCGTAATGCCGGCATAAGCAATACTCTCAGGCATACTCTTTGCCAGTTGTCAGTAAAGCCTTAAGATCCGTCTCTATAATTAAAGACGCTAAAAAGAACGAATACGTTACAGTAATTCCCCAAAATAAACGGAAAAATCTCAATTTATGCGATATCGGCTGTGATATTCCTTTGGCCTTACTTATTAGAGATATGAGGTCAAGGGCTCCTTACTTACCTTATACCGATTGTATTCCTTGAATTTTTGAAACCCCGCTGGAGCAAGACTTTTATGTCCGACTCGGATAAATTATTTATCTGCAGAAAGATTTTTTTTGACATACTACATGTTGGGTGTAGAATAGATTAGATTGACTATATATAGTACTATCTTAATGAACGTTGAAGAGGCTGCCCGCTCGTTAGGGATTCGCACTGGGCGGTCTGCCAACTTGCAGGTTGTGAGCTGCGAGGGTAAAAAAGTGTATCTCAAACGAAATATTCAGTTCGAGATGCGAGATACAAAATGAGATGTCCCTTTTGCAAGGAAAACCGGGATAAAGTAGTTGATTCGCGTTCAAGCGAGGGCGGAAGAGTAATCAGGCGTCGCCGTCAATGCCTGGTGTGTGAAAAGCGTTTTACAACCTACGAAAAGGTTGGCGAAAGTTTTAAGCTCTACGTAGTGAAAAAAGATAATTCGAGAGTTCCTTATGACAGAGAGAAAATCATCAGCGGCCTGCAAAATGCCTGTTATAAGAGACCAATCTCGACTGAACAGATTCAGCAGATAGCCGACAAGGCCGAGGAAAATTTATTCCGGCATTTCGATAAGGAAGTCTCGTCGGCGATTGTAGGCGAAAGTGTTATGAAACAGCTTCGCAGGGTTGACAAAGTGGCTTATATTCGTTTCGCAAGTGTATATCGTGACTTCAGAGACGCCGGTGATTTGATTAAGGAAGTCAGTCAGGCAATTACCGAAACCGAACCAAGCGGCCAACAGGCACTATTTGATTGGTAATTTTTGCAGGGAGGCAAAAATAAGGTGATGCGAACTCAGCTAAAAGTAATAAAAATCGACGGTAGTATCGAGGAATACTCGCATACGAAGGTGATGGGAACTATCAATAATGCTCTGTGCAGGATTGGACAGGCGGATGTCTATATCGCCGAACAGCTTGCCGAGGTGGTAACATATTTTCTTTATCACCGGCAAAACAGACGCACCGCGACCAGCAGTGAGATATTTTCCATAATCAAGGCGGCCCTCTCGGCCGTCAGCTATGACGAAGCCGCCGGAGAACTAAGCGAGTATCACTTCCAGCGAAGGCTCAAGCGGTCCCGAACCGAGGTCGTCTCCATTGACATTCAGCAGCTCACCGACGCCGAGCTGCTTACAGGCACCGAGGCAGCTAACAACAGGTGCCGATGGGACAAGTCCAGAATAGCCGAGGACCTGGTGAAAAAGTACGACATCTGCTCGCAGACGGCACGGATGATTGCCTCGATGGTCGAAGAAAAAATCTTCAACATGGGAATCAGCCTTGTCGCGAGCAGCCTGATAAAGCAGCTCGTTCTGGGCGATACAGCAGCCGTACTTCGCGCCCAAAAACAGTTGCAATCCGCCTGAGAGTCTTAGTACCAACGGGCACTTTGAGGACAAATTAAGAAATACAAGTCATTTTTAAGGAAGGAAAAATAGAAATGGGCGATAAGGGCAAGAGAGATAAAGGCAGAAAAGAACAACAGAAAAAAGCAAAACTTACACCAAAGGAAAAACGGAAATTGAAAAAAGATAAGAAGAATAATTAAATTCCTCTCTATTTCCGCGCGTGCAACCCATTCGGCTCCGCTCGGGGCAGGCAAGTTGCACCCCCTGCCGGTCTCAGGTAAATGAATCAATATAATAAAAGTAATGCGCAAAGCTGCTAACTTCTCTGCGATGCACAAGTATCGCACGCGGCACGATTAGTTTCCCTACACATTTGGATAGGTATCCGCGTACCAGGTGTTGACAACGTTCTCTACATCAGCACGGGTTTTTGCCTTCATGAAAGACAGCAGGACCGGTTTGCGTCTGGGGTGACGGCAGACGTATCCGACAGCGAACTTGCGGAAGATGCCGACCGCCTTTTTTTCGGGATAATCCCGTAGTATCAGCTCGAAATGTTCGCCAATGACATCCCGTTGTTCACTCATCTCTGGCGGCCCAGGCAGTGGTCGATTCTCCCATACACTGCGCAGATCTCGAAATATCCAGGGATTACCGATGGCGCCGCGGGCCACGATGAAACCGTCGAGTCCGGTCCTTTTCATCAGGTCAACCGTGGCAGCGGCATCAAATATGTCACCACTGCCGACGATAGTTGCCCGCGGAAAGCGGCTTTTAACCGCCGCCGGCAAGTCCCAGTCGGCCTTACCGCGGTACCGCTCGCTAACGGTACGTCCGTGAATCACGAGGGCATCGACACCGTGTTCGACAGAGCGGCTCACAATCTGCCAGAAATTCTCCAGCGATTCAGGTTTATGATCCACTCCGATGCGGAGTTTCATCAGAATAGGAACAGCGACCACGTCGCGAACCGCCTTTAGTATATCGATAACGGTATCCGGGTCGTTGAGCAGGGCCCCGCCGCGTCCCCGCCGCAGGACTTTGGGGGCCGGACACGCAAAATTCAAATCGATAACGTCGTATCCGACAGCCACCAAATCACGAGCAGCCTTAGCCATTGTCGCCGGTTTACTGCCGAGAATCTGGGCGCCAATCGGGTGCTCATCGGAACCTGGTCGAAAAACGGCCTTGCGCAGCACGCGGGGGTGGGCCGCACTCTTGGCTAACATCATATCGGCCATTATAAAAGGACAGCCGAACCGGCGGGCGAGCGTGCGCATAGCATAGTTGCTGTAGCCGCTCAGGGAGGCCTGAAAAAACGGCACGTCCAGACTAAGGCTGCCAAGTTTGAGTCCGACGGAGTTACTCACATTCCCCTTGCTGACCGCCTGTTTTCATTTTATCTAATCCCTGTTTTGCCTTTTAACTTTTCTTAAAAACGCATAGGCCGCGATATTCGTACTTCGCCCAGTCTTCATTATATCGATTCATTCTCATGCTTGTAAACTCCATCTTCCATCAACCGGGAAAAACCCGCCCTTGACATCCGTCCGCATTCTACATATCCTGCTCATTAATGAAACAAACCTGCCTTTGGTGTTTTATACAAAATGTATATTCATTGTCAGGTTTTTCAATTGGATTGACATGGAGACTAAAAATGGGAAATTGTTATAATTCAACGGTTGTAAATGCACCGCGCGACAAAGTCTGGGACTCGATTAAAGACTTTCATAATCTTTCATGGGCGGAATCGGTCATAACGAAGGTTGACGTCATTGGCAGACAAGCCGGCCATGAAATCGGCGCTACAAGAAAGTTAAATGATGCATTTCTTGAAACCCTCGTATCGGTTAACAAAGATGAATATACCTTTACCTACAGTATAGATGACGGCCCGGAACCGCTCTCTAAAGACTCGGTTTCAAATTATTTAGGCACTGTCCACCTTTACCCGGTTACCGACTCGAACACAACATTTGTCGAGTGGACTTCGAGCTACGAATCAGACTCCGAGCAGGAGGTCGCCGATTTCTGTAATCCGATTTATACCGCCCTGCTTGACGCCATGAAGTCGTTCTTTTCATAGCGAGTAGGCTGTGCAGCTTGCCTGCACACGTAGAATCATTCAATAAATCCCTTAGCACGGGAAAGAATTTCTTCCGCTGTTTCCTCCGGCTCGATATCGAGCCAATGGACATTCTTAAAAGTCTTGAACCAGGTGCGCTGGTTCTTCGCTAAGCGTCTGGTGTTCTTCTTTATCAGTTCGACTGCATCTTCCAGCTCAATTCGCCCATTTAAGTATTCGATTATCTCTGCGTATCCGATAGCGCACCGGGACTGTTTGCTCAAAGGTTTCTCTTCATCCAGCAGCGCCTTGACCTCATCGACAAGCCCGGCCCCAATCATATTTTTCACCCTGCTGTTAATCCGCATGCTCTCTTCGGCCTTCTCACGCCGCAGCCCTATTATCGTCCAGTCGCCCTTGACATCGGAATCGTCCCATTGCCTCTGGAAACTCGATATCGGCTTGCCCGTAATCCGATGAACCTCCAAAGCACGAATGATGCGCTTGGAATCGTTGGGATTTATGCGCTCGGCGGCTATAGGGTCAATCTTCGTCAATCCCTGATAAAGTTCCGCCAGACCCTGCACCCCTGCCCGCTCCTGCAGCTCGGCCCGGACCTGCTCATCACTCCCCGGCCCCTCGAAAAGACCGTACAGCAAAGCCTTTATATACAAAGCCGTCCCGCCGACCGCGACAATCTTTTTCCCCCGCCCCCTTATCTGCTCCATCGCGTCCAAAGCCGCATCACGAAACGCCCCCACACTAAAAGAATCGCTCGGCTCGACAATATCGATAAGATGATACTTGATTCCCCCGCGTGCCTCCAACGGCGGCTTGGCCGTACCGATATCCATCCGGCGATAGACCTTCATCGAGTCAATGCTGATTATTTCAGCACCCAGACTTTCTGCCAAATCAAAGGCCAATCGCCCCTTGCCCGATGCCGTAACGCCGAGAATTAAAATCATTTTTAAATTGCTGTTTACTATTTATCGTTTAGTATTTACCATTTTCAATAATCTATAATCGGTACTCATTTGTCAATAGAGAACCGTCAGGAGAGATTCGAAAATCGTATGTCAACAATGGACTTTAATGCCCGGTTAAATCAGAAAGCTCAGTTTGTTGATGATCTGCTTCGCCGGCTGTTAGCCTCCCGTCAGATAGAAAGTAGGTTAAAAGAATCACTCAGCTACACGCTCGGCGCCCCGGGCAAGCGGCTTCGCTCGACGCTCGTACTGTGGTGCTGTGAGCTGATAGGCGGCCAGGTCAATCACAACGCCGAAATTGCCGCCGCCTCCGTTGAAATGGTGCATACCTATTCCCTCGTACATGATGATTTGCCCGCTATGGACAACGACGACCTTCGCCGCGGCCTCCCAACATGCCACAAGGCCTTCGATGAAGCCACCGCCATCCTCACAGGCGACGCCCTTCTGACCCTCGCATTCGAGATTCTGGCTAAAGAGACCAATGACCCTGCCGTCGCCGTAAAACTAATCAGTCAACTTGCTCTGGACTCCGGCCCCTCTGGTATGATAGCCGGACAGATGGCGGATTTGAAAGCGGAAAAGGTCGGTGGAAATAAAGAGCTTCTGGAATACATCCACACAAACAAAACCGCCAAGATGTTCCGCTGCGCAACCGCGATGGGAGCAATCTGCGGCGGCGCGACAGACGAACAGCTCCAAAGGCTCAGCGAATACGGCCTGAAGATTGGTCTGGGTTTCCAGATAGCCGACGACATCTTGGACGTAAGCGCCTCCAGCGAACACCTGGGTAAGACCGCCGGTAAAGATGCAAAGGCAGCTAAGTGTACCTACCCCGCTATCGTAGGAATCGAAGAGGCAAGGCAATTGGAAAAGAAGCTCGCTGAAGAGGCAATGGCCGCACTGATACCTTTTGGTAGAAAAGCCGACACCCTGAGACAGCTCGCAATGGCCCTCCTAAAAAGAACAAGATAATTCCACTCCCCCTAAATCCCAATAATCAATAATATTGTCATCCTCGCATGTCCTTAGCGGGGACCCAGCCTCAATCCCAATAATCAATAATCATTTAAATGCGTTTATGATGGATGGTGATATGGAACCTTACGATTTTGCTCCTTAGAAACCTGATCGCGATGTACATGACAATAATCCTCATGGTTATAGATACTCAATAGATGCTTGCAGTCCGGAAAAGTGCATTTCCTGTCTTTGGCCGAAGTCTTTAGTTTTTTTGGCATCCTTACTCCTATCAGGTATATCAATAAACGAAAAAAGCGGTAAAGGTTAGTTCTCTTCGTCTGGGGCCTAAAGATTTCTAATCTTTTTGTTGTATCTCAATTATAACACTTTATCACCCCCTGTCAAACAATCTTCTAACAAAAAACAAACCCCGGCCAATTCTATATTCTTTCTGTCATCCCGACCGAAGTGGAGGGATCTGGCATACAATATTACATTTGACAAAGGTCGTTCCATATCAGAGTGGGGCCTGACCCACCGTTTATTCACAATACAGCCGGAAGTAGCGAACTGACACAACTGTCACCCCGAGCGCAGCCGAGGGGTCTGTTTAAAAAGTAGTCATTCCTTATGTAGGGGCAATCCCATGTGGCTGCCCTTTGTTCCTTCAATTCTCTTTCTTCTTCATCCTGAGCGGAGACATCTGGCCTCAAAATTACATAGACTCACATTTAAAAAAAGACCATACACAATACAAGAACGTCATCCCGACCGAAAGAGTTTACCCTGAGCGAAGTCGAATGGGCAGCCGAGTGGAGGGATCTGTTTAAAATAATCGCCCAAAGGGCCTCCATAATTTTGCTTTTTTAATTTTGACTTTCCTTCCATTATCCTCGTCCCAGTAATTATCATAATCCAATTCCTCGGGATTCAGGTCCTTAACAAGTAGCGGCCCGCCCCCCATTTTTACTCGAAATTCTCAATCTCAATAGCAAATAGTAAATATTCAATCGAATGCCCCCCCTCATCATTCCCAAATAGTCAATATTCAATAGAAAATAGTCAATCGAAAAGGTCACCGCTTCTTTTATGCTTGTATAGGGCTTTCTTGCCCAAAATATCCTCTCCCAATAAGAGTCAAGCTATAACATCACTTAATGTAGTAACTGGTGCTTTGAACTCTACATCTTCAAAATCCTCAAAATGTTTATGCCCACATTTAATTTTATCCTGTTCGTCAGGTGTCAATTTATCCAATCTGGTCGTGCCCTTGGTCTCAGCTACAAAATAAATCCTCTTGTCCCCATCAAAAACAATCGCCCAATCAGGATTATATGTCCCCAAAGGTGT
>JACNGQ010000386.1 GCA_014384025.1 Planctomycetota bacterium | reverse complement strand
AAAACCTGAGTATGTTTTTTTCGCCGCCGGTAAGACAGGTGGGATTTACGCAAACAACACCTATCGAGCTGATTTTATTTACGAAAATATTGTTATGCAGAGCAACGTGATTTACCAATCTTTTCTGAATGAGGTCTGTAAACTGATCTTTTACGCCTGTTCCTGCATTTACCCTAAAATTTGTGCCCAGCCCATGAAAGAGGAATATCTCCTCTCAGGTTACCTTGAATCTACGAATGAACCCTTTGCTGTGGCCAAGATCGCAGGGCTGAAGATGTGCGAGTCTTATAATAGGCAATTCGGAACCGATTTCATGACAGTTATTCCTACGAACCTTTACGGCCCGAACCAGCGCTATGAGCCAATGAACTCCCTCGTCGTCCCCTCCCTTATCCAGAAGTTCCACCAAGCTAAGATCGCGGGTGATGACGCTGTTATCATCTGGGGATCGGGCCGGCCGGCCCGGGATTTTCTCTACGTAGATGATCTGGCCGAAGCCAGTATCTTCCTGATGGAAAATTATGAGGGCAACGTGTTGCTTAACGTCGGAATAGGGAAGGACTGCACCATCGCAAAATTGGCCGAGATTATCAAAAAGGAGATCGGTTACGAGGGTGATATTATTTACGACACCTCTTTCCCTGACGGCGTGTCCAAAAAGCTCCAAGACGTGCAAAAAATAAACGATCTTGGCTGGAAATACCGTGTGGAGATTGAAGCAGGAATTCGACTTACTTATCAAGATTATATAAAGCGGGTGAAAAATAATGAGCTGATTGTTAAATAAATGAGTTGGTTTCAAATTTTATGTTTTCAATAATTTGATTATTTTTTCAAAAGACTTAGGGACAATGATAAAACCGGTCAAACGCATATTAATGTCCAGCAAAGACAAGTTGAATCTATACACCGCCCTAGAAATCAAAAAAATGAGGCAGGAGGAACAACCCAAGGATTACAAGGGCCGGATTGTCATTAAACCTTGGGGATATGAGTTTTTAATATTCGAAAATGACAGCGTGGCTATATGGTTTTTGTATATAAAAAAGGATCATTCCACCTCCATGCACTGTCATCCTTCAAAAAAGACTTCTCTGACACTGCTTTCGGGAAGAGCACTATGTAATACGTTCGGGCACCGCAACTTTCTGTCCACCGGTGACTCCCTAAACATCGATTCGGCCGTGTTCCATTCAACAAAGTCATTTTCCCTCGACGGCGTCTCACTTATTGAGGTTGAAACACCACCCGGCAAGCTGGATCTGGTAAGGCTTGAAGACAGTTATGGTCGAGAGGACTGCGGTTACGAGGGTTGTTCCCAGATGGTCACAGAGAATTTGGATTCGTTCAACTATTTTTATATAGAGGAAAAAGACTGTCAAGGGCAAAAAATCACCGTAGATAACAGGTTTTCCATCTCTATGGAGAGTTACTTATCCAACAAGGAATTTCAAAATTCCTTCACCCTGGATCCCGGCGGTCTGTACTGTATTTGCAAAGGGGCACTTTTCGGCCCGAACAAATCGACAGTCGTTGACGTCGGTGAGACAGAGAAAGGCAGTTATCTGTGTCAGTTCCGCGGGCTGGGCATCAATAATGAGACCATTTTAATGAAATTTACGGTCTTCGACTAAATCCTACTAAAAAATGGAATTATGAAATATAAAGCCGTAATATTCGATTTTGATGGCGTTATTGGAAAGACTATGGAGGACAATTACCGTGCCTGGTCAAAGGCGTTCAGTTGTTATAGCCTCTCCTTGGCTCGGGAGGAATACTTCTTGTTGGAAGGAATGAACCCCAGGTCTGTGGCGGAGACAATCCTTAAAAAGAACAATATGGATTCCACCCTTGTCGGTACAATCGCCAAACTGAAGGAGTAATATTATTTTGAGAATAGCTCTTTTGAGTTTTATCCTGGCGTTTTGGAACTTATCGATGCTCTTTGGGAGCGTTTCAAACTTGGGCTTGTCAGCGGCGCAGACTTAAAAAGACTGACAAAAACCGTTCCTGACGATTTTTTTCGTAGATTCAAGGCAGTAATCAGTGGAGATAAGGTCAATAATCCGAAACCGCACCCAGAACCCTATATAGCGGCAGCCAAGGAGCTCTTTGTTCCGCCCCTCGAATGCTTAGTCGTCGAAAACGCGCCCTTGGGTATCGAATCCGCAAAAAGGGCCGGTATGAGATGTATCGCAGTATGTTCAACCCTTAAGCGAAACCTTATTAGTGATGCCGATTTTATTGTTGATGACATTAACGCGTTGTGGGCTTTTTTTGACTATATTATAGATTAGGATTCTTACAATGAGATCACCGACCTTTAACGTACCACCAAACATCGCGAAGCAGTTTCCCAGTGAACTGTCTCTGACTATGTTTGAGCGTATGTGCATGTTCCGTTACTTCGAGCTGGGCGTAATAGATGCAGTCATCAAAAAGGAGATTACCTATCCGGTGTACCTATCCTCCGGCCAGGAGGCTGTGGCCGCAGCCCTCTCCACCGAGATCAGAGATTACTTAATTTTCGCTCAACACAGGGCCCACGACGTCTATCTCACCTTCGGAGGTCCCCCGGAGCGGCTTCGGGATGAACTATTAGGCCTGTCCTCCGGAACAAGCCAAGGCAAGGCCGGGTCCAACTGTCTTCAATACCACGAAAATGGAATCTCTATGTTTGGGCACCACGGCCTTATCGGCGAGAACGTTCCACAAGCGGTGGGCGCGGCCCTGGGTAGTGGGAAAAATACCGTGTGCATTTTTGGCGACGGCGCAGCTGAGGAGGATTACGTCTTCGCCGCCATGGGCTTTGCTGCGACGCACAAGCTTCCGGTACTCTTCGTTTGCATCGACAACAATCTTTCTATTTTAACAACCGTGGATGTTCGTCGTTCCTGGAGCATCACTGACGTCGCCAGATCATTAGGCATGCCCGCTGTTGATGTAGCTGATGATCCATGGGCAGTGATTTACCATACAAGAGCGCTGTCTAATAACCTGCCTGCGTTCATCAATTGTTACGTTTGTAGAGGCTACTGGCACGTTGGGATCGGTATCGACGCAACACCTGAGTGGGACCGTTATAAGAAGGTCGAAGAGGAACTTATCCGGCTTGGGCATGAAGAAGCCATCAGAGTAATCAATGAAAAAACTCGCCGATTCATGGAGGAATTATGGGACAGAGAACTGTTGCTGAAACCATTAGAGAAATAAGCCGTAGGCACCTTGAAGAAAACAATGGTATTCTTTTAGGGCAAGCTGTTACGGCTGTGGGTTGGGTCAACAACACTGTTCCCAATGTCGAGGGTATTATTGAACTGCCCATGACCGAAGTAGCCGGCGCAGGAATCGCCGTTGGTGCAGCGATGGTGGGAAGGCGCCCGATTTTCGTCATTCGGTTCCAAGACTTCCTAATCCTGAACGGCAGTCCGCTCATTAACTACGCGGCCAAATCCAAAGAGCTTCATGGAAGAAGCACACCGATCTTCGTCCGGGCTCTGGCTTCCGAGGGGATCGGGCCCGTACATTCAGGTGTTCTTCACAGCATCTTCATGCACTTTCCGGGTTTTCGGGTCTGCTCGCCCATGACTCCGGGTGAGTACGAGCAAGCGTGGCGGGTTTTCATGGAACACGACGACCCAATGATCGTCAGCGAACACCGAGATAGCCTTCAGAACACTGATGAAATGGAAGATGCTACACATGAAAAGGCCGACATCACACTATATACAATCTCCTCGCCGCGGTTTGCTGTTGGGAGGGCAGCTGAGATGTTACATAAGGAAGGTATCATCTGTAACATCGTTCACATCGTATGGCTCAAGCCGTTTGAGGTTATGGGGCGCTATTTGGAACCCTTAAGCCAGTCTAAGCTTGGCCTTGTTATCGACGCCAGTTTCGAGATCTGCGGGGCCTCACGCTCAATCGCCTACGAGCTGACTAACAATACGGGCTACCCGGTCAAAGCATTGGGACTTTTGGACAAAACAAAATGTTTATGCCCTCCGTACCAAAATAAGGTGCCAGATACTCAGGTAATATATGATACCGTCATGAATATCCTCCAATAGTTATTTGGTTATTCATGAAATACAAGTGATTTTATTTTTTGAACGCTATCCTTTGATACTTGCACCGTTGATAAAATGTTATGACAAATTTTATACGAAAAGCAGTTCGAGTCCTTCTTATTAACCCTCACGTCTGGTCAAGCGATTGCTGCTCGTCAATGGTGAGCGCTTTGGGCGAGGAACCCTATCCGCCAATAGGGTTGCTCTACTTGGCGGCTTACATGCGCTCCTGCGGTTATGAAGTTAGACTTCTGGATATTCCTGTTGTCCTGAAACAAAAACGTCACGAGGCAGAAATAAAAGAAGTTATAAGAGGCATAAGTGACTTGGTTTTGGAGGAAATAGTGGCCGGTCATATACAGGACTTCAGACCGGATTTGGTCGGGATCAGCTGCCTTTTTTCTGGAAAATTCAGGAGCACTGTCTTTATAAGCGAGGCTGTAAAGAAAGTGGCTCCCACGTGTCTTGTCGTAATTGGCGGTCTTCATCCGACGATATTCGCCCGTGAGGCTATAGAGCGACTTCCCTCGGTTGATTTTGTCATTCTCGGAGAGGGCGAGGAGTCTTTTGTGGACTTACTATCGTCTATATTCGACAATCGAATACCGCTCTATGATGTGGACGGCCTGGCCTTTCGCGATAGTGAGGGCATCCATAACACAACAAAAACACATTA
>JACNGQ010000203.1 GCA_014384025.1 Planctomycetota bacterium | reverse complement strand
TCATACCATGTCAGCTTGACCGGCGGCAAATCACCCCGGGCGCCGAACCGATAGGTTACAATAGATGCCAGCGGATGTGTATCGGGATTCAAATCCAGCGATGTCGCTTCCACGCTCCTCGGATGTCCCAGCTTCAGCGCCCAGACAACAGGGTCCAAAGTATGGGCCCCGCGGTCTCCCATCATTCCACAGCCGAAATCCCACCAGCAGCGCCAGACAGCCGGATGGTACGCCGGATGATAAGGCCGCTCAGGCGCCGGTCCCAGCCAAAGGTCCCAATCCAGCGTAGATGGAACTGGCGGCGTTTCCTGCGGACGCCGGCTCCATTTCGAACTCCACCCCGCATGACCGAACGGATAATAGGACAAACTGCACCAGGCATCAACACTGCGTACCTCACCGATAGCTCCATCTGAAATCCACTCGGAAATAAGGCGAATGCCCTCACCCGAATGTCCCTGTATCCCCATCTGCGTAGTAACGGAATTCTCTCGTGCCGCTTTGGCTAACATGCGTGATTCGTAAACATCGTGAGTAAGCGGCTTCTGGCAATAAACGTGCTTTTTCCTTCGCATAGCTTCCATACTGATAACCGCATGAGTATGATCCGGAGTTGCAATCATTACAGCGTCAATATCTCTCTGTTTATCTAACATTTTCCTGAAATCGGTATATATCTTTGCTTTCGGATACCGTTTGAATATTTTTGCTGCGTATTCATGGTCCACGTCGCACAAAGCCACGATATTTTCACCCTCAAGCTGCCGCAGATTGCTCCCGCCCATACCTCCGATACCAATACCGGCGATATTGAGTTTCTCGCTCGGTGGAGTACGCCCCTGTCCTCCCAGAACCTGCCGGGGGACAATTGTTATTGCAGCCGCTTTTGCAGTTGCCATTAGAAACCTGCGCCTGTTGATATGTTTTCTTATCATCGGAATCTCTCCTAATAACTAACTTTTCGGAATGTAATATGCCTTAACAACCCGGCATTTACAATTTGTGCCCTTAATATTGCAGTCGAACACTTTCAACCTACCATATTACCAGATTTATCCGGAAAACATAAGGGCAACTCTTAAAATTGCTTTGTCATTTTGAACCTGCGAAATTCCCATTCATTTGTACCTAATACGTGTATATATTTGTATTTGTCTGTGAAATTCACTATCATAGTGAAAGTTGGGACCACAGCAATTTAATTTGATCTTTGAAACGGCAATACCTGATTAACCGGAGAAAACATTATGCACCGTGTATTAGTTGCTTTTCTTGCTCTCATTACGACCTTTTTCATCTCGCAAACGGCAATGTCAACGCCCGCTTTTCCCGGGGCCGAAGGATTCGGCGCCGCCTCGATTGGCGGCCGCGGCGGTATGGTTCTTTTTGTAACAAATCTAAATGACAGCGGCCCCGGCAGTTTGCGTGCAGCAATAGAAACTGACGGCAAAAGAACCATAATATTTTGCGTATCCGGCACTATAGCCCTTAAATCACATTTGTCTGTCAACAAGCCCTATATTACCATAGCAGGCCAAACCGCTCCCGGCGACGGTATATGTCTCAAAGACCATGCCTTCTCTGTCTCCGCCGACCATGTAATTGTCCGCTATATTCGGTGCCGGCCCGGAGATAATGCAAAGTCCGAGAGCGATGCCCTTTCGTTATCATCTGGCCAAAATATCATCGTCGATCACTGCTCGGCAAGCTGGTCCGTGGATGAGACGCTTTCGGCATCGGCAAGAGACCGGTTAGGCAATGTCACCGTTCAATGGTGCATTATTTCCGAGAGCCTGGACAATTCAACTCACCACAAGGGCGCTCACGGCTATGGCTCTTTAATCCGCGGTGGCCATGGCAACGGATACACATTTCATCATAATCTCTACGCCCATCATCATGCCCGGCTTCCCCGTCCCGGAAATTACAACGACCGCACCAACGACCCCGAAGGCTTCATCCTCGATTTCAGAAATAATGTAATTTACAACTGGGCCGGCAGTGCCGCAGGCTACAACGCCGACGGTTCGAATAAGGCTAACAGCATTACCAAAATGAACTTCGTCGGAAACTATTACAAAAGCGGCGCCAATTCGAATGGAAGCCTTGCCTTCTCCGAAAGTACAAAAACCGCTAGTGCCTTTTTCAGCGGCAATTGCATGAACGGCAACTATCCCGACAACCCATGGTCTCTGGTAACTTTCGATAATTTTTCGCAGGAAGACTTAGACATTTATAAACAGCCAGGCCCTATACCCGTTCCGCCGGTTAAAACTGATAATGCAATAACAGCTTACAAGCGTATCCTGGCCGACTGCGGTGCGAGCCTGCCAAAACGTGACCCAGTGGACATCCGCATTATAAACAGTGTAAAAAACAGAACAGGAAAAATCATAAACGATGAAGCAGAAGTCGGAGCCTGGCCCGAGCTGAAATCCGCCGAATCGCCGAAGGATTCCGACCAGGACGGCATGCCGGATAACTGGGAAAAACAATACGGATTCGATTCCAACAATCCCGCCGACAGAAACAACGACCCCGACAAAGACGGCTATACGAATCTCGAAGAATTCCTGAACAACACAATTCCCTGAGCCTATAGAGATATACTCACCTGACTTACTACAGAGGTCAATCCACTTTTTCCCCGTAGGGGCGGTTCGTGAACCGCCCTAACGACGTATCTTTCCTATTGCGTTGTTCAATGTAGGGGCAACCCCATGTGGTTGCCCTGCTTGCCCTCCTATCTTCCGCCCCCTGTCCTATCGACCAGACGCCTTTCTACCCACTTGAATGTAATTTAACCAAACAACTGGAAGAAAAAGCCACTCGCCTTTTTTTTTGCTTCCCGGTTCAAATGCCAACAAATCTTCACCTTTCAGGACTTTACCGTCCAGGACTCTTATTCCCCAATTGCCATTTTGACGAGTAGTCTGCCGTTCTTCAGTCAAATATCCCTTCAAAGGCCTTGGAAATGTATTTAATAACAACTTTGATATTCTTTGTAGAGTATGGCACGTACCAGCCGGTCAGCCAGCCAGCTTTTCCCTGATAGTTGTTTACGTGGCGCACCTCGAAATCTTCATCTTCCTGAAGAATTTCCTCCTCGAAGTCACGGCTGATGAGCAAGTCAATTCGTAAATCTTTTTTTTGAACGTATATATAGACTCTATCCTCATCTGTACCTGTCCAATAGCTAAAGTATCGTGATTTTTTATTAAATGCCTCAGTTAGACCATGTATTTTTTTATTGTATAATGAATCACGAAGAGAACAGATATAATCTATCTCCGGATCTTTCAAATACTTTTTCAAGAACTTTTTCACCACTTCATTTTCTAATAAACCTTCATCAGCAGATATAATATTTTTTGATCTCCTGGATTTTTTACTCATTTTAATTTCTCCTTTTTTTTGTGGATTCATAAGGAGATTGCAAACCGCTTCATAAAAAGCTTCCAAGGTCGGCTCTAAATCTCTCATTGTCTCGTTTGCGAAAAGATAATGTTGCGTTCTTGGCCTTTGTTTCTTCTTTTCAGCACCGTCTTTTTTTTGGCTGTTCATCTGGGCTTTTAGGCGCGTGATGATTGACGAGTACCTCTGTGCTACACGAGCTTCTGATAGTCCTGTCTTTGCTGCAATTTCCTTAAATGTCATCTTTTTGTTGTGATATAAATAAATAATCAGCCGGTCAGCGCTGGTCAGTTCTTTGGTGAGCCATTTGGTGAGCAGCTTATTCAGATCTCGTTTTTGGGCCTCAATCAGCCGATTCAAGACTTCTTGACGAACATCCTCAAGCTTCAAGCCAAGATTCGTACAAGCCTGAAGCAGCTTCAAGACTTCCTTACGAACATCCTTAAGTTTAAAGACCAGATTCGTACAAATCTGAAGCAAATTCAAGACTTTCTGACGAACATCTTCAAGCTTCAAGCCAAGATTCATAAGGACCTGAGTCGCTGTGCTTTTGTTCTCTCGCAACAGACCCAGCAGGATATGTTCGGTACCTACATAATTTTGGTTAAGTGAACGGGCCTCTTCGAGCGCGTACTCAATAACCTTCTTGGCTCGTGGCGTCTGTGGGAGTTTGCCCATCGTAACCATATCCGGGCTGCTCTTGACCAGCTTTTTCACTTCAAGCCGCAGCTTTTTTATATCCACGTCGAGATTCTTCAGTACCGTTGCGCCTACTCCGCTGCCTTCTTTAACCAGCCCGAGCAGGATATGTTCGGTACCTATATATTCATGGTTAAATCGCTGTGCCTCCTGGTTGGCCAGCGTCATAACTTTGCGTGCACGATCTGTAAAGCGCTCAAACATCTTTTTACTCCAAAATCGCTTCCAGAAAGAATTAAAGTTTCCCTGTCTCGTCCCACTTAAGCCCTAACGCAATACAGGACATGTGTGTTTTATTTTTCACTTCCCCTCCACTTGCCCGCGGGGGCTTTTTTAACTCTCTTTCTATTCACAGCCTTTGTGTATTCATTTTTGTAAAATTTTGCCATAATATCACCTAAATCAATAAGCTACTCCCAAGTCTTGAATTTCAAGCCCTGTGCCCACGTGATTAAATAACTATAGTTCTTCGATTCTACAGCATTGCGAAATTTCTGAGCGGGATTAAGCCCTTCAATGCTAAATTCAAGATCAATAAGTAGGCATATTCCAAGCAATTCTCTCAGACTCCAGTTCGGTTTCCCTGCTTTCTCCCATTCATTTTTGATCCTGCCTAAATATGATTTGGGTTTGCTTTGTTTCATTATTTCAGCCCTTAAATATTCAGTTCTGTCCGGATTGACTTTTACTTTTAATCCTAATGCTTCCATAAGAATTGAAGCAGTTTTCGTTCCCGTATCCTTTTCTCCTGATAAAAAGGCGTAGACAGTTCTCTTGGGTATACGGTCTTTGACCATTTTTGAGACTTGATAATGATTTATATCTAAGTTCGAGATCTGTTCTAAAATTGTATTTCGTATATCAATCATAAGTATCAATGACACTATCGTGCACTATTTACTTATTATAAAACACTCCTTAGATTCTGTCAAAAATATATTTTATTTTTTTCTAAATATTTTCCCCCTATGATCAGCCATAAATCTTCTTAACGTCGGGTATCATCCGCTGAGCGAATGCAGTTAGCTATGTGGTTGGTGATTCTCGAGCTTCAAGCATCAGTTATACAGTGAGTAGTCTTGGAGATTTTTAGCCGTTTTTCTTTGCTTTTCGACCTAAAATATGTTATAATATGCAAATATTAGCCAGCAGGCTAACGAAAATCGCTGGAAAGCGGCGAAAAATAGACATTTTTAGTTTACCTTTTTTACAAACTGCTTAAACGCCCCGGCCAGAAGGCCAAGACCACAGGATCAGAAGATCCAGGTTTCGAAAATCAGCTAATTTTCGACTAAAAAATGCACATCGGTCTAATTATAAAGGCGCGGTTCTTCTGCCCTCTGAGTTTACCCTCGATGTTAGCTCACTTGCTTTTCTGTCGGGGGACAATATGAAATATAAAATCTAAGATACGCAATACCCAATATGCTATACCCAACTTTAGCTCATTTTAGGCAATTTAGTCACTTTAGGCACTTTAGCTCACTATTCACCAACGACTATCAAATCTCTACGAAAGATTACGTACGAATTTATCAGCTTTTTATGCAAAACAAAGCCAATTTCTACAAGGCAACAATTAACGTAAGCTCTTTTATGACAAGTATATATGCGATTTTGGACACTTGGCTAAATCGGAAAAACAAAGCCAATTCAAACCCAATTAAAGCCAATTCAAAGCCAATTAAACCCAAAACAAAGCCAATTCAAACCCAAACAAACCCAATTCCTTCAAATTCTAACAATGAACGCTGTTGCGTGGATAAGGAGCTTTATGATTGTTTTGGGCTATGTCCTCGCGGAATATACCACCCTAAAGGGTGCCCGAAGTTTGACTATCTTAAATGCTTGAAATTACAGCCAATTATGCTATTATCTTGTAGCCGAATAAATATTCAAAGAAACAAAATTAATTTATGGAGGAAAAACCATGAAAAACCAGGTAAAGATACTAATGTGCATTACAGTTGTACTTCTGTTCGGGAATACTCTTGTACAAGCTGCCGGACCTCTTGAATTCCGCGACCTCTTTAACGGCAAAAACCTTTCAGGATGGGTCAATGTGAACACGGCTAAAGACACTTGGTCTGTCCGGGATGGTAAAATAATCTGCTCCGGACATCCGATTGGAGTCATGCGAACGGAAAAGCAATATGAGAACTTTGTCCTTCATATTGAATGGAGGCACATGGAAGCGGGTGGTAATTCCGGCGTGTTTCTCTGGAGCCAGGGAACCGTGCCCGAAGGCAGGCGCCTGCCCATGGGACTCGAAGTACAGATGTTGGAGCTCGATTGGGTTAATCAGCATAAAAACAAGGATGGCACACTCCCCCCAATCGCCTACGTACACGGTGAAGTCTTTGGCGCAGGCGGTTTGAAGACGATCCCGGACAATCCGCGCGGCAGCCGCAGCAAATCCATCGAGAACCGCTGCAAAGGAAAAGGCCTGTGGAACAAATACGTTGTCGTTGCCGTTGATGGAACCGTAAAGTTATCGGTGAACGGCAAGTTCGTAAATGGCATCAGCAAAGCATCCGTCAAAAAAGGCTACATCTGCCTGGAGTCCGAAGGCGCCGAAATCCACTTCCGCAATATTCGGATAATGGAACTGCCGCCGGGCATTACAAATGCTGAAAATACCGCACCGGTTGTAAAAAACAAACCAAGTAAGTAAAGGAGCAAACGATGAGTTCAAAATCAGATTTCGTCAGTGAAGAGGCCCCAAAGGAACGTAAAGAACCAGGAGCAGTAAAGCCTCCACATATCAGTGAAGATTTGGAAGTCAGCCCAGCAACACAAACGCATCTCATCACCCGGCGCAAGTTCCTGCACAAAGCGGCCTTCTTGAGCGGCACAGGCCTTATCATCTTATCAAACAGCCGGTCCGTGCGCAGTTTCCAGGCCAATGAAAAATTGAACATTGCCTGCATCGGTGTCGGCGGTCGAGGCGCCGCAGATGTAAATGGCGTCGCAGGCGAGAACATCATCGCCTTGTGCGATGTTGACCACAACCATTCGGCAAAGACCTTCGAGCGGTTCCCTAACGCCAAAAGATACAAAGACTTCCGTAAGATGCTCGACAAGATTCATAACGAGATCGACGCGGTAGTCATTGGCACACCCGATCATACACACGCTCCAGCTGGAGTCATGGCCATGAAACTCGGCAAGCATTGCTACTGTGAGAAACCACTCACACACACCGTGTACGAAGCGCGAATGATGGCTAATATCGCAAAAGAGAACAAACTCGTTACACAAATGGGAACACAGATTCACGCCGAAAATAACTATCGTCGCACAGTGGAACTCGTACAGTCAGGTGCCATTGGAACAGTTCGAGAGGTCCACGTATGGATGGCCGCAAACTTTAACGGGCCGCCCAAACCAACTGACTTCTCGCAGCCCAATGCCCCCTCCGACCACCCTGCCGTGCCGGATTCGCTCGACTGGGACCTCTGGCTGGGCCCGGCATCTTACCGGCCTTACAACAAGGCCTATGCCCCGTTCGGATGGCGATACTGGTGGAACTTCGCAAACGGTCAACTGGGCGACTTTTTCTGTCACTACTGCGACCTGGCATTCTGGGCGCTGAAATTACGTCATCCGCTCACCGTCGAAGCCGAAGGCCCGGTCCATCCCGACAGCGCCGCTAAGTGGACTATCGCTCGGCAGGAATATCGCGCCCATGGCAATCTGCTGGGGGTTAATTTAACCTGGTACAACGGTGGACCGTATCCTGCATTTATGGAAGAAAAGAAAATCCCGAAGTGGGGAAGCGCTGTACTGTTCATCGGCTCAAAAGGGATGCTCATTTCCGATTACAACAAACACCAGTTGCTGCCTGAAGATAAATTTGTAGATTTCAAGCGGCCTGATCCATTCATTCCGGATTCCATCGGCCACCACCGCGAATGGGTCGAGGCCTGCAAGACGGGCGGGCCTACTACGTGTAATTTCGACTATTCGGGCGCACTGACCGAAGCGGCGCTGCTCTGCAATGTCGCACTGCGAACCGGAAAGAAACTAAACTGGGACGCCGGGAAGCTTAAAGCCACTAATTGCGCAGAAGCCGACAAGCTCATCAAGCGCCAATACAGACAGGGATGGACGCTATAAGTCGCCATATTACTGCATCGGCTGCAAAGCAATATTGGCTTTTATAAGATAGCTGCAAACGCACCGATTGGTCGCATCCGGAACAAGAAGCAGGCCGCCTGCGGGAATTGTATTAATCCAGCACCCCGGGCGTATGCCGCCGTAGTTTTCGGTTCCCTTTTCGGACAATAGATCTCTGTATCCAATTGTAGCCGAACGGAAAGCCAGCAAGTTCGTGGCTCCGGCGATAATACCGCAGCCGTAAGAACGTTCGAAATTAAATTCTTTTTTAAGACCGGTAAGGAGATCCCAAGCGCCGGGCTGAGCGTAGATGGTTGAGTCATTAAGTATAGGCCGCGAGGCATAGCTGGCCTCAATATCCCAAAGTCGATTTCCATTGGAGCCGCCAAAAGCAGACATTCTGCCCCCAGCTTCCGAAACCAGTTTGAAGCGTGTGTCCTGATATGCCATAAGCAAAATGTCATGCTTTTGACTTAAAGCAAGCATCGTGCCGTAAATATCTTCCGATAACGTCCAGACAACTTCGCCGTCGTTCATATTAAATGCGACAAGTGTCCCTTCCACTTTAGAGATGCTGTCCGAATTTTGGATATTTTGGGTTCTTTGTTGTTTGTTCGGATAATCCGGACGGTCACGTAAATCCAACGGCGCATCAATAAAATAGACGTTGCCGTTTCCGACTGCGATGGAGTTATTGCGGATTGAATTTTGCGGAGTGTAGCTCCACTTGAGCTTACCTGTTTTTGTATCCATCGCAAACAGAAGCACAGATTGCGTAAATTGTGTATTCATATCGCTTCTTCCGTAGCGATACTGAACGATGTGCTCTGTATCGGCCAGTGTGCCGAATAAAGTATCGTTCTTGCAGGCAATGTATCCCCAGGTGCTTTGTTTGCCTTGCGGATGCTCCGGGGCAGTAAACTCTGCAATAAGTTTACCGGCAGCAGGATCCAGTTGCAGGCATTTTCCACCTGTGCGCACATAGAGACCTTCAGGGGTCACACAGAAGTTGCTTCCAATCCCGGCCGTTCCCATCAGGTGCTCCTGGTCATACGCCTTTAATATGTTTTCGAGAGGATATTCCCAGATTACGTGTCCGTTATATGCGTCAATCGCTCGCAGGCCGTGTAAACCTTCAACAAAAAGCCGGCCATCAAGACAAAGCGGCGCAGGCCCGCGTCCATGCCGGGAAGGCATTTCAAAATCATTGTCAGTGAACCACAGCACTCCCAGCGGCCCTCTTATAAGCTCATCAGGAGAACAGTTGGTGTTTGCGGGGTCGGCATACTGGTGTGTCCAATTGCCGGCACCTTCAATGCCGCCGCGAACAGTCAATTGCATTTTGCCCGGTTTACCAAGACATGCAGAACCGCCATAGGGTCTTAGAATTCGATTAATCTCTCTTTCCGGTAAATAATCAGCTCCCTCTTTAACAGAAGCGCCCGAAATAATCAGGTTGGCAAAGCAGTTTGGCAACTTTGTTGCTGCAAGGTCCCGCTGCAGGACAGTTACACGCGTACCGTAAAGCCCGGCGTCAGTGAGTAATTTTCTTGCCCTTTTGACCTTTGCAGGGTCTGATTCGACAGCATAAATATTCAGGTCCGTTCGTTTGGCCAGTTCATAAGCAAGGCGACCCTGCCCGCAAGCTATATCGAGACAATAACCTTTTGTTTTTCCGGTTTTTTTGATAATCTCTCCAGCGGCTCTGGCGTATAGCCGGTTTTTTCCGAAAGCAGATGATTTCGGTCTTGGATTTATCTCAACAGTCTTCTTTGAAGTTTTGCCCGCGAAACAGTAGATAGTGCCCTTATCCGTACTGACTATAAGACGGCCATCAGACGCTGCGAGCCCGAGAGGCTCTCCATCCACATCAGCGGTCATAACAGTAGATTTGGTTTCTATATCCGCGGTGATAATCTTGTTGTTTTTCGTTCCGACGATGATTGTCTTGCCGGCTCCGATTAGAGACACGCCCATTGGTTCCGGGCATTCAATCGACCAGGATGGCGAGCTTAGAACATTTTGTTTTTTCACCTTTCCGGCTGAATCTGTTGTCTGCTTTTCTTCAAAAGGTTTTGACCGGGCGATGCCCTTAATAATGTTTCCCTGAGCAAAGACTATATGTTCGGGGAAATCGGCGACTGCAGAGCCGGGCGTTCCCCTGAGCAGCAAGTTACCGGTTTGGGAGTTAAACAATTCATTCCTGCTGAACGTCAAGCCGTTAATAAGGGTAATGAACGGTCCCGGCCGTATTTGACCGTATTTCTGGAGATGAAAGTACCGGAATTCGCCGTTTTGCCTGTCGAAGGCGGCAGGTATCGCACGACCGGTCGGCACTAAAAGGGTATCATCGGCGGCGGACAGGTAGCCTTGTACTGAGACACCGCTGTTGGCTTGGGCCGTCGGATGAGGCTGATCCATGAATATACTGCCGCTTGAATCATTCACCCAAAGAACCTTGCCGGTTTCAGGCTCGAGTGCGTAAATGTATATTCCTTCCGAAGGCCAAATACCTGCGGAAAAATATACAATATCATCGATAATAGTGGGCGCGCCTCTGGCCGGCCATCGGGAAATCATGCGTGAGTTTCCGAGAACCATATCTTCTTGCGGCCCTCCGCGCTTTCGCCAAATGAGCATTCCCGTTTTTGCCTGAAGGCAATACAGATAGCCATCATCTGCGACTATATACAGCCACCCCTTCCAATAGGCAGGGGCAAAACGAATCGGAGAATCAGTAAAAAACGTCCATCGCTCCTTACCCGTGGCAACATCCAATGCATAAACTTTATTGTCCGCTGAACTGCCAAAGAAAACCATGCCATCTGCGATTATTGCATGATAAGCGTGGTCAAAAGGCATACGTGTATCTTCGGCCCGCCATGCTGGTTGAGGCGGGTGAAGGGGCTTATATACCCAACGTAACGAGAGATTACCCGGCAGATGCTGTGATGTGTAGCCGCTCCTGGCGGCATCGGCACGAAACTGAGGCCAGCCCCCTCCTTTCGAAGTCTGCCAGGATGTCAACAGCAAAATTAAGCTAAGCAGAATTTTTGTCATAATAACCTCCAGCAATGCCGGTTTAATAATTCAAAGAATGCCAACCCCATGATACCAAATCTGTTTCACTAAGGCACATACATTCTGTACTGTTGAAAAGAGATGTTTTTGATTTAGCAGATGATTTGCAGTTTTTGAGGTAGTATTTTGTAATCAACAGAATTAAAAAGATCCGGATAGACTTCACCATCATTGCTAAGCGGTGCCGAAGGGGTAAGAGCAAGGGAAAGTGATTTTGTCCGAAACATGGTAACTTTTTTATGGCTTGTCAATGTCTTTCTGAGTGTCACAGGTATAAGAGACAGAGCTTCCAGCTTCTTCGGCATTTCTATTAATAAACAGTCAAACAGACCATCATCCGGCCTGGCCTGGGGAGTAAAAAAGAGCCCTCCATATCGGGGCGTATTACTGACAAGGAGAACTCCATAGGTACCATGAAATATTCTTTCATCGGCCTTAATATTCATTTCCCATCCGGAGTTCATCTTTCTGATTACGCACAGAGCCGCCGCTATGTAGCGAAGGGAGCCGTTGAGTCCCTTCATTCGATAGCTTTCGGCGCAGACGGCAGCAAAAAGACCTACAGAAGAGGCCATGCAAAAATAGTGCCCGCCCGCCTGTCCGATATCCACGTATCTTGTCTTTCCATTTATGATTGTACGGCAGGCTTTGTGCAGTTGTTGTGGCAAGCCAAGACTTTTCGAAAAATCATTGGACGAGCCCGATGGAATAATACCAATACGCGGAATCTGACTGCATCCGGTAGCCAGGACTCCATTTATCACCTCGTTTAAGGTCCCGTCTCCACCGAGAACGACAATCGTGTCCACTTTTTGGATTGCTGCCTGGGCCGCTATTTCCCGCGCATGGCCGGGATAATCCGTAGTAAATGAAGAAAAAGCAAATTTGTGTTCGTGAAGAAAGGTTTCGGCCCGACGGACACGTGAACGGTTCAGCCCCCACCGGGCTTTTTTATTTGCGATGATAATGTTGGTACCCATAATATAAAATGTTTTTATAAATATGACTTCCTAATGCTGGATTATTTTACCATTTATAATCGTATTTATTAAATGCCGAATTGGTAATTAAGTATTTTATAGGCAACACCTATATTAAGAGAACAATTTATCGTGGTAAATACGCATAAACAAAGATAGAAATCGGCGGTCAAAAAGATTATGATGATGGTTCGACTGCCCAATATGGTTTCCGGGCACACGTAAATATAAAAATTACGGGTACATTGATGGATAACGAACAGCTTTTATATGATATAAGTCAGCTAAATGAGCTTTTCAGAGACAGCACCAGCATTCAGAATCTCTTAGACAAAACTGTTGCAATGGTAGCGTCTCATACAAATTCGGATGTTTGTTCAGTTTATCTTTACAATAATGACAATCACGAGCTGGTCCTGAGAGCAACACGAGGATTGAATCCGGATTCTGTCGGAAGAGTAAAGCTCAAGCTGGGTCAAGGTCTTACAGGTCTTGCACTAAAAGAACTACGGCCGATATGCGAGAAAGATGCTATTCATAATCCGAACTTTAAGTTTTTCCCCGGTATATTTGAGGAACGGTACGAGTGTTTTCTTGCTGTGCCGATAGTACGGGGTATCTGGAAAATCGGTGTATTAGTGCTTCAGCGCCAAAAGGGTAGATACTTTAATGATTCCGATATTACAGCTTTGGAGGCAGTGACATCGCAGCTTGCCAATATCATTGAAAATGCCCGTTTCCTTATGGCAATGCATGAGCCGCACGGGGAAGAGGAAAATATCCAAACTGCATTGTCAGAGCAATTTAAGTTTATAAAGGGTAAAGCTGCATCGGAAGGTTTTGCATACGGCCCTGCCACAGTTGCCAACAAGAAGAAAAGTCTTGCCATACTTATGAGCAGAGAGTTCGATCACACATATACGCTCGAAGATTTCCATAAGGCTATCACCAAAACGGCGGATCAACTCGAAGAACTGCAGGAACAGGTGGGACGGAAGCTTTCAGATGCCGCTTCACTAATTTTTTCGGCGCATTTGGTGATACTTAAAGACAAGTACTTTGTGGGAGGTGTAGTCAATCTGATAGAAAGCGGAGTTAATCCACCGCTGGCGATATTACAGGTTGCCACACAGTATATGGGAAGTTTTGCAACCAGCGGCAATTCATACATGCAGGAAAAAACTCAGGACATCGAGGATCTGATCGTAAGGCTGATGAGCAATCTACTCAATGAAGCCGAAGAGCTCGGAAAATTTCGGAACAGGATTATAATAACCGGAGAACTTTTACCTTCCGACTTACTCATACTTTCTTCGGAGGAGGCGGGCGGAATCGTTCTGATAGGGGGTACTGTTACGTCGCATTTGTCTATACTTGCAAGATCTTTGCGAATTCCGATGATTGTCAGCGACACTTATGAGCTTCTTGGTCTCCCGGACAATACTCCCATCCTGGTGGATGCTGAAACAGGCCATGCATACGTTGATCCTTCCGACGAGATATTAGAGCGGTTCGAATCGCAGCAAAAAGCCAGGCTGACCCTGGATGAACAAAAGCGTTCGATACAACCCGTCACAACCACGCGGGACGGTACAAGAGTGCATCTTTTCGCCAATATTAACTTATTGGCCGATGCGAAGGTTGCGTGCGAACTGCACTGTGAGGGTGTGGGTCTGTATAGGACGGAATTTCCTTTTATGATCAGGAATAATTTTCCGAACGAAGCGGAACAATTTACGATTTACCGCGAACTCGTTCAGCTAATGAAAGGCAGACCCATTACGTTCAGAACACTCGATATGGGAGGCGATAAGACCTTATCCTATTACCACGACATTAAGGAGCAAAATCCAGCTCTCGGCCTGAGGTCGATACGTTTTTCGCTTCAGAACAAACCTGTTTTCGCCGAGCAAATTCGTGCCATGCTGCGTGCAGGAGCCGGAGAGGATTTGCGGATTATGTTTCCAATGATTTCATCCATAGACGAATTCTGCCAGGCGCGTGAAGTCGTATTCGAATGTCTGGATAAACTTGATAAACAGAACAAGGAACACAATCATAAACCGAAACTCGGAATAATGGTAGAGCTGCCATGTGTCGTGGATTTGATAGACGATTTCACAAAGGAGGCTGATTTTTTTTCGATAGGGACCAATGATTTTATACAGTTTATGTTAGGGGTTGACAGGACTAATGAAAATGTCGCCGATGCTTATTTATCTCACCACCCTTCGGTTTTGCGTGCACTTAAAAAGCTAGTCCAATCGGCCAATCAAAACGGTAAGGAAATTTCGATTTGCGGTGATATGGCTCATCAGGAACAATATCTGCCTTTTTTGCTTGGTATAGGCGTTCGGACTCTGAGTATGAATCCGGGCTATCTCTTAAAAATACAAAAGGCTCTTTCAGAGATTGACCTCGATGAAGCCAAAGCAACCGCCGAAAAGATGCTTGATCAAAGCAAAATCAGCGACCTGGCACAGATATTGAACCTGAATCGTAGTAATGATTAACTCATTCTATTACGAATATTAACGGGTATATAGACCGGTGTAGTGTTCTATGATTGGGTGCACTTCATTTCTTTTCAATTAGGACGAGAGAAAAAAAATGAAAATTTTTATTTTTTTGTTGAACATATGCCGACATACTGTTATAGTTACATATAACAATAATGCTCTTTAAGGAGTTATAGCCATTTTTATACGAATTGAACCATCATCATCAGTTCCGATATACCGGCAGATTATCGACCAGATTAAGTATCAGGTTGCCACCGGTGTGCTTAAAGAAGGCGATAAAATCCCAAGTGTCAGGGAATTAGCGGCGAGGCTGGCAATCAATCAAAATACGGTGCTCAAGGTCTATAACGAGCTTTGCCGGCAGAATGTGCTCAAGATCGAAAGAGGCGACGGAACATACGTTTCTTCCAATAAGCAGACTATTCCCGTTGCTGAGAGAAGAAAAACCATCTCAAACGTTCTTCGAGAGGCAGCTATTCTGGCGGTTCAACTGGAGGTGCCTATTGAGCAGGCCGGTGAGCTTCTTCAAAAAGAATACGAGAGTATCGTTTCACAAAGAGCTGGGCGCAGGAAAACTGGTTTGTCGGAGAAGTAATATGTTTGGAATGCTTCTGTGGAAAGAATGGAAAGAAAATTTCTGGAAACTATGGTTTTGCGGAGCGGCCAGTGTTGTATTTACAATCATGCTTTTCAGAATACGAATCATACCGGATTTTTCCAATTGTATATTGATATCGTTTATTCAGATGTTTGCGGTACCGGTAATTTACTCGCTGGATATTTTTTCAGGTGAAATAAGCAACCGCACAGTACACCTGCTTTTCAAGATACCGGTTCCCAGATGGATGCTTTTCTTCAGCAAGTATATCGTTTCGGCCGCCGGGATTATTCTGATATTTCTTATCAGCGGGCTGTTGATGGAGTTCATGTCCCGGGGCAGAGAGGCACAGGTGTTATTTCTTTTAGCAAACAACTCACTTTGTGGGATGGCAGCACTTGTCCTTTTTACATGGTTCTGTGCCTTCGGCTGTCAGAGCAGGAGTGAAGCCGATTCTCTGGTGGTAATGTTCGGCGTCTTTATCGGCTGGGGAATCGTCTTTTTCTGGTCGAGCGTGTGCGAAGTAGCCTGGGCCGAGCGTTTTGTGCCGTATTCTCTTACGCTTATGAGAATCACCAAGGTCGGGCCTGTGTGGACAGTATTGTTGCAAATTCTGGCGTCCGCAGCAGTGCTCGCTATTGCCTGTTACCGATATGTTAGCATCAGGAGGTACCTATGAGGGTATCAGGGATTATCCATCAGCAGATTTGCCAGATCAAATGGCACCTTTTGGCCTGTCTCGGACTGATAATGGTCCTACCAGTAGAAGAAGCTGTGGTCAATCTTAGGGCGGGAGACGGCTTTTTCAGCGATGGCATGACTTTAGTGGCTATCATATTCGGTCCCCTGCTTGCCGGTCTTATTGCATGTGCGAATGTGCAGGGTGACTTGAATGAGAAACGCTATATATTCTGGCGGTCAAAACCCGCCAATGTAAAATTTCTCATTACATTAAAATTCATCATCGGACTGGTCGCCTCTTTGTTGATTATAGCCTGTCCGGTGGTTTTCCACTTTGTAAGCAATATCATATGGAATGAAGAAGGTATCGATAAATGGTTTTTTAAGTTTTATGTGCCACTGCCCATCCTGATAGCGATAATGACATACAGCCTGTGCTTTGCATGTAATGTGCTTGTGCGCAAAACCGCACGCGCGTGGCTTATCGGGATGTTGACAGGGTGTTTTTTGTTAGTGCTTCCATTCATGCTGCCCCTGGACTTTAAGGATTTTGTGAGCGATGTTATGATTTGGTCATGGGGTCCTTATCTGGCAATAATGCTTATTACACCAGCGGCGGCTTTTGTATTTGCCCTTTATGCTGCTAAGCACGACTGGCATTTGAAGACAAATCTGAAAAGTCTTTTATGGGCGGGAGCCGGGCTGGTATTTATTTTGATGATGCTTTTCAGCAGTCAGGTCGCAAATATTAAAGTCCTTCAGGAAAAGGAAATTGAATTCGACTTTGGACAGGGTTCATTAAATTACGCCGGAAGCAGGGTAGTATATCAAGGAGATAGTTATATTGATGATGACAAAGACGGCTTTTCTCTTCAAAAGATAGGATCAGGCAATGTCAGGGCATATCCCTACAGTAATATTGGCACAGATTCAGCAGGTCATAGAATCCACTATGGCCCAAGTGTGGCGGGTTACAGTGAAGAGATTTATCCCCGGCATGGTAACCGATTATATAAGGATGCCGGAAATGAGATATTCTTCTTTAGTATCCATGCTTATTATCGCAGTGAAGGACAGCCCCCCCTCCATAAGAGGTTCTATGAAAAGGTCTATCTGAGAAGCTATAAGCATACCGGGAATAACTGGATGCCGGTCTGCGAACTCGATATATCAGACTGTTTTACAAATAAAATTAGTCCATATTTTCGTGCTGCAATGCGTCTTATTGACAACAGGTTAATTGCCTGTGTAAATAACAGCTATGTTTTAGTGGATGTCACGAATCCAGGAGAATTAAAACTAATCGACAAGAAGCTCGATGTACTACAGCGGTTCAGGCCAAGTAAAGACCGCAAAAAAGAATTCTCTATCCCCCTTGTTCCGATTGAGGAATTCGGACTGGAAGAGAGAATCAGACTCAGTATCGATCTTAATTATAATTTTAACTATGGTGATAATGAATTCTATGATTCCTCGATAGTTGATATCCATGATGACAAGCTCGCCTTCTTTTTTATTGATTTTCTTGATTACGATGATGTTGCTCGGTTCGATGTGATCCGCTGGGATGACGAGAAAATCTATTGCAAGTACAGCAATTCACGACCTTTTACGATTCTGGAAAGCGTAACCGGGGCACCCGGCCGTTTTAGTCCCAAATTTGTCAAAAACGGTAAGTTATATTGTCACAATTCCAACACATTAATGGTTTTCGATATTCGTTCCAATCGCAGGATACGAAAACTGGGTCACTTTGTCCGTATGGATTATGATATCCAAGATATGGCGGTATTGGAAGACGGCAATATACTGCTATGCGTACGATGGGATCCGGAATTTATTAGAGATCGTTCTAATGAAGACAAATATTATCTGTATCTCCTGAAGAATCCTGAGTAGAGGATATGAAAATGCAAAGGAACAAAAAATGACAGAGTCGGCTATTACAATTGAAGGCTTACATTTTTCTTACGGCAAAAAACAGGTGCTCAAGGGAGTTGACCTTGAAGTACCGAAAGGTTCGATATTCGGCTTTTTAGGAAGGAACGGCACAGGCAAGACGACGACGATAAAGACATTGCTCGGATTGCAAAAGCCCCGCAGCGGCAGGTGCATTATTGGCGGGCTTGACAGCTTTACGGAAACACTTGAGGTACGGAGAAGAATCGGTTTTATGGCCGAAGACCAGCAGATGTACGGCTGGATGACAATTAGTCGTATTATTAAGTGGGTGGCGGGATTTTACCCGGGCTGGGATTATAAGTTCGCAGATGAGCTTGCCGATATGCTCGGACTGCCGAAGAACACAAAGGTAAAAGCACTTTCCAAGGGACAGAATTCAAGCCTTGCATTGCTTTTGGCGCTGGGGCACAGACCTGACATTGTTATTCTGGACGACCCGACACTCGGGCTTGATCCAATAGCAAGGAAGGATTTCCTGCGGCATGTAATTGAACTGCTGCAGAGTAATGGCGTTACGGTTTTTTTCTCAAGCCACCTGCTTTATGAGATTGAACCGGTGGCCGATCATATCGCTATTCTTGACAAGGGTGTCATTATAAAAGCATCCAGGACGGAACAGCTCAGAGAAAGCGTCCGAAAGTTTGTTTTGACACCAAAGCCAGAAGCTAACTTCAGCGAATTTGCAGGCATTCTGGATGTGTTAAAGGTCGGGGGCAACGTTTCGATAACAGTTGAAGATTGCGACGATGAAAAAAGAACTCAGCTAAAGGGAATGTCCACCAACGGCATGACAGAAGTAGCATTGAATCTCGATGAGATTTTCGAAGCCTATGTAATCGGAAACAGAGGCCGTGAGCTGTCGGTATAATCCTTATTGTACTCTACTTGCAGGAATTTGTCCTCTCATACTTGAATATTGATAAATGCGAGGAAAAAGTTGTTAACATTTCGCCGAGATTTACGTCTTATTATAAAAGTGATGAGCCTAAAACCTGATCCTGGTCTAATGGAATGAGGAAAATGATAGATAACGATAACAAAGAGAGGGCGGTAATCGAATGTAAACAGTTGGCAAAGGTTTACAAGGGGCTTTGGGCCGGCAGTTCGAGAGCAGTCTGTGCTTTGAAGAACATTTCGCTGTCGGTGAACAAAGGTCAGATTGTCGGTCTGATTGGTCCAAACGGTGCGGGAAAATCAACTTTCTTAAACCTGATGGCCGGGCTTATTTTCCCAACCAAAGGTTGTGTCACTGTATGCGGATATCCTGCAAGATCAACCAAAGCTCGAAACGGGTTGGGTTATATGCCTGAGCACCCGTCATTTCTTGGTCGTTATTCCGCCCGGGCTGTTCTGAGGTATCACGGGGCATTATTGGGCTTATCTCAGAAAGCAATCTCTCTTCAGGCGGACAAGTCGATTGAGCAGTTACAGATGGAGGAGTTCATCGATAGACCTTGTTCGGACTTTTCTCAGGGTATGAAACAGCGCCTGGCTTTGGCTGTAGCTCTGATGAATGATCCGCAGGTATTGCTTTTGGATGAGCCGAGTAATGGTCTCGATCCGGTTGGTATTATCCAATTGCGAGATGTGCTAAAAAAATTGCGAGATTCAGGCACAGCCATTGTAATAAGCTCCCACCGTTTGGGAGAGCTGGAAAAGCTGACAAGCGATTATATTTTCCTGTACCGCGGAGAGGTTGTCAGCTTCGGTGACAAAATTGCTTCAGACCAGACCGGGCTACTTAGAGTTCAGCTTGTATCAAACGGCAGTTATATCGCCGAAAAAGTATTATCACTGTCCAAGGTGCTTGGCGTCTCCGATACGGAGCTGGAAATAGCGGTAAACGATCCTGAAGATGTCCCTGATATAGTAAGCGACCTGGCAAAAGGCGGCGCTCGCATACGAAGTGTCAACTTGCAGACAGAGGATATAGAAGAGATTTTCCTGCGACTTTACAACGAGAGGAATTAGTCAATGAGAGCTTACGAACTTATAAAAGAAACATTTTGCAGAAAGCTATACATTTTGATTGTTCACTTAAGCTGGTTGGCACTGTATGGTCTTTTCTATTGGCTGACTCTCCCGGATGCAGGCGAAATTAGCGGATTCGGACGGTTTATTTTTATCTGGGGAGGTTTTTTTCTCGCCCTGGCGCTAAGCGCCGGCATTTTCGGCGATGACATCTCATCCGGGCGGATATGTGTTCTGGTAACCAAGCCTTTCTGGCCCGGAGAGTTATATATTTACCGCTTACTGGGACTTTCATTACAGGCCGCCGTGCACTTCATCCTGGCCTGGTTTGTCATATTTATTCTTCATATTATTATGCGCAAAGCCAGTATGAACAATCTCGGGTTGTGGCTTTTTGCATCCTGGCTGCTTTTTAACACCTGTGCGGCACTATCAACATCTTTATCTGTCGTGGTAGGACGGGCATACAACACTCTGCTTTTGCTTGTTGTATTTGTCACCGGCTTTTTCGTGATAAGCTGGCTGATGCATACCACGCAACAGCAGGCAGAAACAGGAGTATTGTTCAACTTTATCAAGTTCGCATGCCCGCCATTTGAGCTGTTGAACAAGTTCGCCTGCGGAGAATACGGAAAATACAGCCTGACAGTCGGACGATTCAGCCTGGCCAAAAGTGTTGCCTGTGTCGTGCACAGCCTGATACTGACAGTGGTTTACAGCGTTGTCGGAATTGTTCTTCTGAGCAGACGACAGTTTTCACGCGGGCGTGACTAAGAGCCGAAGATTCGAAAAGTCACTGGAATACAGATGAGAAATAAGATCAATGTATGGATAATTACCACCATAGCCGGACTGGTATTGGAAGGCTGGGCTCTCTACGTTGTTAGCTTGTCGCCGGCACACTGGCGATCTTCGATGATAGTAAAGGATGAACCTGCCGCACACGCTTTATATGACAAAATGATTGAGACGATACGCCAGGCTGAGAGCCTGTCTTATGAAAGCGTTTACAGTGGCGGTCCGGAGGAAAGAAATTACACTTATAAAATTTTGCTTAAAAAGCCCAACTACTTCCGCATTGAGACGACTAATTTTCTAAGCGGACATTGTATCCTTATCGGCGACGGTGACAATCTCTGGTTTTACTGGAAGGGAATTCGCCCTTTATCTGCTTATGAAGACAGTGACAGCTATGAAAAGACACGAGCGAATGCTTACATAAAGAAGGCAACTCCGATAGGAAGGTACTCTATTAGAGAACAGATAAATAAGTTCGGTATGGCGTGGTTCGGGACAATACTCGACCCGAGTAATTTCCACGGTCATGGGGATTCTCTTGCACCCTATATCGACGGTATTAGAAGCAGGGGCACAGATTATGTGAAAAACGAAGAATGTGAAGTGATTGAGGTCAGCTTCATGAAGGCCCACCTGACCCGGTATTTTTGGATATCAAGAAAGGACCATCTACCGCAAAAGATAAAAGAGATTGTTCGACTGGCAAATAATAAAGTTGAAGTTGTAGAATTCTCGGACATGATTCTTAATGCCAGGATTTCGCAACAGAAGTTCACCTGGTCGCCACCGGCCGGATGGCGGCAGTGGCATAAACCCGGGCCGGACGATATTTTGCTAAAGCCGGGGACAGAGGCGCCGGATTTCGACCTGCTCTCTATGGATGGCAGCAAAATCAAGCTGTCTGACTATCGGGGCAAGGTCATATGGCTCTATATATGGCAATGCGGGAGCCCACCCTGCCGCGAGGCAATACCTCATCTTCAAGCATTCTTCGAAAGGCATAAAGACAAGGGATTGGTGGTTCTTGGTTTCAACTGTGTCGACGATAAAAGGATTGCAAAGTATTTCATTCGTAGAAATCCAGTGACATTTCCGAGTATCTTCGATTCATCCAACGAGGCTAAAAATGTGATATCCGACGGCTACAAAAAAATAAATGGAACTGTGCCCCTAAATTATATAATCGATACAACAGGTAAGGTAGTAGATGCCTGGTATGGATACGAAGAAAAGCACAAGCGTTTATTAGCAGCATTAAAGAAAGCAGGTATGCAACTTGAATAAATATTAACCCGAATTTCGGAAATCGAATAGGGCAAATGTAGAACGTTACATACGCAAGGTCCAAATAGTGAGGAATTAATATGGAAACTAAAAACAAACATAATCGTCGTCGATTTAAGGTGTGGCATGGCATTGTTGCATTCCTATTGCTTTTATTTGTGCTATTTCATGTCACTGGGAGTCTTAAACTTAAAAAACAACTGAAGGTTCTAAGAGCTAAGGGCTATCCTGTTACCCTGGAAGAGCTGGAAAGTTGGTATAATACGCCGGCGGGAGTAGAGAATTCCGCCGATGTATATATGGACGCTTTCTCGAATTATGTCGGATGGGACAGAGAAGCCCTTAAAGCTCTTCCTGTTGTCGGTAGAGCGCAATTACCTGCACGCACCGAACCTTTGGATGACCCGAATCAGCAACTTATGGAACAATTCCTGTCCGACAATCAAAAAACACTCACATTGTTACATAAAGCGGCCGCCATAGACCATTGCCGATATCCGATAGGTTTCATTGAGGAATCGGATATGGATGCTCCCTGGCTTGAGAATTTACGTAAATGCGCACAACTGCTCCGTCTCAATGTTATAATCCAATGCGAAAATAAGAATCCCGAAAAAGCCATGGAAAGCATTCATTCAACCCTTTCTCTGGCCAAATCGTCTAATGTACCTATATTAATTCACCGGCTTGTTCATATTGCAGTGCGAACCCTTGCTTATAGAGATATAGAATGGATTCTTAACAGAACCCAACTAACGGAAGAACAATTGAAGAGACTATCCGAATGGATTAAAGCACCCGAGAACGATGAAGGATATAAAAGGGCCCTTATCGCAGAACAGTGCCTTGGATTGCATTTTTTTCAGGGACATGTCAGAGAAGTCTCAGGTCGGTTTGTTGGAGGATCGGAAGGCAGGCTAAGCATGATTTTCCTCGCTTTTTGGAGGATAACAGGGCTTAATAACAGGAATGCTACGGAGTATCTCAAAATAACGCAGGAGTATATAGATGCTATGGAATTATCTGCATATAAGCGACTTCAGGTTTATAACTCTATCCATAAAGACGTTGACAGCGGAAAACGTGGAGGCATGCTCACCCGTATGCTCATGCCGGCCTTCGGACGCATTATGCAGATTGAAACCCGTCATCTGGCCCACCTGCGTGCGACACAAACCGCCCTCGCAGTTGAACGATATCGATTAACTGAGGGCCGCCTGCCGCAGTCTCTGGATAATCTTGTTCCGGCCTATATGGAGGGCATACCGACAGACCCGTTCGACGGGCAAAGTTTGAAATACCGCATACGTGAAACCGGATTCGTGGTTTACAGCGTCGGCGAAGATTTGACTGATGAGGGCGGCGCCGAACGAGACGGTCGAGCGCGCGATGCAAAGGGCAAACCGCTGCCCTGGGACGTTACGTTTATTGTCGAACGATAGAGGATTTATAAGTTTATCTAAAACATTTCCCTGATTAATTTTACTTCGGACAGGTTTAGATTTGGAATATCCTGTTATGAAGACTTGCCTGATTTTCTTACACCGACCCACCAGCATGTACAAACCAGGGTCTGTACACGAAACTTGCTCTTTCAAGGCTCGTCTGCTGTTTCCTTAAACAACCGGGGCCTATACCGTATTGTTACAGAATAGAAAAGGTTTTGGGGGCACTAACTGTGCCCCCAAAACCAAAAACTTCATTAAACCGGACCATACATGTCAGCCCGATTCATCATTCCTTCGACTACTCAACAGCTCCGATGCAGTAGAAGTTCTTGCCCGAATCCATCGAACCGAAGACATAGGTTCCGGCAGCTAATTCTGCCGCGTAAACACTCATTGAACGGTCAGTGGTGTCATTCTCGTGAACGTACATATCTATGCCCGTATCGACAAAAGTTCCGGGCGCCGCGAAGGCCGCTGTTACATAATCCGCTGCATCCTGTGGCGATGTGATGGCGCCGCCGGCATCCCATTCAGCGGGGATGCGGTCGTCAACGGTGATCCACACAATCGCAGGCCGAGAAATCGTAACCTCATACGTTACATCAGTCGTTCCGCCGTTCTTGTCACTATTGTACGTGCGGATGTACTCGGTGCCGACATACTCGGCGGGCACACCGGCCCACGGATAGGTACGATCGGAATAGACGAGGTTGCCGTCCATCAGACCACCAGCCTCAGTGGCCAGTGGTGCCGAACCGCCGTCATAAGGGCCGACGGGGTCTCTATCGCCTGATACACCGTTCGATCGAACAACAGAAAGAAGGCTGGCCGCGGCCGGCTGGCCGGGGACTCCGATTAGCTCAACTTCGGCGATCTGCATACTGTTGGCACTGCCGGGATTTCGGACTGCCGGGAACATGACCTGGTAGTACTTGTATGCAGCGTCATTCTCAAATGAAATCGGCGTGGCGTTCTTTGTGAAACGAGGCCACGCTGCTTCCATGGCGAAATCAACGATATCGCCACTGGCAATCAAAGTATATGGCCCATCTATACTGTCATTAGAACCCGAAAGTTCAAATGAAATGGGGTCACGCTCAATTGCATCATTCGCTGTGGTGAAGGTCAGTCCCGTAACAACACTAGGACCAGAAGCCGGCTCAACCACAAAGCCAGTCGGCGAGACCTCACCCCTGAAGTGGAGGAACTTGGTCGACACATTGTCATCGACCGCTAACCCGGGATACTCGCCATCAGGCCAACCAGCAACCGAACCATCTCTTGGTTC
>JACNGQ010000383.1 GCA_014384025.1 Planctomycetota bacterium | reverse complement strand
CATAAAACGGAGCGCCGTGACAAATCTCATGTTGTATTTCCATATTGTATTGTATCTGGTCAAACGGAACGTGGCCGGGACCTTCGACCATCACCTGACAGCCCTTTTCCTGTGCCCGAGAGGTAAGTTCGCCAAGGGTTTTTAATTCCGCTATTTGTGCATCGTCGGTAGCGTCTGCGATTGCACCCGGTCGCAAACCATCGCCCAGAGAAAAACAAACATCGTATTCGGCCAATATCTCGCACAAATCATCGAACATTTCATAAAAGGGATTTTGTTTGTTGTGATAAAGCATCCATTTGGCCAACAGCGCTCCGCCCCGGCTGACAATACCCGCGATGCGGTTCTCAATTAAAGGCAGATGCTCTTTTAATACCCCGGCATGAATTGTAAAAAAATCTACTCCCTGTTTCGCCTGCTTTTCAATTGCCTCCAGAATTATTTTGCCGTTTATCTCCTCGACATTTCTGTCCTTTATCATCTCATAGATTGGCACCGTTCCGAATGGTACCGGGCACTCTGCCAGTAACTCCACTCGGATTTGGTCAAGGTCCCCGCCGGTACTCAAATCCATAATCGCATCTGCACCGGCGTCCAGTGCCGTTTTCATCTTTTCGATTTCACCTTCCACAGAGCAGCGAATACTGCTCGTACCGATATTTGCATTTACTTTAGTAGAAAGTAATCGGCCTATACCGCAGACCTTAAGATTAGCTTTGAGATGCAGCTTGTTTGCCGGTATTACCAGTCGGCCGGCGGCAAGTTCATCGCGAATAAGCTCAACACCGGCATTTTCTGCCTCGGCAATAAATTTAACCTCGTCGCTAATCGCCCCTGTTCGCGCGATTTCTAATTGTGTAGCCATTATTTTAGGTTCCCCGTTAAAAACAAAAAAATCGCTCCTGCCCCGAAGCGATTCACTTTATGACTGTAAATTTCAATATCAGCCAATCACTTTCCTACGCAGGCATCTCATCAAATTTATGATAATCCTGTTCAGGTTCAAAGGGTTTTTTCTCAGGCCTGCTTTTCAACAAAGCCACCCCTAGTGAACTGTATTCATTATATCTTATAACCCCCGGCAGTCAAATTAATAACTGTATCCGGTTATTCTGCTGCCCGTTACCTTCGGCGCCTTTGTATAAAAACGTGAACGCCCTTTTTATTCGAAGTAACGATGTCCGGCCTATTGTCACCATTGATGTCGACAACCTCGAACTGTGTCCCAACACCGGAGCCGTCATCGATTACGTGCATGTTAAACTCGACTTTGCCCTTTTGTGGACGGCTTAATTCGAACCAATACAGCATAGCCGGGTCTTTTCCTCCGGGATCTTTACCCTGATGCGCAAAGTGACGCTTGCCGGTTACCAGGTCCTTAATCCCGTCACCATTCATATCAATAAGGCGTATCGCATGAGGTTGAGAAAACTCTTTGGAGATAAGGTGCTGCTCGAACTGCGGTCCATCCGTCCCGGGACGCTGCTCGAACCACCAGATGCCGTAATTATGGGCCGAGCTTGTAATTACATCACTGTCGCCGTCATCATCCATATCATAAACGAGTATATCAGCACAATCCGGGCCGAGATTAGCCGGATGAAATTCCCAGTTGGTTTCGGTTCGGTCGCGTGGTGCTTCCCACCACCCTTCTTTAATGAGAACATCGTTTCGACCGTCACCATTGACATCACCTACACCCAGGCCATGGCTGTATTTCTCTGTACCCGGCGCGTCCGGACCCCCGGCAATAATGTGCATATCCCACAAGCCTTCAAGGTCATTCGGCACACCGAACCAGGCCATTTGTCCCTTTGGGCGAACGGCGAACACCAAAACTGGCTCACCGTCACCAGGCAGGTCAAGGAACAACGGCGTTTCATTGCAGGCACTGTCAACAACCATTCGCTTCTTCCAGTGGCCGGATTTGTTCTTCGGATTCTCATACCACCAGCACGGCTCACTGGGCATCCCTATGATAATAGAATCGACCCATCCGTCACCGTTTACATCCTGTGCAAAGTTGGCAAAAGTCTGGCTGTAACCTTTGGTACCATCGTACTGGCCAACCGGACGGACCTCGTGCATTTCCCATTTTGGCGCTTCGTACCATACATCCCCCGCAAGGATGTCTATTTTGCCGTCATGGTTGACATCCCCCACTGCAACTCCCTCGGCCCGGAAAGTTGTATCCACAACGATTTTTCTAAAACGCACCTGGCCTTGCACCACCGGAATACTGCAGAAAAACACCAATACTATTAGTAAGAACATCTTCGTTTTCTTCATAATTACCTCCTGCTCTAAATGTGGATTACGAATTATCTGGATTATAGCTCTTTGTGTGCAACTGGTAAAGATATATTTAACCTTTTGAATTGGCTAACAAAGGCGAATGCGGGCATTTGCGGGTTAATATTCTTGAGCCGCCCTCGGTTACAAGAACATCATCTTCTATTCGCACGCCGAGTTTGCCGGGTATGTATATGCCAGGTTCAATGGTAATAACCTGGCCGGCTTCGAGCGTGCCCTTGCTCTGGACTTTGAGGAAAGGCGATTCGTGAATTACCAGACCGAGGCCGTGTCCTGTACCATGACCATAGACCGGCAAATCGTTATCTTTGATTACTTTTCGTGCGGCGGTATCCACATCTTTCATCTTGACCCCGGCCTTTATCTTTTTTATCGCTGCGGCCTGGGCCTGCTCGACAACATCGTAAACCTTTTTATAAAAAGCAGTCGGTCGGCCAACTACAAAACATCTGGTAATATCGCTGCAGTAACCTTTGTATTTAGCCCCGAAGTCAATCAGGACGGCATCTTTTTGTTTGAGCTTTTTTCCACCCGGCTGATGATGGGGCCGGGAGGCATTTGGGCCAAAGGCAACTATAGTATCGAAACTGTTTGTCCCACCGAGTTTGCGAATTTGAAAATCAAGCATCCCCGCCAGTTCGCTTTCGGTTACGCCCGGCTTTATATAGCGGAGGGTCTTTTCGAGCCCCAGAGTTGATATTGAAGCAGCAATCTCGATGGTCTTGATTTCCCCGCTGTCTTTGCTGCTGCGGATATTTTCAATAACATTTGCGACCGACTTAAGACGAGCTTTCACATGTTTTTTCAATGCCCCGAAATCCGCCAGAGAAAGAGACTTTTCCACAGTTACCGCTTGTACCGATTTTAATTTTTTTACCAGTTTGCCTACCGCTTCAGGCATCAGGCCGGTACGCTCGACTATCATACAATCCGGACATTCGCCACGGGCCTGTTCGGTGTATCTGCAGTCGGTTAGCAAATAAACATTGCCCCGGGTAATCGCCGCCCAGCTATCATCGCCCAAAAATCCGGTCGTGTAAGTTACATTGGCCGGCTTTGTTACTATAAGGCAATCTATATTCCTGTTACTCAACTCGCGGCGAATTGCCCTGATACGTTTTTTTATTATTTCTTTGTTCATTGGTGCTACTCTGTCCCATTGGATATTTTATAGCTCTTAATTTGCCGAGTTACATTAATTTCCGGAACCCACTTTTTTTTGCCAGTCCGGATAGTCCTTAGCCAGGAGGCTTGTCGCGTAATATCCAAGCCAACTGTATCCGGTGCGACGCTCATGTGAAATCTCAGCAAGCGTCGCCTTCGGTATGCCGTCCCTGCTGCAAAAGATAGGCTTGTTGGTCCCAATTTCATAGAACCGGGCCCATATCGGCCGAGCCGACGCGTCATCAACAACTATATTGTCCCAGCCTCCCGGTTTTGATTTGTCTTCTTTTCGAACTTGCCTTATCCCCTCAAGCCCGGCCTCGTGCAACCAGCCTACTGCATTTCGTACAGCTTCAATAATCTCCGGCCCGGGTTCATCGACGCCCATCAGAAATCTGACAATACCTACAGATTCGGATCCGCTAATCGATGCTAATTCGTAACTGCGGGCTTTCCTTGGAACCAATGTCTTCTCGTCATGCTGGGCACACCATGCCGTCTTTTTGCCATAGACCACTATCTGACACTTCAAAATACATTCGATTCCTTTCTTAACAGCATTGCGAGCCTTCTGCCTGCGGCTTTCATCAACGAAAGCATATTCGGGCTTTTTCCGGGCGATATCACGAAGCACACTCATTACCCCGATCATAGCCCCATCATTGAATGTGATATATCTGGAGTATCCTTTCGATGGGTAAGACTGAGGCCAGCCCCCGTTGTCGTACTGAGCTTCAAGCAGATAATCGATCGCGCTGAGTGTGGCTCGCCTGACTCGCTTAAGCCCGGTGGCATTATAAACCTTAGTTAAATATCTTATCTGCGTATGAGTGGCTCCGTTGTCAAAAGTAGAGTCTTTCCTTCCTTTAGCCTTGCGCAGCATCGCTTTGTCCTGCTCGCTGAGAACTCGGGCGATTTCAACATTCTTAGACCAGCCGCCGGTGTCCCGCCGATACAAAAGAACATTATCGGCAATACGGACGGCTTCATCAGTTGCATAAAACTCGGGACTCTGGCTTAGACAGCGCCTCCATGAAATTATCCCGGCAGCATTATTTTGGCCTTGAGCATCAGATATAATCATTACCCCGGCCAGACAAAGCAAACCTGCTGTAATACATCTTTCCACTTTTCTCATATCTTCTATCATCCCATTCAATTCTTACCTTGTTTTATCTTTCCTGACGATACCGGCCCTCCGATGGACTATTAAAACAGGCGGATTCAACTCCCAAGTGCAACTGAGTCAAATCCTGTTTTGTTATCCAGTTA
>JACNGQ010000382.1 GCA_014384025.1 Planctomycetota bacterium | reverse complement strand
GCATCGGTTGATTGAAGAAACCCGTCCCACACATATTCTGGCAACAACGGATTCGCTGCATGTTCAGTATCTGTGTCAGCTAACGGCGATTCATTATCAGATTCCGCTGATGACAGTTGCCTGCGATAGCAATGCGGTTGAGGGAGAGATCTTCTTCTGGGAACCTGGTCAGGCGGAACAGTGGCGACCCGGTCGCCCAAAACGAGGATGCTACGGCTGCATGCGCGATCCTAACACGCTCACCATTGAGAGATCGGCCCATTTTGATTACAGCAATGATGATCCGGGATCGTATGGAGGAGAACCCGCACTGGGAACCTTCATTAACCGCATCAACAACATTGCGGCGATCTTCATGACGGCATGGTTGCTGCGTGATGCACCAACGCGCGGAAAGCTCGCATCCATTCTCGACAAACCCTATGACGGTCAGGGATTACAATATGTCCGCCTTGGCGGCCCCTATCCGTTTGAAGCGGAAGGTCAAGTGACCGCGAAGAATTCATGGGGGGTGGAATGGTATCGTGTCTTAAAACGTGAGGAATGTCCGTTCTGCGGTAAAGAAGCTGACGTGAAGGCCGCGCTGTTCCCTGAAGTGATCTCGGACGATGAGCAACCCGATTCTCTGGACGGCTTTGAGCCTGCCTGAAAAATGGTCATCCCATCGAATCAGCGCCAAACCTTTAAACACAATCTGCCACACACTTTGGAGGAATAAAAAATGTCAGAACGAGGACTTATTGGATTCAGAATTAACGATGCCGACAAGCTGGCTTACAATCATTCAGACTCCGGCCCGGACACCTTGGGGTTCAAGGTGTTAAAGGAGCTTCATGCCGTAGAAGACTGGGACGTTGTTCGCAAACGAATAAACGGACTGCACAGCATTCCCGAAACCCGCAGGCTGGATGAACACTCCAGCATGGCGGAAACAGAAATCAGGAGGCATTTCCCGGATCTAGAATACAGGAATACTCCCAGAAATTTCTACGACCTGTATCAGCCGTTGCAGGGCACCCTGAAACCGTACCTAGACGGAGAGCTTATGTTTATGCCGGATGCTTCGGATTTCATTAACAACAGCCGGCACTGCGAATGGGCGTATATCGCCAATCTAGACACCGACCAGTTCGAAGTCTGGAAAGGTTCCCAGACCAAACCCGACACCGACGAAAACCGGTACGGAGCAGAGGCTGACAGAATGGGCTATTATCCTTGTTCCATGCTGATCGGCTATCACTTGGACGATCTGCCAGATCCAGTACGTTTCATGGCCGATTACACCTTCTATCGCGATCTTACCGGATCATCGGAGGATCGGTCATGAATTCACAAGGGTTGATTGGGTTTCGAATTCGAGAACAGGACAAGCTGGCCTACAACCGATCCGGCTCTCGACCGGACATGCTCGGATTGCAGATCTTAAATGAGCTTCGGACCGTTGATGACTGGGACGCTGTAAAACAGAGATCTATAGAACTCACCCCTGTCGCGGAAACACACCGAACAGGCGACTCCAACGGATATTCTATCGCGGAAGTCAGGCGGCATTTCCCGGACATTGAGCACGCACATCCGCCGGTTGATTACTACGACCTCTACCATCCGCTACAGGGCTCTCTGGAGCCATATCTTGACGGAAGGCTTTCGTTTATGCCGGATGCATCGGATTTCATCCGCGACAGTCGGCACTGCGACTGGGCGTACATCGTCAATCTGGACACAGAGGAACTTGAAGTCTGGAAAGGAAATCAGCTCGAACCCGACAGCGCGGACAACCGGTTGACTGAAGAAGAAAATCGCTACGGACAAGAACCCGACCGCATGGGGTATTACCCCTGCGCCATGGTCAAAAATTACGATCTGAAAGATCTACCCAATCCCGGCCTATTCCTGACCTACTACTCGTTTTCAGGGGATCTGGAGCAGTAAATACGATTAAAGGTGTTTTCGATACATTTTCAAAACATCAGGTGTTAGCAAAGATCGCAAACGTTGATATTCAGGCTGATGACAATCCCTTAATTTTAGGCCACTACCGCAGGGACATAATTCGTGTCCTTTTGCTGGATTTTTTCTCAACAATAAAGAGGTAAACCTCTGCGCTGTATCCCGATCTGGGGTGCCAAGCAACTCTGAGAACCCATCATAAATCGCTGATTTATCATGGGAGCGTTCTGGAAACGGCCATTTCCCTGTACGGTCATACTCGGCTTGCCCCACCACCCAAAATTTCAGAAGTTTCTCCCAAAACCCCATAAAATCAATTTCGGACAGATACAACGGAACTTCATGGGGCAAACATAAACATGCCGTTTTGCTCTCCGGAAAAACATGCCTTTGAACCTCAGCAGGAATTCTTTTATCCGCAACCAAAACAATCGGAATCTGGTCCGGATAATTACTCGGAAATACTATGCGCAACTCATACCGATCAACCTCGTTCCCATTATTGTCATGTACAGGGAAATGCCCTTGAAGAACAATAAACCCATCGCGTTCTGACAACTCTGCATCAGGAAAAGCTCTTCGGATAGCTCGTCGCTCCGTTTTGAAAAAATCTGCCCGGTCTGTTTGCCATTTCATCGGCTTACTCCATAGCCCACTGCTTTGGGGAATTGGCAGCCATCGACCCAACCAGTGCACCCAATCCGTTTCCTTTGCCATTTTCCTTCTCAAGGAACTGAGAAAAGAAGTCGGTTTTGAAAATGTCATTCCACCGTTTGAGAGCTTCGTTCTTGCTACAGGTTTCATTAAACACATCCCGAAGACGGTCAATTGCCCAGTCCAAACGATCCAACAATTCCTCAACTTTAGGGTCATCAGAGCCTTTGCTCAGTTCCTCCGACGAATCTACCGGATTGTAAACGTTAGTTGTCAGATTCAGCCGATCTCGAATGGCCAGCATGGTCTGGTACAACGCCAGATCATCTCGTCCGTTACAGACCCAATACTTTTCATCGGCTAACACGGAAAGAATCAACCCTGACGGCAGCTTCCAGCCTTTGCGGCTGCGAGCAAACTGCTTCAAAAGGCACACGATTCGGCGCAGCTGTCGGCCGTTGCTCTCATCTGGGCTTTTTGTAATCACCGCATCATTGAACCAATTGGTGATCAACTGAGGATCGGATTCCCGCCATTCACTGGATGCCAACTCCAAGACCATCTCCCCTGAATCGTTTTCATGCTCTCGATAAACGGGCACATCGACGTGGTATCCGGCCTGGTACAGCACTCGAACGCAATTTTTCTTCGTTTCCGGTGGTGTTGCGAAACTGCCGTCATCAAGAGCGTCGCGAACCATATCGCGGGCTTCGCGAGGTGACATATCGCCATCGCGTTCCCCCTTTAAATCATCACGAATAAAAACCGCACCGTCATCGATGTCGTAGTCATTGTCGGGATGCTGCACCATTGTGTGCATAGCGTACGAACCCTGCTTTATGTTGCGGTCAGGCAATGGCTTCTCATTGTCTTTTAAACCTTTTCTTAGCCGCTTCTGATTCGCATTGCGATGATCTCGCATTTGCTGACGCTGAGCTGCAGTCAGCCGCACGTCTTCTTCATGGAATTTGGCTATTTCTTTGGAACAATCAATCATGACTTCCTCCTTCTGGGTTAATTGTGCGTTCTGATTGAAATTGAGAGGCATCTTTCTTTGCGACAGCTGCTAAGGCACTTTTGTGGTTCGGAACCGCACCTTGAACGGGCATCCAGATCGCAAAAAGCAGATAACCAGCGGTCACAGTTAACAGTGCATATAAGGTAAGAAAATGAGAGCTGGGGCGTGCCTTGGTGCTTTTGTACTGGTTTGGAAGAAGAGCCTCGCCTTGCAGATAACAGTTCGGCTCATGGTTGCCCAGTGCCGTTTCAACCCTGATAAGGGCCTTTCGAGTGTGCTTGCATCCCGTGGCCAGCCCGCTCAAAAAATATACAGAAACTGCGGCCAGAAGAGTGACCAGTACTGTGGCGGCTATGCGCTGAGGAACATTGGCGCAAGGGGTTTCGATTAATTTCCAACTCAAGGCAATAGCCATACCCACAATCCAAAGGGCAAATTGAGTGCTTCGCGCCCGGATATGATGCCAGGCCGTATATCGCTCTTGAAGCTGCGCCATCAAAACCTGGAACTGTTGTTCCTGCGACAGAATAACTACGAGTGAGTCTTCTTCCTTTGCTGGGTCATTCATACGGATTATCCTTATTTTTTACGCCGATTATACGGCGACTGGTTTGTCGGCTTGAGCGAAACACCCATCTCGCTGGCCTTGCTGTAGATTGCCGACTCACTTCGACCGAGTTTAATGCTCATAACACCCGTGGGAGTGTTGCCCTTGGCCAGTTTACGTAGGTTGGCCTTATCAGTGCCAGACCATGACCTCCCGCTGTTCCTAGTAGGTTTTGCCACTGTATTACTCCTCATGTTCGCCTGATAATAATCGACACCATGTCATCCCTTTGATTATGTATGCTTTTGAGTAGAGGTTTTCTGGGAAAATATTTTCTAAAACTTTTTTCCCAGAATTTGCCGGGCGAAAAGCATACATATATAGAGATATGAACGATTCTGTTGCACAGGCATTAAATGAGGCGGACTGGGGAGATATGATTCCCAGGCTCGTGGGTTTTGCACATAAGCACATATGCTATGTTTTGGCAGATTTTGAACATAAGCCCGTGATCAATGGCTACATTCCTGAAACTCTTACTCAAGAGGCCATCAAGCGAACGTTGCATGGGAAGCGGCAGT
>JACNGQ010000335.1 GCA_014384025.1 Planctomycetota bacterium | reverse complement strand
TAAACTGGTTTTAAGTAAGAAACGCCCCCCTATTGACCCTCCTCACCACCCCTGGGCCACTTCTACTTTGTGCCCTCCAAGCCCGGCGCTGGCGCCGTTTTGCTTGATGAATTCGACCGCTTTCCCGAGAAGGTCCCCCCGGCTTTTCTCAAAAAATGTTCTCCCACCCCCGCCGTGAACATAAGCTCCGATAGCTCCGTTATCGATGGCCGCTTTTGCCTCACCTGTCGGATCATCTGATGTCATTTTCACCTGGGCTATCCACTGAAGTTTGCCGCCTCTGTCATTCCAGTATTTGTTCATAATCCTTATACAGTGCTCATCGAGCCGCAGTATCGCAGTATTGATTCCGCATTCTTCGCATATCTCGAATGTCTCCATCACTTTATCGTCCGTGAAATATTTATTCAACAGGGAAGATACGTATATCAGGTCTCTGCTGTGGGCGAATCCGCTGATAAGATTGCCCCCTGCGAACATTCTGCTGATCTTGACATTACCGATTTTGCCCATAGGTAAACCTTTGATAGAACCTCCGGGCATTCTTGGTGCCGGCTTGTTTGTCATCGCTGCCAATAAAGCCGTCTCTTCGAAACTTAAAGCTAATGCCGCTCCTGTAGATAAGGCCGCGGATTTCTGCAAAAAATTGCGTCGATTGATGTTTTCTGACATGATTCACCTCTTGTTTGTCTTCTTTGTTCAACCATTTTTTGCATGAATATTGTATATAATCTTCCCTTTTTTGTCCACTATATAATTGCAGATACAGCCGATATTCTCAAAGTCACGGTTTCTCCATTGATTCGTTTTATCATTTATGCTATAATCACCATAGGGCTGTTTACTTGTGTGGGTCCTCGAAGAATCCCCATAGTTGGGCTGTACTTAATACGCATAAAAAAAGTGAGGAAGGGGATATAAACATCCTTGATATTATGAACAAGCTTCTTGCTGTCTTTGCACTACTATTGTTATCAGGTTTTATGCCGGCTGAAAGGGCCTATAGTGCCCAGCTGCCTTTGGTCATCAACGAGTTTATGGCGTCTAATAGCAGTTCTGCCCAGGACCCGCAGGGCCAGTATGAGGACTGGATCGAAATCCACAACTTTGCTTCTTATGCTATTGATATTGGAGGTTTTTACCTGACGGACGACCTGTCCGCCCCCCAAAAGTGGCGGCTTCCCCAGAGTATTCCAGCTCTAACTACTATACCTCCACATGGCTATTTATTAATATGGGCCGACAACGATACCACATATTCCGGACTCCATGCTAATTTCAAACTCGATGCCGCTGGTGAGCAGATTGCTTTGTTTGACTACGATGGCAGTACTCTAATTGACAGTGTTGTCTTTGGTGAGCAGACTGCTGATATTTCATATGGCCGCTATCCCGATGCCGCTGATAACTGGCAGTTCTTTAGTTCCCCCAGTCCCTCAAGTGAAAATATCAGTGTGTATCAGGATTTTATTGATGATGTAAAAGCCAGCCATGAGCATGGCTTCTACGATGCGCCTTTCTCGGTAACTCTCGCCACCGAAACCAGAGATGCCGTAATATATTATACCCTCGACGGTACTGAGCCGTTTAATGCTTCGAGTGCGGTGCGGTCCCCGATGGGTCTGACCTATACAGGGCCTATTGCTATCAGTGGAACGACATGTCTGCGGGCAGTTGCAATAAAGCCGGGCTGGAAGTCTTCGGATATTATAACTCGTACTTACATCTTCCTCGACGACGTGATAAGGCAATCTCCCACGGGGCAGCCACCCGGTCCCCAATGGCCCAGGGGCAGCGTCAACGGCCAGGCCATCGATTACGGCATGGATCCCGACGTGGTCAATGACTCCCGCTACCGGAATAAAATTAAAGATTCGCTTCTGGCGATACCTTCTATCTCACTTGTTACGGACCTGGATAATCTGTTTAGTCCATCCGAAGGTATTTATGTAAACCCCGGCCAGGAAGGACGTGCATGGGAAAGACCGATTTCGGTGGAATTGCTTAACCCCGATGGTAGTAAGGGCTTTCAAATTGATGCCGGAATACGAATTCGTGGCGGATTCAGTCGCACGAGAGACAATGCCAAGCACTCGTTCCGTTTATTCTTCCGAACCGAATACGGCCAGCCAAAACTTAAGTTTCAGTTATTCGGCGATGAAGGTGCCGGTGAGTTTGATAATATTGATTTGCGTACGGCTCAAAATTATGCGTGGAGTCTGGACTCCTCTAATCCGGGTCATAAAAATACCTTTATCAGGGAAGTCCTTTGCCGTGACATCCAGCGAGAGATGGACCAGCCTTATACACGGAGCCGGTACTACCACATTTATATAAACGGTCAGTACTGGGGTCTCTACCAGAGCCAGGAACGCTCCGAGGCATCTTATGCCGAGTCATACTTCGGCGGCAACAAAGAAGACTACGATGTTATTAAAGCCGATGGCTACCGCACATCTTATACAGACGGTTCGATGGATGCGTGGAACGACCTCTGGTTGCTATGTCAAAATGGGTTTGAAACGGATGCCGCTTACTATGCTGTTCAGGGTAAAAAGCCTGATGGCACAGATGATAACAGTATCCCCGTACATGTTGATGTAGACAATCTCATCGACTACATGATCAGCATTTTCTACACAGGCAATGACGATGCCCCTGTTACGCTGGGCGGCAGCCAGGCCAATAACTTTTTTGCGATTCGAAACCGCAGACTTGATGCTCGAGATGGATGGAAGTTCTTTGCTTATGACTGCGAGCATTCGTTGGGTGTCCTGCGGGGTCTGTATGACGACCGAACAGGGTACGTTTCAGCCGGCCAATCAATAGAACACTTCAATCCTCAGTGGCTGCACCAGAAACTAATGGTTCATCCTGAATACCTTTTGCGTTTTGCCGACCTTGCGCATAAGCATTTTTTCAATAACGGCACGGTGACACCTGAGAATGTTATAAACCTTTGCCGGGCTCGTGCTAACGAAATCGATCTTGCTATTATTGCCGAGTCGGCTCGCTGGGGTGACCAACGTCCCGGTAGAAGGAATAATCCTTATACAAAAGATGACTGGTTAGGCGAGGTCTATGGTTATCTTATCGAGACCTTTTTTCCCGCTCGTACTCAGATTGTTCTTAACCAGTTCAAAAATATAGGTCTTTATCTGGATGTTGGTGCGCCGGTCTTTCATATTAATGGTTCGTATAAGCACGGTGGCTTGATTGCGCCAAACGCAAGATTTTCTATGATTGCCACGAACGGCACAATCTATTATACCGTTGACGGCAGCGATCCACGCTTGCAGCCGGTACAGCAGGGCACCACTACCAGTACCACCCTTGTTACTGAGAATGCTTCCAAGCGTGTTCTTGTTCCGACACGCTCGGTCAGCAGCAGTTGGACAGGCGCAGGTATTTTTAATGACTCTACCTGGACACTCAGCACCGGAAGCCCCGGCGGTGTCGGTTATGAAAGAAGCTCAGGTTATCAAAACTACATAAGCCTTGATGTGCAGCAGCAAATGTACAACGGCAGCACCAGTTGTTTTGTCCGTATTCCATTTACCGTTAACGGCAACCCGGCGCAGTACAATTTCTTAACGTTGAAGATGCGTTACGACGACGGCTTTGTGGCATACATCAACGGTGTCGAAGTTCAGCGGGTACTGTTTACAGGAACACCGAACTGGAACTCTGATGCCGATAGCAACCACGAGGCTGATGGAGTTGAGTCCTTTTCCATTACAGACCACATCAGCGCCTTGAAGCAGGGCAGCAATATCCTGGCCATTCATGGCCTGAACGTCTCCACTACCAGCTCCGACTTTCTCATTTCCGCAGAACTTATTGCCGGCCAGAGAAGTGGCCCAACCGGCGAAAGCGGCATCTCGCCCGGTGCTGTTCGGTACACAGGAGTAATCACGCTATACAATAGCACACACGTCAAAGCTCGCGTACTAAGAGACGGCATATGGGGCGCATTAACAGAGGCAACCTTCGCAATTGATCGGGTGGCTGAAAATCTGCGCATTACAGAGATTATGTATAATCCGAACGATCCGAACACCGAGTACATTGAACTGAAAAAAATCGGAACTGAAACTATTAATCTTAATCTGGTTAAATTCACAAACGGCATTGATTTTACCTTCCCGAACATGGAACTCGCAGGCAATGAATATGTCATAGTAGTTCAGGACCGACAAGCCTTCGAAACAAGATACGGCTCAGCCTTTAATATAGCAGGCCAATACTCCGGCAGATTGAATGATGGTGGTGAGCGAATAAAACTTGAAGATGCTGTTGGTCAAACTATTCTGGACTTCGATTACAAGGACGGCTGGCGCTCGATTACCGATGGAGATGGTTTCTCTTTGACTGTGATAGACCCTGCCAACACCGAACCATACGACTGGAATGAGAAGGACTCATGGCGAGCCAGTGCATATCTCAGCGGTTCGCCGGGTGAAGATGACGGCGGTATTGTCCCCGAACCGGGTGCGGTGGTTATTAACGAGGTGTTAGCTCATTCACATGCCGATGCCGCGGACTGGATAGAGCTGCATAATACCACCGGCACTGCTATAGACATTGGCGGCTGGTTCCTCAGCGACAGCAGTTCCGATTTGGCCAAATACCGGATTGCCACTGGGACAGTAATTGCTCCGGATGGATATATTGTCTTCTACGAAGACCGGCATTTCAATAATCCGTCTGACCCGGGTGCTTATCAACCTTTTGCCCTGAGCGAAAACGGTGAACAGTTGTATCTA
>JACNGQ010000256.1 GCA_014384025.1 Planctomycetota bacterium | reverse complement strand
CGGGGTGTCCGCACGGATAGTTGGAAATACGTCCGCTATCCTCACGGGGACGGCACGTCCGACCGGCACATGGCTGAGCTGTACAATCTGAAAGAAGATCCGAACGAGAAGAACAATTTGAGCAACGATCCGAAATACAGCTCCCACGTCAAGGAGCTTGAGGCCGAGCTGGCCCGCCTGCTCAAGGAGACCGGCGCCGTTGACGACAAGATGCCGCTCGACGAGGGAGTGAAAATAGAATTGCCTGAAGAATCGATTCGATAATTTGAAACACGGTGAAAAGCCGGTGGGCTAAGGGGCCCATACCACGTATTCTGTTTGGAGGTTAATTATGAGCAAGGGTAGCAAGAAGACTTCAAGACGCGAGTTCCTATACGGTGCGGCAGGCACAGTTGCGGCCTTCACCGTCGTGCCGCGTCACGTACTCGGCGGCAGGGCCGGTGCCGCTCCCAGCGACAAGCTGAACATTGCGATCATAGGCGTAGGCGGGCGAGGCGGAGCAAGTGTCGGCGGCTGCGGCGGCGAGAACATTGTCGCACTCTGTGACGTCGACACCAGACGCATGGACGATGCATCCAAGAAACACCCCCGCGCCAAGAGGTACCAGGATTTCCGCAAAATGCTGGACGAGATGGATAAGCAGCTCGATGCCGTGGCGGTCTGCACGCCGGACCATACTCACGCCGTTGCATCTATGGATGCGATCAGAAGAGGCAAGCACCTATACTGCGAAAAACCGCTGGCGCATTCGATCTACGAGATTCGCGAACTTATGAAAGCCGCCCACAAGCATAAGGTGGTGACTCAATTGGGCAATCAGGGACATTCATTCGATACAATCCGCACGTTCTGCGAATGGATCTGGGACGGGGCGATTGGAGACGTCACTGAGGTACATGCCGCCTGCAGCGCGAACCACTGTAAGATCCGCCAATTCTCGAAGCGCGAGGAAGTCCACCGGATTCCGCCCGAACTGGACTGGGACCTGTGGCTGGGACCGGCCAAGAACAGGCCATACAATCCGATGTATCTGCCCGGTAGCTGGCGAGGCTGGTTGCCGTTCGGCTCGGGCACGATCGGCGACTGGGTATGTCACGTGGTCGATCCGGTCTTCTGGGCTCTTGATCTGGGTGCTCCGACGACCATCCAGGCCGAGGCGGACGATTATGATCCCACCGAACATGCCGACACCTTCCCGTCAGGCTCGGTGATAACGTTCCAGTTCCCGGCGAAAGGCCGGCGCGGTCCCGTCAAGCTGCTCTGGCACAGCGCCGACAGAAAGATCCCGCGGCCGGCCGATCTGGAGCCGGGGCGAAAGGTGCCGGATACCGGAGCGATTGTCATCGGAGACAAGGGCAAAATCTCGTACGGCTCGCATGGCGCCGGCGGCGTGAGAATTTTCCCCGAGACGAAGATGAAGGCCTATGAGACGCCCGAGCCGACGATTCCGCGCGTCAGGGGCCACCACCAGGATTGGCTCAATGCGATCAAGACCGGGGGCCAGGCAGGCTCGAATTTCGATTACGGTGGCCCGCTGACCGAACTGGCCCGGTTGGGGATCATCGCAATGCAGAGGCTGGGCGAAAAGCTCGAATGGGACCGCGATAACATGCGCTTCACCAACTCTGCTGCGGCAAACGAACTGATCAATCCACCGTCTCGAAAAGGTTGGGAATTGTAATCGACAAGGCGGACAAGGCAACGGATCCGTGAGTAGATGCCCGTATTCAGCCGATGTGGATCTGGTAACTGTTTGACAGAGCAGGACTTAAGCCTTTAGGGTCGCGGTACTTCTGTGGCGGCGGAGGACGGGAAATGCGCTGCGGTCAAAGGTGCCAAGATGATTCAGTACGAAGGTTCGATCTGCCACGGGACCTGCGAACGTGGGGCTGCAGAAGCAAGCATGGTGTCCCCTGGTTTGGCCGGGGAGCTATTCTAACTCGAGGACAATACGAATGCCGCAGTCATCGTATCCTATGAATGCAAATAGCGTCTGGATCCTTTAATAACAAGGACTTACGTGCGTTACATCTTTTATACATGATCATTTCTGTTACCTTAATGACCCTCTTGTCACTAACTATTTCATTTCTCTTGTATTGAGATGGATTTTCATAAACGTTTGTAATTAGTATGGTTACAAGGATTTCGGTTAATTGGCCTGCCAGTTACAAAGAGATTCTCTTGTAATCCCAAGCCTGATCGAGTATGTAACATGTATTGGTTGATCACACAATAGTTAATACTCGATCAGGTGGAGATTAGAATGAGAACTCAGGTCATGGATGATCTAATCAGACTGTTTGCCAAAAACCCAATTTGGACGTTGCAGACGCTTGCTGAGCATCTCAATTATTCAGAGATCTCGGTCCGAAGATTTCTTAAGCGAGTAGGGTATGTCAGGAGTTACACCCATAATGGTAAGTGCTATACACTGCAGAGAATTGCTCAGTTTAATTCTCAAGGAATTTGGCAACATGAGCAAACGGGATTCTCAAAACATGGAACCTTGATTCAAACCATTGAGCACCTGATACAAAAAAGTCCTATGGGTCTTTCGGCAGCTGAGTTGGCAAGGATTCTTGGTAGTCCATGCCAGTCCTTTTTAAGCAATCAATATAAGGTAGGGAAACTCGACCGAATCAAGCCGGGACCGGAATATATCTATCTGGCAAAGGATTCTAAAGCAAATCAACGGCAAAGAGACGTATTGAGCAAACGTTTTGCCCGGGAAGATCAACACTCTCTTAGCGCCGAGCAAGCCGTGTTCGTACTCGTTCGATTTATCAACAATCCGTCACTTTCGTTCAAACAGTTGGCTCGATTACTGCGCAAGCAGCGTCAGGTCGTTGTCTCAGCAGAGTGTATTGAAGCGTTTTTCCACAAGCATCATATTAAAAAAAACGATATGCCGGACATGAAGCATTGATAGCGCTTCGCTGTCAAATCGATAAACTCATGAATCGGCTTTCGCCGTGTTCGCTATTTTCCCGCAAACCGGTGTTTTCGTTTGTGCCATCCTTTCATAGATGTCCCAAATGTGATTCCAAACTGAAGGTGTCAAAGACACATAGGCGAACGGTGGTGACGATGAGTATGGGGGCTATTATTGCCTATGAGAAACACCTCTCTTGTGAATCCTGTCAACAGACCTATACCAGCGAAGCCCTGGACAAGATGGTCCCAAAGCACTGTACATTCGGCTACGACGTTTTAGTGCATGTTGGCAAATCCCTATTCTTGTGCCATCGTAACAGTAGGGAAGTCTGTAAAGCACTTGAACAAAGGGATATCAAGATCAGTCCGCGTGAAGTAGATTATCTGGGGCAACGGTTTATCATTTTCCTGGCCCTTGCCCATCGTGCGTGTTCACCGAGGGTTCGAGAGTTCATGCACGCCAAGGGAGGCTATATCTTCCACTTAGACGGCACCTGCGATGGTTCCAGCCCTCATTTGTTGAGCGGACTGGATTCTATCTCAGAGATCGTTCTGGCCAATACCAAGCTCGCTTCAGAGAAATCAGATCAGATTATCCCCTTCCTCCAAGAGCGGATACAAAACGTTTTTGGTGATCCTCTGGCCGTGGTCACAGATATGGGTGCGGGTATTCTTAAGGCGGTTGAACACGTTTTCCCGGAGATTATCCATCTAATCTGCCATTTTCACTTCCTGCGGGATATTGGTAAGGATCTCCTGAAAGCCGACTATGATATAGTGCAGCAACGGTTAAAGAAACACGCCATCGAAACCAAGCTAAAAAAGCGTGCTCGTATGTTTGAAAAGATGATGAACACTAAGCCCAACGGAGTGGATGCCTTTGTTTGCGGACTCGGTGCCAAACAGCTCTCAGAGTCTATGGCTTCAGATGCGATGGTGGCCTGTGCCTATAGTCTGATCCAATGGGCACTGGCGGGCAAACATCAAGGCCGGGGCTATGGCTTTCCTTTTGATCGAGTCCACGTTGATTTTACCCATAGACTCTATTACCTCCAGGCCTACTTGAAGTACTTTAAACATGCCTCATTCCAAGACGCCCGAGTGCTTCGCCCTTTGAACCAACTGATGGGCGATCTTGTTGACTTGAGTGACGATAGCAAACTTAAAAAAGCTATGCGTGAGATTGACGGTAAGATACAGGTTTTTGAGACACTTCGCACGGCTATGCGTATTGCCCCGACGGATGGCAAAGAAGGTCTAAATTGTAATGGCATGGATGTGAATCTCAAAACCATAGAAAAACGGGTAAAACGATTTTGTAAACATCTTAAGTCTGATCAACAGCGTTACGGTCGTCCGGAATATCAAAAGATGATAGGCCAAATCGAAACATATTGGGACAAGCTATTTGCCGATCCCATTACCGTGCAGACTGACAAAGGCAAGGTCACTATTGTGCCCCAGCGAACCAATAACATCATGGAACAACTATTCCGGGATCAAAAGAAGTCACATTGCCGCAAAACAGGCAACAGTCGCATGAACAAAGCGTTACAAACCGTCCTGGCAGATACCCCTCTGGTAAAGAATCTGGAGAACGACCAGTACATGACTATCTTGTTGGACGGCAAATCGACATTAGAAGAGGTGTTTGCTGAAATCGATATCAAAATGGTGCGGAATGAACTGGACAAGGCTCAACAGGATTTCAATAAAATACCTGTGAAACTTCGCAAGATTATCTCACGCGCACAGCTTCCAGAGATGGTTGCTGAGATGCTGAGAGTACCGAAAATGGCTAAAACAGGTTGAAATCTAACCACCATTTGCGTTCATAG
>JACNGQ010000332.1 GCA_014384025.1 Planctomycetota bacterium | reverse complement strand
TTGTGTAACGAATACGGCCTGGATACCATCTCGGCCGGAGCGACGATTGCCTGCGCTATGGAAATGTATGAAAAGGGCATCATCGGTCCAGATGAAATTGATGGGCCAGCATTAAAGTTTGGCTCCAGCGAAGCAATCGTGGAATGGACACGTAAAATGGGATCAGGTGAAGGATTTGGGGCGAAGATGGCGCTTGGCTCCTATAGACTGGCAGAAGAGTACGGTGTTCCGGAACTATCGATGTCGGTAAAGAAGCAGGAATTACCGGCTTATGACCCGAGAGGCGTACAGGGCCATGGCTTGCAATACGCCACATCCAATCGTGGCGGTTGTCATGTGAGGGGTTATATGATTGCTCCGGAAATTGTGGGATTACCGGAAAAGCTGGATCCCCACTCGATCGACGGAAAGGCTGTATGGGTAAAAATATTCCAGGACTTAACGGCGGTAATTGACTCCCTGGGATTATGCCTTTTCACATCATTTGCTCTTGGAGCAGATGACTATAAGGACATGTTCAACGCAATTGTGGGGCAAGACTGGACCAAAGAAACACTGCTTGAAGCCGGTGACAGGATATGGAACATAGAACGGATGTTTAATCTTAAGGCAGGTATCAATCCTGAGCAGGACACACTACCTCGGCGTCTTCTAACCGAGCCAATTCCGAATGGGCCTTGCAAGGGACATGTACATCGTCTGGGGGAACTTTTGCCGGAATATTATAAAGAACGTGGTTGGAATGAACAGGGATTACCGACCGAAGCCAAGCTAACTCAACTCAGCCTTGCGTGAAGGAATACAAGATATGGTCGTGGAAGTAAAGCTTTTTGCGACCTTTAGAGAAGGCCGCTTCAACGAAAAGGAATTGGAACTACCTGAAGAAAGTTCCTTGAGCGATTTATTGAAATATCTCACAATCCCTGAAAAAGATGCCAAGGTCATAATCGTAAATGGTTTGGCGGTGTCTGCTGTTGAGCACAAATTAAGCAATCATGACATAATTGCCATTTTTCCCCCAATTGCCGGAGGCTGAATACCTGTACATCTTTTATCATCTTTGGAGATCATCAAAATATCCCAAGGTAAACAATGGAAGTAAATAATCAACAGCCACCTATGAAAGGCTCAAAGCCTCAATCGCACTAAAAGAATGGCAAGAAAATAAGGCTGTCATGGTCGCCCATCACCCGTTAATTAGCTCAATACAATCGGCAATGATTAAGGCGACATATGCCGATAGTTGCTATTTTTTGAGGGATTTTGTAATATAATAAAATCAGCGGCGATTACTTTAATCAACTCCCGCAACAAGGAGATATTTGTAATGAATTTACAATCGACGGTTCTTGCTGTTTTGTCGGGTTTTGTTGTTTTTACATATCAGCCCCCGCGGCCGCCTGTATTAAATCCTGAAACAGTTCCTTTCAGCTACGACCCCAACTTATGTCTAAGCGAACCGTTGGGCTATGCCGTAATACCGGCCGGCACGACTTATAAAAATAATTTTAAGGCAACCGAACCAGAAGGGGAACCGGTAACTATATCCATCACCACCGGCCAGGACATAGTCATTGAATCCAAACCATACGAAAATCGTTTTGACCCAAATGATCCGCAGGGCAAATGCAAGATATATCGTTATCGCTGGCACTGGGCAACAACAGCGAATGACATCGGGCTGCATTACGTAAATGTTCGCCTAACAGACGCCGGCGGTGCTTACGATGAAAGAACGTTTCTTATATTAGTGAAGGAAAATCAGCCGCCGGCGGGAATGATGGGATGCCAAAGAAGATAAAAAACTGCGGGCGACTGGAAAGCTACAGAAAACACGTCCTGAGATTCACATATTTCAATTCAATTTTCTCTACCTGAAGCTTCACGAAGAGCTTTAAGAAAATCCGGAGGAACTTGAAATTCCATACTTTGAGCTTTATGAACATCTTCCCAGGCCTGGTCATATTCTCCCTTGGTCATATAGTTTGAGCCGCGATTATAGTAAGAGATCCATACGTACCTAAACGCAATCCAGGCCACTACAAGCAAAAAGATTACCGTTATGGCTATCATCAACTTTTTCATTGAATCATGCTGCTCCTTAATAACTACTAAAGCCGTACCAAATGAACTGTATCAACTTTATAATATTAATCTTCCCTGTTTTATTTAACAGCCAATTGGTAATCAAATTAAACAAATTCAGTTGATTTTGGACGACCGGCGCTTTATTATACAGCCGTAATATCTAACGATAAGGCAACATGCGAAATTCAGAGAGTCTGTAAAAAATATTTCCTGTTTTATGTAAACATTAGATAATGCGGATTGTTTTATTCAAATTATCATCTATAAAACATCTTTTGTCTTTGAGCATAGACCGCCCGTTCATCCGGAATACCGATGTGATTCATATGCCGGCATATCAACGCGCCAGACGGGGGACAGGAGGAAGCTGAGATGGAAGTAAAATTAAGAAAAACTTCAATTGAGGTCGTAGGTAATGTTCCCTGGGGCACACACTTCTGTCAGTTCTACCGGACGAAAGAGGATTTGATCGAAATTTTGGTTCCTTATTTCAAGGCGGGACTGGAGAATAATGAGTTCTGCTTGTGGATTACTTCAGAGCCGCTAAATGCCGCCGAAGCACACAAAGCATTACAGAAGAAAGTAAGAGACCTGGATGACTACATTAAAAAGGGCCAGATAGAGATACTCGACTATAATCAATGGTACACAAAGCAGGGACATTTTGATTCTGGCAAGATTCTGCAGGGCTGGGTTGAGAAAGAGCAGAATGCTCTTAAAAAAGGCTTTGAGGGATTTCGCTTTACAGGAAACATTTGTTGGCTTAAGAAAAGTAACTGGGAAAAGTTCGCTAATTACGAAGAAGCTGCGAACAGCGTTATAGCCAGGTATCGAATGCTGGCTCTTTGCAGCTATTCTCTTGATGACTGCAGCCCTTCAGAAATCATCGATGTGGTGAGTAACCATCAATTTGCACTTATCAAGCAGGACAATAAGTGGAAAATCATCCGAAGCTCCGAGAATAAGAAAGCAAAAGAGGCTCTTCAGCTAAGTGAAGAACGATATACACTGGCACAGCGGGCAGCTAAAATAGGCAGTTGGGATTGGAACGTAGAAACCGGCAGTCTTCACTGGTCTGAAAGCATCGAGCCTCTTTTCGGGTTTGACAAGGGAGCATTCGGTGCAACCTACGAGGCGTTTCTCGAATGCGCGCATCCCGACGACCGCCAGTATGTCACTAATTCGGTCAACGCCTGTATAGAAGATAATAAAGATTATGCTATCGAGCATCGCATCATATGGCCGAATGGAACTATCCGCTGGGTAGCTGAAACAGGTGATGTTATTCGCAATAAGAACGGCAAAGCTATCCGCATGCTTGGCGTTGTCCAGGATATCACCGAGCGCAAAGACATAGAAGCGCGCCAGCAATTAGCCGGGCAAATCCTGGAGTGTCTGAATCGAGAAAGTGTGGGAGCGTATTTGATTCGTGATATTCTAAAACTTGTAAAAAAAGCCACCGACTTTGATGCTGTGGGCATTCGCCAGCACAAGGGCAATGATTTTCCATATCTTGAAGTAAACGGTTTTCCGGATGATTTTGTGAAAGCCGAGAATTACCTCTGTGCTCACAACGAATCGGGCAAGCTAACCACCGATTCGGCCGGACGTCCTGCACTGGAGTGTATGTGTGGTGTTGTTTTGTCCGATCGAACCGACCCGACTTTGCCATTCTTCACAAAAGGCGGGAGTTTCTGGACCAACAGCACTACAGAATTACTAACCTCTACACCACAAGAAGCCCTGCAAGTTCCCACAAGAAACCGATGCAATAAGGCAGGCTATGAATCAGTCGCCCTGATCCCGCTGCGTTCCGGAGACGAGATTGTCGGATTGTTACAGCTTAACGATACCAGGCGGGAACGTTTTACCGAGGAAACAGTTCGTTTTTTCGAGGAAACAGGTGCCAGTATCGGCATAGGCCTGGCACGAATCCGGACCGAACAAGAGGTCGAGAACCTGGCAAAATTTCCCTCTGAGAATCCGTACCCTGTACTGCGCATCACAAAGGACGGCATGGTCCTTTATGCCAATGGCGCAGGTTCCGAACTTTTGGGAAACTGGGGCTGCAAAGTTGGTGATCAGGCACCGGAACATTGGCAGGAAAATATTTCGCGGACACTTAAATCGGGTCTGAACGAAAACCTCGAAGCCACTTGTCAGGACAGAATCTTTTCTCTTACCATAGCCCCTGTTCCGAATACCGGATATGCCAATGTGTATGGTACTGATATTACAGAACGAAAGCAGGCCGAAGAAAACCTCAGAAACTATCGACAACAATTGGAAGAACTGATCCATATCCGCACGGCGGAATTGACGGAAACAAACAAGAAGCTGCTGGAGGAAATCGAAGGCCGCAAACGCCTGGAAAAAGAGATTTTGAATATCAGCGAGCGCGAGCATAAGCGAATAGGACAGGAGCTTCACGACAGTATAGGCCAGCAATTTACGGGTATTGCGTTTTTGACGAAGGTATTAGAGCAAAAACTCACTGGAAAATTGCCTGATGAGGCGACCGATGCCGCAGAGATAAAGAAACTCGTTAACCAGGCAATGGACCAGATGCGAAGCCTTGCCAGGGGGCTTCATCCTGTAGATCTGAATGCGGGCAGTTTATCTTCAGCTCTGCAGGAGCTTGCAGCAACCACTGAGAATCTGTTCGGTATCCGCTGCACTTTCAAATCCGATAAGCCCATTCAGATAG
>JACNGQ010000117.1 GCA_014384025.1 Planctomycetota bacterium | reverse complement strand
GCCAAGCCTTGTCCCGTTAGAGTGCCGTTTACTTTAATGGGATCAAAATTGTCCCCGAATGTCGTAATCGGGGATTAGCAAACCATCAATCGTAAATAGTCAATAGTAAATAATAAATCATAAGTGCTGCACACTCGTCTAATTATAGAGACAGGCTTTTTCTGCCCTCACTGAATATGAAATATGAAATCTGAGATTTGAGATATGATATACCCAACTTTAGCTCACTTTAGGCACTTTAGTCACTTTAGTCACTTTAGGCACTTTAGGCACTCTTTCAATTATAACATATTTCCAGATACACCTTTTTATGCAAAACAAAGCCAATTTGGGAAATGACAAAATGAACATAAATATCGATATGACAGGCAATTACGAGATTTTACCCCGCTTAGAGAGGCCGAAAAACAAACCCAATTCAAACCCAATTCAAACCCAATTTAAGCCAAAACAAACCCAATTAAAGCCAATTTCAAACCCAATGCAAAGCCAATTTGTCGAAAGGCCAAAAATGAACGCTTTTGCGTGGATAAGGAGCTTTACGATTGTTTTTTGTGATTTCCTCGCGGAATTTACCACCCGTAAGGGTGCCAATACAAACCCAATTTCAAAAATTTTGATGCTCAAGCTTATGATTCTTCTAAGAACCCTGTTCAAAAAATCTTTGAGCTTACTTTCGGCTTCACAACGATTTGCTCTGGACAAGCTTATTAGAAAACGCCGAAGTATGAGAATAAAAAAGTTGACAGTTAGTCGGTTGGTTGCTAATTTGATGTAACGAAGAGTTATTTAGCGGTTTTGTTGTTTCTTAATTTGGGGTACAGAAACCTGTTTTTTGGGAGAAATGAAAAATGCAATCTTACATAAAATTATTTGCTATTATTATTATAACGTCTTTAGTATCCATCGGCTTTGCTCAGACAACTACCAGCAGTTCGGGCGGAGCCGACGCTCTATCTTTTCCGTATATGGCCGAGATAATCGGAGATAATGTTTATGTCCGCTCCGGCCCAGGTACGAATTTTTACGACTGCAGCAAGCTTAACCAGGGAGACAAAGTAAAAGTAATCGGCAAACAATTTAGCTGGGCCCGTATCGTTCCACCGCCGGGAAGTTTCTCCTGGATTTCAATACAATATGTCAGTATTGACTCGGCCAATCCTACTGTTGGCACCGTTACCGGGGACAGAGTCCGTGTCTATGCCGGGTCAGACCATGTAGAGCCGTTACATTCCACGTACCTGCAGGGAAAGCTCGACCGGGGCGACAAAGTTAAATTATTAGGCGAGCAGAAGGACGATTACTATAAAATCGCTCCTCTATCTTTTGCCTATCTTTGGGTAAGCACCAATTATATAAAGCCGCTTCCAGACCAGCCGGTTGAAATGCCCACCCCAACTGTCAAGCCACCAACTGTTAAGCCGACCGAAGTAAAACCAACAGAAGTAAAGCCGACGGAAGTAAAACCGACAGAAGTTCAACCAGCAACTGTGCCCAAAGAAGTTCTTAAGGAAGTGGCTCCGGAGCCTGACACGCCTGAGACATTGCTTGAAAAATATCGTGCTTTGCAAAAGCAAGTCGAAGCCGAGCGAACTAAACCAAAAGAAAAACAAAACTACACAGAGATAAAAAATGCGCTCACTATGATTGCCGAGAACAAAACAGCCGGCAATGCTGCACTCTATGCCCAGTCTGTTCTTAAGCAGATAGAAGGCCTTGAATTAGCTCTGGCAGTAGGCAAAGAAGTTCGGCTCCAGGATGAGCAATTGCAGAATATCAGGGAGCGGATAGCTAAAACCCGCACTACAAAACTGGCGGAATTTGAAAAGTTGGAAAACTTTGCTGTCGTAGGCAAGCTTAAAAATTTCACAACCTATGGTCCCGGGCACTACCGTATAGTTGACGATTCGGGCAAAACGGTATGTTATGTTTTACCGAGCGGCCTCTCGCAGATTGGGCTCAGTAAGCTTATAGACAAGAAAGTTGGCCTGGTCGGAACAATAGAGCCGCATCCACAGACACATGGTGCTTTGATAAGATTTACAAAAATAATGGAAGTTGACTAATCTGCTCACCAAAGCTTCATAATACCTGAAGCTTCCCAGGGCAAGGTATTAAACTTACAAATACAAAAGCCGCGCCAGTTACGGCGCGACTTTGTTTGCTCATACCACACAACTTATTTGTAATCCTTAGATAGGCAGCTACAACCTCATCAACAGTGGGAAATTTACATCATTTATCTCTGCCAGGAACCGCAGCAATATCATCCAGCGGAGCATCAACCTCACCCTTTTCAAAATCTTCAGCGGTCGGTCTAATAGTAAGATTGTACCACGGTGAATTTTTATTCTCAGTGATGTCCGTCCACCTGATCATTTTACCTGTATAGGCGGAAATTCGGCCCATAATCGCAGTAAGTGTAGATTCGGCAACGTTGCGGGCTTCGTTAATAGGCTCCTGCCTGAGAATACTGTTGAGCAGGTCAACATGTTCCTGGCAGTACGGTCCCTTATGCTCGGGGAAGTCCGGCGTGCTTATATCCCTTCCTTGAAGGCGACCGCCGCCCATGCTCTGTCCTTCCGTACCTCTGAAGAACTCCCTGACTCCGCCATCGGTACCGTTAATCTGACGGCACATGCTGTGAATATGAACTCCATCCCCATAATCCATGTCAATACTGAAAAAGTCGAACTGATTTCCGGTCTTACGACGGGCACGACCACCAAAGCCAAGTGCATTCTCCGGGGGATGCCCGATATACCAGTTCGCAACATCGATGTTGTGGACATGCTGCTCGACAATATGGTCACCCGACATCTCGGTAAAGCTGACCCAGTTGCGCACCATATAGTCCGCATCGCTCTCGTTCGGGTTCTGGTTCCTGTACCACAGTGCACCACCACACCACCAAACACAACCACCCACTATTTTGCCAATTGCACCACGCTCAATTGCATACTGGGTACGCAGATAGCTTGCCTGATGACGGCGCTGTGTTCCGGCCACGACCGCCAGGCCCATGCTCTTTGCCAGTTCACCGGCCTCGATGATCCTGCGGCCTCCGGGCGGGTCAACAGCGACAGGTTTTTCCATAAAAACGTGTTTGCCAGCCTTGACGGCGGCTTCAAAATGTACGGGTCGAAAATTCGGAGAGGTTGCTATCAACACAACATCAACGTTTGTATGGAGCAGGTTCTCATAAGCATCGGCGCCGCCAAAGCATCTTGATGCCGGAACATTATATTTTTCGCCGGTCGCCTCAGCCTTATTCTTGAACCAGTCAGCCGTCGCTACGACTTCCAACTCCAAATTCTCGATGTGTTCGCCGGCATCCAGGCAGTTTTGCAAAGCCCCATTACCGCGACCGCCACACCCAATCAGGCCGACTCGCATCTTCCTTGGGGCTGGTGCAGCAAATATGACGCTTTTACCGGCCAGAACCGTCACCGCACCGGCCGCCGAGGTTTTGATAAAATCCCTTCGGGAAATACTACTGGTTTTTAAGTTTGATATTTTCTGCATCAATAAACCCTTTCAACTAAATTGATTTCATATTTAGTTTACACTCCCCCGATATTGTACAGAAGCAACCGGTTTAGAAATTGTCACAAGCTCTATAAGCATCAATAAAAGCTTGCTCACCTTCCTTGCCCTGTTTACTTCTGCCATGTTCCATACACAATACACCCTCGTAACCTTTCTTATGGAGGTGTTTGAAGATGTTTTTGTAATTAATTTCTCCGGTTGTCGGCTCCTTTCGCCCCGGATTATCGCCCAGATGGAAACTGGCGATTTCATCCCAGGCCATATCGATATTAGGGATTATATTGCCTTCGGTAATCTGCTGGTGATAAATATCATTGACGATTTTGACCGAAGGGCTGTTCACTGCCCTGCATATCATGTAAGCCTGCGGAATCTTGGTCAGGAACAGGCCCGGATGATTCGTCCATGCGTTAAGAGGCTCGAGAACGATTACAAGTCCGGACGGCTCACATATTTCAGCGCAATACCTGAGATTGTCAATCACGTTGGCCGTCTGATAGTCCCACTCCAAAGCGTTATCATACGCTCCGGGAACAAGCAGTGCCCATTTAGCCTTGGCCCGCTTGGCGAATTCAACACCGTCTTTGACCGTCTTTATAATATTCTGGCGGATTTCTTTGTCTTTTGTGACAAAGGATTTCCCACCGATACCCTGGAGGACGAATGGCCCCAAATCCATATCACGGCTGTCCAGTTCCCTGACGATCTTGTCCACAAGGTCTTTGGGCTTTCCCATCAAACCATTGTCAAAAATCGCCCTGAAACCCTGATCCGACATAAATTTAATCTGGTCGATTTCATCCTTGCCGGCGTGCTGGCGAAACATGCCAAAAGACGGTGCATATTTGAGTTTGAATTTATTTGATGTGCCAGCCGCTTTAGCAGTAGAGGTTAGAGTTGAGGCTGTAACCGCTGCTACGGCAGCGGAAGCCATGAAATTACGCCGGGTAATGTTTTTGAGGGTGCTCATTTCGGTACTCCTAAAAGTGACTTTATCTGTTATGCTGCATTCTCCTCCATCTTTGGGTATGCAACTGTTTTTTACAAATACTTCTTTTCAAATAGAAAAACGCTAATTTCGAACAGTATTTTAACAAGTTTATCCATTCTAATTTATTGGAACAAATATTCAACATAAATCCCGTGCCTCGTGGCTCGGATTCCGGGTACCGTAAAGGAAAATTGGGTTTGAATTGGCTTTGTTTTGGCTTAAATTGGGTTTGAATTGGGTTAAATTGGGTTTGAATTGGCTTTGAATTGG
>JACNGQ010000381.1 GCA_014384025.1 Planctomycetota bacterium | reverse complement strand
GATGCGGCACCGCTTCATTACTATCGACCCGCCCTTAACATTCACTCCAATATCTGTTGAACTTATCTCGACATCGTTTGGCCCTTTTCTGAATCCCATGGGTATAAAATAGCGACCGTCCTGGGCGAACAGCTCAATAGACCAATGGTCTGTGAGAAATCGCAGCGTAAGCTTATTGTCTTTGTGCGGGACTTTGAGAACCGGCAGCTCTTTTGCATTCTCAGGCAGCGGCGTAGTCAGCATTGAAGTTGATACGTCATAAACATACTCTTTGCCGCGAATATTAAATTCAACAACTTTAGCGGTACCTAAGTCGATCTCCATCTCTATGTCGTAGAGACCCTTGTCAAAATCTTTAAGAGGATTCACGCTATTTTCGGTGATTGTAATCCCGTCAAGCTTATCAGTTTTGACATAAAGGTTTTTTATTTCCTCGACCGGCAAGGCGTACATATGCAAACCATCATCCGTAGTACGCAAATTAAGCTCGACAGGAAAAGAAAGCTGCGGGCCCTGCCAAGCCATCTGTATCCGCCGCGGCGGAACACCCTCGGTATTATTGAACGTCTGCTCGGCATAATAAAACCCTTTGCCGGCATTCAGCTCTTTACTTTCTTCAGCAGTGAACACCCGGCCATCGAACGTACCGATATGGTACCGGGTTCCTGCGAACATAGCTACCCAGCGTGTATCGTTCGGATTGCCGTCAACAGCGATCTCAAAAAATTCCGGACATTCACCACCGAAATTTGCAACCTGTGTCTGCTCCCACTCTTTGAGGTCTTTCGATACAAAAAAAGTCCCGCCTTTTTCTTCAGCTAAAAGCATCACCCAATGTCCATCCTTAGCTTTATAATCCATTCCTCTTGTCGGCGAATACCAGATGACCTTGGGATCCCGGCTGTTACCGCGCGCGTTGACTCTTTTAGTCCGTTCCTCACCAAGTACCGGGTTTCCTTCATACTTGGTAAAAGTCCTGCCCCGGTCATTACTGAAAGCGAGGTTTTGAGTCTGTATCTTGTCATACGGAGCTTCGTGCCCCCAACCCTTTGATCCCGTAGCGAATACCACAACGGCCTTCTCCTTGCCCGTCTGGAACCAACCTGTATTAAACCAGTCAACTACACCTGAGCCGGAAAACATAGCGCCAGTTTTATCGGGGAACAAAGCAATCGGAAGCTGTTTCCAGTTGACCAAATCGGTACTTACGAAATGGTACCAGAAAACGGAACGCAAACCGCCAAACCGGTACTGATGAAACAGATGATATTCACCGTCATAATAAACCAGCCCGTTGGGATCATTAAGCCCGCCATAAGGATTTGTTATATGAAAAGCCGGCCTTCTCTCGGGCATTTGGGGCATTTGGTTTGACAGTTTGATCTGTTGTTTTGCCATGCTGTTTTCTGTTTCAAAATAATGCACACGTAACGTCTTGCCCTTGTGCCCTCCCACATAGTAAACTGGCAGAAAGTCCTTTGTCTCCTGCTGGGCAAGCGTAAATGGAAAAGTGAGTATTTTCTTTCCGTCTATCTCAATGGTCAGATCCTGCGTGGGAGCATTACCGGCAATAGGCAGAAGCAAATATTTCTTTTCGCCGATATTTGCTTCAAATACTGTCTCGCGCCATACGGGAACATCGGTGTTCGGTTGGTCGTGCTTTGCTGTGTCCGACTGAACTATCATATCAATATCTACCCAGCCGTTAAAATACTTGTCATGAACCTCAAGGCGGGCCTGTTTTCCCTTAAGACCTTTTACATCAATCGTACGCCATAACTTAAAATTCATATCAAAGTTGATAAGACGCCGAACCTCTTTATCTTTCACGAACACTGATATGTAGCATTGCCCCGGATTGAGAACACCGCACACTTTTATGTTTATATAATCCCGCTCGATCCCAAATTCCGGAGAACTCATTGCCCCATCCCAGCATTGCCTGTGATTCTCGGTAGGTTTGATGCGTTTGCGGCTTGTTTTAGTAGGCAATGGAGAACCGAAAGCTGTCCCTTCAACGATCCATCCCTCCGGCCAGGTATCACCAGTAAAATCCGCGATAATAATATCCTCAGCTGGAAGCCCTGTTGCCCCGAAACTCCTGATGGTCGGCATCGTCACTGCCGCAACTATCATTCCTGTCTGTCTTAGAAAACTACGACGTTTCATTGAACGCACTCCTTATTAATACAACGTAATCTATAGTTGGAAGCTATTTCGTGCTGAATTTATAAATTGTACTTGTCTGATAAACCTGTCCGGGTCTTAGTATTGTTGATGGGAAACTGGGTTGGTTGGGTGAATCCGGATAGTGCTGAGTTTCCAGGCAGAAACCGCCGCGGTGTACATAGGGCTTGCCAGCTTTGCCGATGAGCCGCCCGTCGAGAAAGTTTCCACAATAGAACTGAACTCCGGGTTCTTTGGTGAAGACTTCCATGAAGCGTCCGGTTGTTGGTTCGTAAACGGTAGCTGCCAGTGTCATAGCTCCAGGCTTAGTTTTGTTTAGGACAAAGTTATGGTCATATCCGCCGCCAAATGTGAGTTGCTCATTGTTATGGTTAATATCTCGACCGATCGGCTTAGCAGTTGTAAAATCAAAAGGCGTACCTTTGACTGTCTCTATTTTACTGGTCGGGATCAGGGTTTCATCTACTGGTGTGTAATTGTCCGCATTTATCATTAACTCATGACCGAGGATGGTGCCGTTTCCTTCGCCGGCCAGATTAAAGTAAGTATGGTTGGTCAGATTGACCGGAGTTGCTTTATCTGCGGTTGCATAGTAATCAATCTTTAATTCATTGTCGTCAGTAAGCCTGTATGTAACTTTGATGTTAAGATTTCCCGGATAACCTTCTTCCATATCTTTAGCCAGATAAGTTAGCTCCAATCCGCTGAATCCTTCGCCTTTTATGGGTGTTGCTTCCCAGACGACCTTATCGAAGCCAATGATGCCGCCATGGAGATGGTTTGGGCCGTTGTTTATTGCAAGGGAATAGGTCTTGCCGTCAAGGGTGAATTTCCCTTTTGCAATACGGTTGCCGTAACGGCCTACAATCGCACCGAAATAAGGTTTGTCGACAGCGTTCATGTAGCCTTTTACATGGTCATAGCCCAATGCAACATCGGCAAAATCACCATTGCGATCGGCTACTTTAATAGAGGTTACTATGGCACCGTAATTTGTAATTTTGACTTCTGTGCCGGCATCGTTGCGGAGCTTGTATAACCTGATGCTGTCAAAGTCCTGCGTTTTTGTGCAACTTTTATTTTTAGAGGAACAGCCGTAAAGAAAGACCATTGATATGACTACACAAACAAGCATTGATATCAGCAGTGTTTTCATTTTTTTTCTCCAATTAATTTGAATTATTTTTATTTCGCTGAAAACTCTGTTTAACCTATTTTGCTCAAGGTTTCCAGCACGACCGGCACACTATCATTATGATTAGTTGGCATATCTTCGGATATACTAAACAAAAATCCTTTCTTACCTGCCCGTTTTCTTTTATCAATCACAGCCTGCCTTAAAACTTCGACGGGTTCATAATATAGGGCAACGTTAATATTGCCCCAGAGCACCTTATCCGGCCAGATTTCTCTGCATTCGGCATATGTCATATCTCCCTCAGGAGCTTCGGTTAGCGATTCGACCATATGGAAAGGAGCCTTGGCGATCTGATCCTTGATGGCACTCAACTGGCCATCGTAATGTACCATCACGCGTTTGCCTGCTGCTTCGTAAACAGGTACACATTGCTCATAAATTGGAACAAGTAATTGGCCGTATTTTTGCGGGCCCATTACGCTAATCGTGAGATTCTCAAGCCATTTGATAAACTTTCCGGGTCCTTTGGCGATAAGCTCTGTTTCCTGAATGAATAATTTTTTCCTTGCTTCATAAAGTTCCATAAGCTCGCCGACTTCAAGAGCCAGGTCCAGACAGAACTGCTCGGTTCCCGCCCAGTCAACGTTTATATTCATCGCAGGGGTGCGGGAGGCAAGAATAATCGAAATGCCATTGTCGCCGACAAGCTCTTCGCCGCGACCGAACTCATCATAACAAGGCACAAGCTCGGTGTTGTCCATGATCCATGTCATTACCTTGTAATCGGCAGGTGTTTTTATCCAGTACTCATGATGCCAGCCGTTTTTGAATGTCTGCTGAATGGAACCTACAGGGGTGTCCTTTGTGTGAACTTCAAGGACATCTGAGCCGATTTTTTTGGTTTCAATGCTGTCTTTAACACCGTGCTGAACTTCCCTGGTTACATGGACATGATGGCAGATACCCAGCCCCATATCATAAAGCCGCTTCCATTGGTCATCAAAGAGAAGATGTTCATTTTCCTGTTTGTCAATAGTCAGCATCCAACTATAAAATGTTAGCGGTGTTATTTCGGGAATGCCGCCGTTTAATGCAGTAATTATATTTTCTCTTGTATTCATATTAAACCTTTCATCGACCTGTTATTTCTGGTCCTGGACTTTTCGTACGTCCTCGCCCCAATTGAGGATACGCCACTCAAGAATACCTGCAGTGCAGCCCGGTTGTAATTCCACTTCCAGGCGTATTGAAGTTGTCTCTACCTGGTCGAACATTGCGTTGTTGAACTGGTTTTTAATGGTACTGTAGCTGCTGCCGTTGCGAGGTTGACTCCGAAAGCCGTTCGGCACGACATAAGATGCTTTCCATGACTTCGGCACCCGGCAGTTGCCGCCGCTGTCACTATCGTCATACCAGAATACTTCCATAGTATTGATTTTAATTAGCCGATTGAAATCGATCTGCACCCACTCCTTTGTGCCTTCCTTGC
>JACNGQ010000379.1 GCA_014384025.1 Planctomycetota bacterium | reverse complement strand
TTACACCGGTCGGCGATCTGGAAGAAAGGCTCGCCAACTTCGGGCATGTTGAGGGTGATTGAATGGCGAGATTCTACGAGGCGTTCTCGATGGAAAACGCTTCCCGCAGGTGTAACCTTTCCAGGATACTGGCCACAATCCTTTTGAACGGACCCCAAAATGGGCGTGAAATGGCAACAAAGACAAAATTTAACGGAAAAACGATGAAAAATGAAGAAGACGGGATACAGAAAGCTACATGGGAAATCCCAACTGAGTGCTGTTTATTTTATCGTTTATTACCCGCCGGAGATTTCGAAGGGATAGCCCTATGAGCTTGGTAACAGCAGACAACTTGTCAAAGGCGTATGCAAAGGGAGAGCTAAAAGTCGAAGCGCTAAAGAATCTGAATTTTGAAATTGAACCGGCCTCTTTTGTTTCTTTCGTTGGCCCATCCGGTAGCGGCAAGACCACTCTCTTAAACCTCATTGGCTGTCTGGATAAGCCGACTTCGGGCGTCTTGACGGTGGATGACACAGATGTCTCAGGTCTTAATACGCGGATGGCTGCAGCTTTCAGGGGCAGGAAAATCGGCTTCATATTCCAGGATTTCAATCTTATTCCTGTGCTTACGGTATATGAAAATGTGGGTTATCCGCTCCTTATGGTGCGAAACACACCTTCGCCGGAAAGGAAAAGACGCATTCTCACACTCCTTGAAGCGGTGGGAATGGCCGAAAAGAAGAACAAATATCCCGACCAGATATCAGGCGGCCAAAAGCAGAGGGTGGCTGTGGCAAGGGCCTTGGTTACAAATCCAAAGCTTGTTTTAGCAGATGAACCGACAGCCAATCTCGATCACAAAACAGCATATATGGTTATCGACATTATGAAAAAGATGAAAAATGAGCTTGGCACAACGTTTATCTTTTCAACCCATGACCAGAAAATCGTTGGCGAGGCTGAAATTATATATCCGTTGGAAGACGGAGAACTGACTAAGGGAAGGGGTTAAAAAGCCATGTTAAATATATTTAAAATCGCCGTAAGAAATCTAATGAGATACAAAAGAAGAACACTGCTTACAGCTTCGCTGGTTGCCATTGGGGTTGTGTTTGTATTAGTGTTTATTTCGGTATCAGGCTCGTTTAAGAATATGATGATTGGGCAGATAACAGACTCATTTCTCGGGCATATCCAGATACATAAAAAAGGTTATGTGGCGTCCATAGATAGCCTGCCCCTTACAATGAACCTGGGTCAGAAAGCCTTCGAAAAAGTCGAGAAGGCAATAAATGAGATTCCTGATATTGAGGCATATTCAAAGAGAATAAAGTTTGGTGGAATGTTCAGTAACTTCGTTGAAACAACCAATGTAAGACTTAATGGTGTTTATCCTGAAGATGAAGTCAAGACTGTCCCACTGTTTCTCTCAAGAGTAAAAGAAGGCGGGAAAGACATAAAACCAGGAGAGATTCTTGTTCCCGAGCTCCTCGCAAAGGGAATGAAGGTCAAGGTTGGTGACACAGTTGTTGTCATTGCAACTAATAAGGACGGCTCTGTTAATGGGAAACAATTTCAGGTCGGGGGAATACTTGAAAGCGTTACAGGTCCCGGTGGCAGAGATGGATATATCCACATAGAAGACGCTATGGAAATCCTGAGAATGGATACGATGGAGATAAGTGAAATTGCCATAAGGCTGAGGGATTTTGACGAACTCCATAGCGCCTTTGACAGACTCAGGGACAAACTCTCGAACGAACTAAACAAGCAAGGCGGGCCGGCATTTGAGGTGCACACATGGGAAAAGCTTTCTCCATTCTATAATATCGCGAGGATGATAGACATTATGACGTTCTTTGTAAAGCTGATGCTTATAGCCATAGTACTTATAAGCATAATGAATGTTATGGTTATGGCAGTGTACGAACGGATAAGAGAAATCGGTACTATTGCCGCCATAGGTACACTGCCTGGGAAAATAGTGGCAATGTTTCTAATAGAGGGTTTTTCCCTGGGTTTCTTTGGTGTAGTAATTGGAAATATTCTGGGAGTTGCAGTTATCTCTGTACTTAGCGTTGCCAAACTCACCTTTAATTTTGGCAGACAAAAAGGGCTTTTGCTTTCTCCAAGTATCAATCTACAGGATATTCTCGTGATTTCAATAATAGTAATAACCATTTCAGTAATAGCGAGTCTTCAGCCGGCCTATAAAGCATCGAGGATGAACCCGATTGACGCGCTGAGACATGTTTAGGAGGTAATTCAAAATGAAGAAGACACTTCTCTCAACTTTGGTCGTTCTGTCTCTGGTACCGGTTATGGCTTACGCAGCTCAGAAGGATGCGGCGAAAATCGCAGTCGCATCGAATAGCAAAGACCCTATGTCATCTATAAGCAGCAAGGCGGGCAAATGTCCATCCTATCTTATATTCGATAGTACGGGCGAACTAATAGAGGTTATTGACAACCCTTACAAAGATGCACAAAGCGGAGCAGGACAACAAACGGTGGATTTTCTTGCCGGTAAAGGCGTCACTGTCGTAATCGCTGAAAAATTTGGTGACAAAATGATTGGGGCCATGAGGAGTAATAGTATGGATTATTTCCAGCTCAATGGCGTTGTTAATGATGCCGTCAAGAAAGTTTTGAGTCCCGGCAATCAGATTCTAATGAAGTTGGATAGGAATCTCAACCCGGAGTCCTATGAGTCGTATAAAAAACTGATAAACATCGAGCCTAACGGCAGAAAAAGGGAGTATGTGCTTTTTACCGTCAAGAAGGGAAAGGATAAAGTTGCAGCACTATTTCTTTCACCTGCAAGCGAAAAAGGCAGAAGCACCTTAAGGCTTGACGAAAATATGTGGCTTTACATTCCTAATGTAGGCAAACCCATTCGCATAACAAGCCTTCAGTCAGTGGTAGGAGGCGTATTTAATAACTCCGACATATTGCGTCTTGATTATGTAGCGGAATATTTTGTTGAGCAAATGGAAGAATTGAGCGATGAGTATGTTTTGCACCTTAAGGCAAAAACAAAAACTGTAGCTTATGACAAATTGAAAATGTGGGTAAACAAAGACACGATTCTGCCTACTAAGATAGAGTGTCTCACCGAAGCTTCTATGCTCATAAAAACAATCTATTACAAACAAACCAAGGACTTTGGGGACAAAATAGTAAGGCCGTCGGTTATTGAGACGGACAGCCCTTTATATAAAGGCTATAAATCTGTGATGATATTCGCACAGATAAAAAAAAGAACATTTGAAAATGAAGTCTTTACACTCACATTTATGCCAAATCTGGAATCCCTGAGACAATGAGACTATGGGCGGCATTTGCGATTTTGTTAATACTTTCTTGTGGAATGGCTTTAGCTGATGAAGAGTATTCCTTTGATCTGTCAGAAATAGAAGAAAAGCCTTTGCATATCGGGGGATATCTTGAATTTCGTCCCGTTCTTTTTGGGTTGGATACGAACTCTGCATTGCACAAACTCAATTTGTACAACCGCGACGAAGAAAATATCCGTGAAGAATACAATTTTAGGACGTTGTTAGATGGCAGCTATAAGAAAGGAACCACAGAATTTCGTGCAATAGTCAGCACGGACTTGAGAAAATCCTATCTCGGATGGTCAGAAGAAACAACACTTTATGAAGGCTATATGTCATTAAGACCATCGTCAACGTTTAATTTTAATATAGGTAAACAAACATTAAAATGGGGCAAAGGCTATGCGTGGAACCCCGTAGCATTTTTGGACAGACCAAAAGACCCCGACGACCCCGAACTTGCTCGTGAAGGTTTTGTAGTGGCATCCGCGGATTACATTAAGAGTTTTGACGGTCCATTGAAAACGTTTTCTTTCACACCGGTTCTAATGCCCATTTATAACCATATTAATGATGATTTCGGAAAGATTAACCGCTTGAATTTCGCAGGGAAAATGTATTTTCTGCTTTATGACACAGATATTGACTTGATTTTTCTTACAAGTGGAAGTAATTCAAGCCGATACGGTATGGATTTTTCCAGGAACATTACCTCTAATTTCGAGATTCATGGAGAGCTTGCATCCATCAATGACTACGAAAGAAAATTTATCAACAGTGATGGAACAGTCTTTAGTAATGAATATGAAGCAACAAGCTATCTGCTTGGCCTCCGATATCTGACCAAATCAGATACAACATATATCTTTGAGTATTTTCATGATGCAACAGGCTTTGCTGAGAGCGAAATGACAGACTACTTCTCGTTCATAGACCAGGGTTACGATACGTATCTTACATCAGGCGATGAGTCTCTTCTAAAAAAAGCATCAAACGCAGCCGGAGGAAGCTACAACAGAAGAAATCCCATGAGAGACTATCTCTATCTGCGCCTCAGTCAGAAAGAGCCGTTTGATATGCTATATTTTACACCCTCACTAACGGGGATATTTAATATTAGTGACAAAAGCTTTTCCATTGGCCCCGAATTATTGTACACCGGTATCAAAAATCTGGAACTTCGGCTGAAAACTACATTCCTCGTGGGGGACTCATATACCGAGTTCGGAGAAAAACAAAATGATTACAGGGCAGAATTACGGGTAAGATACTATTTTTGAGCCACATCACCAGACTTAAATCCAAAAGAGTACTTACCTGTTTTGAGCAAGCTCACTGCCTGTCGTGCAGGATATTATGCAACTCACTCGTGTGCACTGAGAATTTGTCGGTTGTATCGTTGATATCCTTCTTGTTCACCGTTTACTTAATCCGATTAAACATAGAAAATTATCATGAAATATTGACATTTATTCGGACTCGAGATAGGCAAAATTGATATTTGTGGTGTCATTTTGGAGAGTGCGTCAAGATAAGCTGCTGTGAGTCAGCTGGACAATCCAGCCTGGTCAAAGGT
>JACNGQ010000215.1 GCA_014384025.1 Planctomycetota bacterium | reverse complement strand
AAATGCTTCCCCTTGTCCCCTAATAAGCAACCCCACCACTCGGTCCGGTTTCATGACTTTTACCCCCCACAAGATCAGCGGCGCCGGCATGAGCAATAATACCAGCGCCCGACAGGGCCCGATCAAAAACAACACCTTCATCGAGAACCCCATTCAGATGGTCGGCGGGCCCGGCACCGCGCCCGCCAATCCTAAGCCGGGGAAGATCAACGGAGTCGGGACTTGTTGCTGCCAATTGTCCATTGAAGAACAACTGTGTACCACTGCCATCGTTACGCCACACCAAATGCATCCATTCGTCCGGTTGTATCACCAGGTCGTTGAGAGTTAAATCTCCTTCAGGTGTGAACTGATAGTCTGCAACCCCGTAAAGCGTAAAGCCGGCCTCGCCTAATGCTGTCCAGCCGGCAAGCCGAATCGAAGTGGCATCGCCGTCGTGCAGGGCCTGTGAGTCATTAGCCGCCGGCGGCTTCGTAGTCTTGACGATATATTCTACCGTCCATGGACCAGGCATATCTGGAGCGCCGGTAAAATTGGCACGGTTCGCACCGGTCCTTTCGAATCCCACGGCCGTTCCAGCACCGAAGAGGCCCTCCTGAGCTAACGAGACACCATCGTAGGTTCCGTTTAGCCCTCCGCTGCCTGAATCGATGCAATCGGTTCCGGTTTCGTTAAACTTATACCAGTTAAGTGGATTGGCGCCGCTTATAGCAGCCTCCCATTCAGAAATACCGGCCTGAGCCAGGCTGCCGATGGCCAGTACCACAATAACTGAAACCAAATAAATCATTTTTTTACACATGATAATAGTCCTCCAAAAAAAGAATTAATATTCGATGTGAGTTGACATGTAGAGTCGAAACACAAAACTGACAAAGAAAATTTTGTAGTTCGAATAATACTAAATAACACCTCCTCGTATTCATCAAATTCGGGAGTTGTACCCACACAAAAGCCAAAACAAAAAACCCCCGGCCGTGTAAACACAAAACTAACTACATTATTTATACCAAATCAACTGCATTGCCGTCAAGCTTAAACCCTATATGATTATCTGCAATTTTACGATAATCAATATTGCTCAATCAATTACCAATTTTAAAAGGGGCCTATACCGAATAATTCGATATAAGCCCCGAATTGATCCTAATTTGCTATTTCAACCTTGCAATTATAATTCCGAGACAAGTTCTGACTTAAGGCACCGGTTCTGGTTCCAGTCCCGGGTCCGGCCGATACAGCCGTATATCGTCAAAGAACATTGTTCCTGTTCCGCCTGCTTGAAGATTGTTTTTATCACCCAAACCAATGGCTATCTTATCAACATTGGCAAGGTCCACACCTTGGTCTGCAAAGGCCTGCAGTGGTATAGTCCACTGCGTCCAGATATCTACCAATGTTGCATCAGGATTGTCGTGATAGACGGCCGTGCCGTTGAGAGCAAAATACATCGGCTCGGCATAGTTGCTCAGCATACCGACATCTTGATTAGTCCACTGTGGACTGACATTGGTATTAGGGAAGCTGACATTGGAGAATGTCGCATCACATGTTAAAGCGGCATTATGACTGGTCACCGCTAAGCCTATGTAAAGAGGTGTATCCATCCCGACTTGTATCAAATCGAATCGCGTCCACGTGTTACCATCTGCCGAGTAATACGATCTGACGAGTCCACCTGCTGTCCGCTCTAATTTTACCCACTGGGGTGCTGTAATGCCTTCTTCGAAATATCTGTCAGTGACGCCGTCGGTGGCTGTGCGGTACTGGAACCTTACGCCGTTTTCAGGAGTAACGAATACTCCAATGTAGCGCGAGTTCGCATCAAGCGTATCGCGAATCATCACACCCGCTTTGGCAAACGGATCTGTGTTATCCAGGCTCTCGACTTTTGCGATAATCGCCCCGGCACCGGTGAATTCCCTGAAAGCGAAATGGAACTGGTCCGAATTGCCCCAGATATCAATGCCGCTGCCGCTTAACATGTAGGTTCCGGCCGGCTCCTCTATGAATCCGCCTACATAAGCCGGATAACCTTTGAACCATAATGACAATGTTTCAACTCCCTCTCTCGTCCAGTCTTTTTCCAAACCGTTTGATGTCCTCTCTGCTTCTGAATACTTCATGTTATTATCATAGAATAACGGCATCGACTGGTCACCCCCGTGAACAATATCCTGCTCGGCGGCGGGAGCTTCGGCATAGCCGACAACAGAGCCGTTTGCCTCGACCTCCCATCCGTCTAACCATGACTCATATATAATGTCCGGTGAATAGTCGTTATAGTCCTCGAAATCATCCACTACAAGGAAGTTAAGCGTTGTAAAACTCCAGACCTTGCCTATGTAAATTGTTGAGTCCGGCGGAGCATTGACTTCATCAACACGCCAATAATATGTTTTACCGAATTCGAGAGGTTCGGGAAGAATATAAGTAGTATCTTCATAACCTTGACGGGCTAATGCATCCTGCCAATTGGTTATGCTGGCCTGGTTGACGTCCTCGAAAACGGTGCCGAAGTACACATCATGCTTATCTGCATAGGTCCCCGCCCTCCAGCTTAGCGCTACATCCAGTGGCACCTCTTTTTGGCCGTTACCTGGATTTGGGCTGTAACTCTCGGGCTGAGGACTTATACCAAGTGCAAAGTTAATCGCCGCTTCCAACAAAGCATAAGCATTCTCATTCCAGACAAGGTACGATTGCTCATCGAAACCAAGGCAAACACGAATATCCGCTGCTGCTCGCGCACTTCCATCTGCAGGAGGTACGGGCAGTTCGGCTCCCTTTTCGTAAACAAAAATTACATCGTAGGTCTGACCGTCGGCTAACGTGGCTGTCGCAATGACAGTGGCCTGATCACCCGCAATACCCTGTGCGAAACGAGCAGTACCGCGGTCGCTCACAAGGTCGGTAATAACGGATACGGTCCCGCTCAAACCTGCGGCCAGTGGGTGTTCGGGTGCGACGATTTCTATCTCCGTTGTCGCCACGTCCGAACCTGCACCGCCGCCAAGTGTCAAACCCATTTCGTCCCAGCCCCAGCATTCGGTGATAACCATAGGTGTTTCAATCTCTGTGATTTCGGTCCTGATTCCTCCGGAGCCTACTGATTCTGAAATAAACACCACGTCTGCCGCCGCGGCAGCGACCTCTGTGGTTGCTTCATCTTCATCATCATCAAAATATGTTACCGTATGCCCAAGCCCTTCAATAAAGGCCTTGAGCGCATCGTCTCCAGGCATGTGTTCTTCCTGCAATGAGGAGATAAATAAAACGTTAGCCCCCATAGTTGCAGAACTCCAAAGGCTAAGTACTACACCCAGACATAATAAGGCCCTCACATATTTTTTTCCCAACATAATAATCCTCCTTCAACAAAGTAATATAGTTTGTTAATTGAAATGTAAAATCGTATATGCAGCACAAAGTGTCCATCACAGCTCCGTACCACTGGCAATAATTCCTCCTTGTAATGTAATACTTAAAGTGCGCCCGCAGGAAATCCAAAATCAATAGATGTCCGGTTGTGCGGACAAAACTTCACCTTCTTCGTTTATACCAAATTATTCACGGTTTCGTCAAGTAAAATCCCTCGAATTAGGAGTCAGTCCATACAGCTTTATTCAAATAGGCAACGCAAGACTTGTGCAGAATCTGCAGATATCATAGAATGTTGTGGTATTTCGTGGAAAAACTATTGAGGGCTCTCAATAAATCGTATTTTATTCAGAAAGGATAAACAAATGGCAGATTTAAGGAATGGATTTTTGACGATGGCAGTTTTGGCTGTCTCTGCGATACTAATAGGATGTGGACCGTCTAAGCATCAGGCATTAAATCCCGTTGAAATCTTTGAAACCAATGAAGGCTTTAGCATCACAGAGGCCGGTGAAAAAATAATGTCCTATCAGCGCCGGCACAAATCCATAAATGGAAAATACCTGCGGGCCAACTACATACATCCTCTTTACAACCTTGATGGCCAGATATTGACAGAAGACTTCCCGGCCGACCACCCGCATCATCGCGGCATATTCTGGGCCTGGCATCAGGTATGGCTCGGTGATAAAAAACTTGGTGACTCCTGGGCCGCACAAGACTTCTTCTGGGATGTCTATGATGCTAAAATCCTGGATGTAGATTCAAAGTCACGTGCTCTGCAGGTTCACGTTCTCTGGAAATCTCCGCTCTGGACCGATGCAGATGGAAAGAAAAAAGCGTTCTTAAAAGAAACTACAACCATACGAGTTCATCGTGCCCAAAACGATATACGTAAAATAGACTTCGAGATTAAATTGCTTGCTCTGGAAGATGGTATGCGTCTCGGCGGCTCCGAAGACGAAAAGGGTTATGGAGGTTTCACTACCAGAATACCATTGCCTGATGGCCTTTCGTTCACCGGTACCAACGGCTCCGTAGAACCGAAGAACTTATCGGTAGAGGCAGGCCCCTGGCTGGATTTCTCAGGCGATTTCAGTAACGATGGCGATCTAAGCGGCCTGACAATACTCTGTCATAATTCTTCGCCTGGTTACCCCCAGCGATGGATACTTCGAAGAAAGGGCAGTGCCCAAAATCCTGTGTATCCCGGCCGTCACCCGGTTGTACTGCCCCGCGATAAACCGGTCATTTTGCGTTATCGCCTCATGATCCACCGTAGTAAACTCAGCCGTGGGGACCTTGATAAATTACAGGCTGAATATAACAGCGAGCTTCTCCCGATTTTCGACAACAGATAAAAAAGCTGCCAAATTGCCCATTCTACCAAAGCTGTCAGGCCATGTTGTGAGCTTGAAAAAAATGATTATTTTTGATGAATTTATACTCGAAAATCGCATATTTATAGCTGTTTATGACCATTTCAGGCCAATTTCTCATCGTTATTTTACGTTTTATATATAATCTTCTCAGTCCATATTTCTCAAATAAACACTGTAATTGTTCAAATAAAGGGCAAAATGTTCTTGGCTTTTAAATGCCGTTAGTGTAAAATATAAATGGAAGTGTTCTTTACTTGTTTCGCAAAGGATAAAGCTTATTTTCTGATGAGGGCAATTAAGATGAAAAGCTATTTTTATTGGACATTAGTAATCTCAACGGTAATAGCTTCGTTTTGTTTGGCCGCACCTGAGCCGGCTATTGTGCCTGCAATGGGCCAGTGGACGGTGGATACGGAATTTACCCATCCCCAGCAGATTGTTCTGCAGCGAGCTTCTGATAAAAAACCGGTGCGGTTCTGGTACACGATAATAACGCTTACAAACAATACCGATGAAGATGTTGATTTCTATCCTAAGTGTGATTTGATGACGAATACCTTCCAGCTTACACAGGCGGGTAAAGCTGTAAGCCCGGTGGTTTTCGAACAAATAAAAAAGCGTCACAAGAGCAGATACCCGTTTCTTGAACTTTTGAGCAAGTCCGAAAACAGGATACTTCAGGGCGAGGATAACACCAAAGATATCGCTGTTATTTGGCCTGATTTTGATAATAAAGCCAAGAATATCAAAGTCTTTATAGCAGGTCTGAGCAATGAGACCGTTGCAATTAACCATCCCGTAGAAAAGGATGATTTTGGAAACCCGCTGAAAGTTTTCCTGCGAAAAACCCTCGAATTAAATTATGATTTTAAAGGCGATCCTGCACTAAGATCTGGCGCAACCTTAACTTATAAGGAAAAACGCTGGATTATGAGATAGGCTTCAAAGCCGCTATTTTGTATATTCCGCACGGTATTTCGCGTAAAATACTTCATTTGTAATATATAGCATCCCGTATTTCATATTACATGCATGACATTTCATATCTGTGCCTGTGTGTTTATATAAAAAAATCCCCATGTTTTCCTCGAAAATTGCTTAAAAAAGCATTGTTGCGAATTTTTTGCAAAAAAATGAAAAAAAACTTGACGTATTAAAACAATCGTTTTAATCTACTGTATAAAACAAGCGTTTAGGAATTTTGTATATATGGTTTCACAAGATAAAAAATCAAACGGGAGTACTGATAAGGGGGTTCGGGACAGATTGTTCGACTCGGCCGAGGAACTTTTCTGCGAACAGGGCTTTGAGGGTACAAGTGTTAGAGATATCGCCGCCTCTGCCAAATGCAACATCGCATCGCTGAACTACTATTTTGGCGGGAAAGAGAAGTTGTATCATAAGATTTGGCGTCGTCACCTGATTACCATGCGTGATGCACGAATTGCAGGTATCAATAAGGTAATGTCTCAAAATAGCGGCAAACCTAAACTGGAAGATTTGCTCAGGTCATTTGCAGAAGCATTTATTGGTCCGCTGGTAGATGAAAATGAAGCTCGCCGTCTAAACAAACTTATGGCCAGGGAATGGATTGACAATCATTTACCGGTCAACATGTTTCTTGAAGACATAATGATACCTACTTTAAACGCTATGCGCAGCGCTCTGGTTAGGATTTGTCCCGGACTTGATGAATCGAAAATTCCATTTGTTGTAATTTCTATTGTTGGTCAGCTCCTGCATGTGCTTCATGTAAAGGCTATTTTTCAGCAGATTGATAATACGGCCTTGCCAAAATTTGATTTAGCTCAAGCTATTGACCACGTTGTTAAATTCTCCACTGCCGGTATTAAGGTTTATATTGAGGAAAAAAGCGAATGAGAAAACTGATAGTGTCAATTTATGGTTTATGTTTTATTGTTGTTCTGACAATCCTTTCCGGCTGCATGGTAGGGCCAGACTATTCCAGACCCGAAACACCGGCAGAGACATCAGACGGTTATTACAACGCCGCAGCGCACGAACAGGACGTTAACGATTTTTCTGAGGTTGATAGATGGTGGGAGCAGTTCGGTGACCCCACAACCGCATTGCTGGTGCGTGAGACTCTGGAAAACAATTATAGTCTAAAAGCGGCAGCAGCAAGAGTTTTGCAGGCACAGGCTGCGCTTACTGAAATCCATGGGCGCAGGTTACCGGATATCTCTTATAATCTGAGCCGTGACAGAAGTAAACGTTCCTTCAATTTCGGCGGATTAGGTGGCGGGGGCAGATTCACCGTAATGAGCACAACCTGGAGTCAGGGTATTACAGTGGCATATATACTTGATTTCTTCGGCAAGCTCAAACGGTCGGAGCAGGCCGCATGGGCTGAGCTGCTTGCAACCGAGGCAAACGAGCAGGTTCTGGTTAATTCAATGGTAGCCACTGTAATAAACGCAAGAGTTAATATTGCAACTCTCCAGCGTCGCTTGGATATAGCACGGGCGAATACGGAAAGTCAGAAGAAAACTCTCGAAATTGTCGAGCGACGTTACGAACAGGGGCTTGTCGGGCCGGTTGATATAAGGCTGGCGCGTGAGAATCTTGCGCAGTTGGAAGTGATTGAACCGGTTATTGAATTATCTCTGATAACAGCTCAAAATGCTCTTGATGAGCTTTTGGCTCGTCGGCCCGGTTCATCGGATGAACTGCCGCAGACCTTGGAAGATTTACCGGATTTGGGACCGATACCTGTTGGGCTGCCTGCTTCCCTTCTGGATCGCCGGCCGGATATCAGGGCGGCGGAGTTTATGTTAAGGGCTGCGAACGAGAGGATCGGCGTGAGTATCGCCCAGCTTTATCCGGATTTAACTTTGACCGGCGGTTACGGTTACTCCGATGACAAATTTGAGAACATTTTCAAATATGATGGAACCGAAATGTATTCAGCGATTACGTCTCTTGCTCAGCCTATCTTCAGGGGTGGACAAATCAGGGCTCAGATTGATGCCGCCGAGGCGCGTTACGCAGAGTTGGCGGCAAATTATGCCGGTACGGTCCTAACTGCGATGAGGGAAGTCGAGGACGCTTTGATTACAGAGCAGATGCTGCAGACGCAGCTCAAACACACCCGGATTCAATTCAGAGAGGCCAGCGCCGCAGAGAGCCTTTCAAAGCAGCGGTATGAACGTGGCGTTGAAGGAATATTGACCGTACTCGAATCGGAACGAAGGCGCAGAATATCTGAACAGGAAGTGACTATTCTCAAGGGCCGCATTTGGACTAACCGTGTAAATCTTTTCCTCGCCCTGGGCGGTGACTGGGATTATCAGGAACCCTCTGAAGAGCAGGTTGCTTTAAACAATTAAGATAAAACTATAGAACGGGAAGTAATTTTATGAAGCCGATCCAGCAAAATAAAAAAATGCCCTTGGGCCTGATACAGTTGCTGCTTGTTGTGGTCATTATAATTATAGGGATTGTAATTGCTGTTATTTTTATCAAGTATAAAAAACCACCTCAGCGGCAGGAGCAGATAGTTCTTGCGCCATTAGTCAAAGTTGAGCGTCTTGATCGAAGGGACATCCGGATGATTATTCGTGGCTATGGAACTGTCAACCCAAGATTGCAGGTGGAAATCGTACCGCAGGTTTCCGGCAAGGTCGTCTGGGTCAATCCGCAATTTAAAGCGGGGGGCTTTATTCGGCGAGCTGAGGTGATACTGAAAATAGACCCTCGCGACTATGAATTATCGCTCCGCCAGGCCAATGCCGCCGTCGCGGAGGCCCAGGTCATGCTGGACCTGGAGAAGGCGGAAGCTAAAATTGCAAAAGAAGAATGGCAGCAGCTTCACCCGGGCCAGGAACCGGCTTCACCGCTGGTTTTTCGGGAGCCCCAGATACGCCAGAGACAGGCCAGGCTCGAATCTGCTGATGCCGTACTGGCTACCGCCAATCTGAACCTTGAGAGGACCCAGCTTTCTCTGCCCGTGGATGCTATGATAATGAGTGAAAGGATTGACCTTGGTCAATATGTAATGATAGGTCAATCCGTGGGCGCTGCTTATGGAATCGAATCGATGGAAATAGAAGTACCTCTTGAAGACAAAGAACTGGCCTGGCTTGCTATTCCCGACAACACGGTTTCAGTCAAGGCCGCGGAAAACCCTAAAAAAGGTGCGATTGCACGAGTTTCGGCTAATTTTGCCGGAGAAGAGATATGCTGGCCTGGATATGTGGTCAGAACTACCGGCCAGGTTGACAAAACATCGAGACTTATATCCGTTGTTGTTGAAGTGTCCGAACCTTTTAAGGATTCGCATTCTACACCACCGCTTTTACCAGGTATGTTTGTAGAGGTTTTAATCGATGGTAAAATTCTAAGGAACGCAATCGCCGTACCTCGAGATGCAATGCGTAACAATAACGAGGTGTGGGTGGCCAAAGACGGCCAATTACATGTCCAGCCATTGGAAATTGTGCGGGCCGACAGGGATTTTGCCTATGCTGTTTCAGGCCTTGATGATGGAGATATGATTATTGTCAGCTCTCTTGATGCGGTTATTGAAGAGATGAAAGTCAGGATTCAAACCGAATCCGAAACCTCAGCTACATTTGCTGAGGTGGTGGAAGATCAAAACCAGACTCCCAAAGTAAGGACAGAGTAAATGAAAGATTTAACTGAAAAAAGAGGTATTCTCGGCTGGTTTGCATCGAACCACGTTGCAGCGAATCTCTTGATGCTGATAATCATCGTCGCAGGATTGCTTTCGATTTTTTCAACCAGGATGGAGGTCTTTCCTGAATTAAGCCTCGATATGATAACCATTACTGTACCTTACCTCGGAGCTTCGCCGGAGGATGTGGAAGAAGGAGTCTGCCTTCGGATTGAGGAGGCTATTGCAGCCGTTGATGGCGTAAAGCGTATGACCTCAAGTGCGGGTGAAGGCGCAGGAATGACTATAGTGGAGGTTGATGAATATGCTGATACTAAAGAGGTGCTCGACGATATCAAGGCAGAGATAGACACCATCATCACATTTCCTGTAGAAACCGAAAAGCCTGTTATTTCCGAACTTAAGACCCGTCACCAGGTGATAACCGTCGTAGTCTTCGGTGACGTTTCTGAAAAAACCTTAAGAACACTTGCCGAGCAGGTGCGTAATGATCTAACCGCCATGCCTAATATAAGTCAGGTTGCAGTTGCAGGTGTTCGACCTTATGAAATATCAATAGAAGTGTCGGAGGAGAACCTGCGCAGATATAATCTGAGTATTGAGAAGATATCAAGAGCAGTCAGAGAATCGTCACTGGATATTCCCGCCGGCTCGGTCAAGACCTCAGGTGGAGAAATCCTTGTCCGAACCAAGGGGCAGAAATACTATGGCCCCGAATTCGATAAAATTATAGTCTTTACACGAAATGATGGTACGAAAGTAAGACTTTCCGACGTTGCAACGGTAAAAGACGATTTTGAGGATGTTGACCTGTCTGTAAAATTCGATGGTAAAAAAGCTGCTTTCATACAAGTCACACGTATCGGCGCTCAGGACGCTTTGGACATAGCCAAAACCGTAAAGCAGTATGTAAATGAAAAGGAGCAATATTTGCCGGAAGGAATCTCTCTTGCATTATGGGAGGATGACACTCAATTTCTCAAGGCAAGAATGAATCTTCTTACAAGGAATGCATATATCGGTCTGGTTCTTGTATTCTTGTGCCTGACGATCTTTCTTAATTTTCGTCTTGCATTTTGGACAACAATGGGGATTCCCATATCTTTTCTCGGGGCGTTCTATCTGATACCGCATTTTGGCGTTTCCATTAATATGATAAGCCTTTTCGCTTTCATTATGTCATTGGGGCTTGTCGTGGATGATGCGATTGTAGTTGGTGAAAATATATTTGCATATCGACAGGCGGGAATGGATCGTACCGAGGCAGCGATAAAAGGTGTAAAAGAGATGTGTATGCCCGTAACATTGGCGGTCTTGACTACAATGTTTGCTTTTATACCTCTGGCATATACACTCGGTATTATGGGTAAGATACTCCGCGTCCTGCCAATCGTTGTAATCAGTGTTCTTTCTGTTTCGTTGGTTGAAGCATTGCTTATCCTGCCGGCTCATTTGTCTTCTTCCAGGTTCTCCAAAAAAAATATTATTGTCCGTTTAACAGATAAAATAAATACCTGGACGGATAGAGGTCTTAAATGGTTTATAAACGGTCCTTTTGCCCGCTTCGTCTTAAAGGCGGTCAAATGGCGGTATCTGACTTTAGCAGTTGGTATTGCGATATTCGTGATAACTGTCGGTTTTATTGCCGGAGGCTATATAAAGTTCGTATTCTTTGATGCTGTTGAAGCGGACAATATGCTTGCACTGCTGACTATGCCGCTCGGCACTCCTGTGGAGCAGACCACTGAGATTATTGATGGAATCGAGAAAGCCGCTTTTCAGACCCTTGAAGAATTTGACAGTAAACGTCCGGGCAAGCCCTCGCTTCTTAAGCATTTATCTACCACTATCGGTGCCCATCCGGCATTGGCACGGGGTGGGCCGGTTTCGATTGACATAGGCGCCGGTGGGCAATCACATCTGGCGGAAATCAACGTAGAGCTGCTTGGCGCTGAACTGCGAGATGTATCTACTGTGGCAATTAGAAACCATTGGCGCGAATTGGTGGGTGAAATACCAGGTGTTTCTTCTCTAACCTTTATGGCTGAGTGGGTTGACACCGGCAATCCGATAGAGGTGGAATTGGCTCACCATGAATATGATGTACTTTTGGCAGCATCGGAAAAACTAAAGGGAATACTGCGTGACTATACGGGCGTGAGCGACATTGCCGATGATTTCGAGCCGGGCAAGGCCGAGCTGAAACTTGCCCTTAAGGATACCGGCCGTACCCTGGGGCTTACGCTTTCAGATTTGGCCAGACAGGTCCGCCAGGGCTTCTATGGAGATGAAGTTCAGCGTATCCAAAGAGGGCGTGACGATATTCGTGTTATGGTTCGATATCCTGAAGCCGAGCGTAAGAGCCTTGCGGATGTGGACAATATGAGAATTCGACTGCCGGATGGTACTGAAATTCCGTTTAGAGCTGTTGCCGAGGTCCAGTATGGAAGGGGTTATTCTAATATAAGGCGAGTTGACCGCAGACGCGTCGTGAGTGTCTCGGCCGATGTCGATGAAGCGGTTGCCAATGCAAGAGAAATAAACAAAGAATTGAAGAAAAGCGTAATGCCGGGTCTTATGGGTGAGTTCCAGGGCTTGCAATGGCGCTATGCCGGGGAGGAGCGTGAGCGAAACGAATCCCTCGGCAGTCTTATACCCAATTTCGGAATTGCAATGATGGCAATCTATGCCCTGCTGGCTGTCCAGTTCAGAAGCTATTCGCAGCCCGCAATAGTTATGTCTGCAATCCCATTTGGTATTGTCGGAGCGACCTTAGGTCATTTAATCATGGGTTATAACCTCAGCATACTTTCTATGTTTGGAATTGTTGCCCTCTCTGGTGTCGTCGTTAATGATTCACTTATTATGATTGACCTTATTAACCGTGAACGCAGATGCGGCATCGAGCTTGGCCAGGTACTTCGCGACTGCGCAACTCGAAGATTCCGTCCCATTATGTTAACAACTCTGACGACCTTTTGCGGCCTGCTTCCGATGATTGCTGAAAAAAGTCTCCAGGCACGGTTCCTTGTGCCAATGGCAATAAGCCTGGCGTTCGGAGTGATGTTTGCTACCTGCATAACACTTGTGCTGGTACCTTCGCTGTATATGATTCTTGAAGATGTTAAGATTCGAATTTTTGTCGATACAGGCGAAGTAACTCCCGATTTCCGCCGCATATCTGAACAAACCGGCATAAAAGCTTCAGAAGCGCTGGTCTGAGACTGGTAATATTGCCTGATTGATGAAGAATTGCTCTGTAACTTGTTTGAGGGCAGGGGGTTGGCAATTAGTGGTTTTTTCTATAAAATTTTCTGGTAAGATTATCTCAAAAAGGGGATAATAATAACAGATAGCATTCTGCACAAATTTATAAGCAGTTTGCCATGCGGATAAAGATTACAAATGGATTTTGTATGACCCCGCTGCTGGCGGGACATGCCACCCTAGACAAAACAGGGGGCAAAGGCGGTGAGAATTATGGAGACTACTGCAAAATATAAACCGAATGTCGAAATTACTTCCAACACCGAGACTCTTGCACAAAGAAGCATTGAGCTTTTCGTTGACGGGGCGCACAAGGCGATAAATGCAAAGGATGCTTTTTATGTGGCTATATCGGGGGGCCATACCCCCCAACGTTTTTTTGAGCTGCTCGCAGAGATGCCCCAGGCAAATTCTCTTCCCTGGGATAAGATACAGTTGTTCTGGGTTGACGAGCGATACGTTAAACCGGATTCCGAATGGAGTAATTATAAGCTGGCCGCTGATACTTTTCTGAACAAAGTTGCCATCCCTCAGGTAAATATTCATCGTATTCCCACCGAGTATGAAGATTTCAAGGCTGCGGCATCCTGCTACGAACAAACTATTCGAGAGGCTTTCGGGCTCAATCAAAACCAGATACCAGAGTTTGATTTGATTATACTTGGAATGGGGGCCGATGGGCATACCGGTTCGCTGTTCCCGAATTCCTATGCGCTTTTCGATACGGAAGATTTGGCGACTGTCGTATATATTATGGATGAAGATCTCGACAGGATAACTCTGACACATCCGGTTTTACGTGCCGCATCTCATTTGATTGTGCTGGTATCCGGTCGGGAAAAAGCCGACATCCTGAAAGAGGTTTTGACCAGCGGGCCGGATGAGGTGCACTATCCTATCCATGCCCTTTGGCCCATTCTTGATAAGGTTACCTGGCTGGTCGATAAAGAAGCGGCTAAATCCTTGTGATTACACTCGGTTGGAACCTGTAAAATAAGCCGCTATTTCACAAAGGACAGAACACATACCATTCTTTCTCTTTTGGTTCTTGAGTTTATTCGGGGATGATTATTTTTGTGCCCGGCTTGAGTTTGCTTACCTCCTTTATTACATCCCTGTTGGCATCGAGAATCTTTTGCCACTTTCTTGCTGAGTCGTAATATTTACGAGATATCTCAGAAAGTGTCTCTCCTTCTTGTATGATGTGGTATCTCTGGGTTTTTATCTTTTCGGCTTGTCGGTATTTTTTCCATTCCGGCTCTTGTGATTGATTGTCGGTTGTTGATAATTGGTCATTTTCTTCTCCGACTGTATCTATCTCTGAACTTTTTGTCGGAACGAATGTTTCCGGCGGGGGAGCTGTCTCGCGACTGCTCCACAAGCTCAGAATTCTCGCTTCCGGGCTTATACCAGGACCTGCGAAGAGCCAGAGCATAGTAACTGTTACAAGTACCAGCCCCAGAATCATTCCTATTTTCAAATCTTTTTGCATTTAAGAACGTATAGGAAAAACTGTACTGTAAAATATTTATTTTTAGAGCTTCTCTTAATTCTTATTTGCCTTTTTCGGCAGATTTTTTTGTACCAAGAAGCAATATTGGTGCGGCTATTGCAATCGACGAATATGTACCTACTATAATACCGAAGCCTATTGCAAAGTTAAATCCCCTTAGACCGGGTCCCCCGAAGATGTACATTATCAGCACAACTATAAACGTTGTGAAAGATGTCAAAATAGTCCTGGAAATAGTCTGGTTGATGCTGTTTGTTATTACATCTGCGTTGAGGGCGCGGGCCTTGCCGCGGTTTTCTCGGATACGGTCGAAAATGACAATCGTATCGTTAAGCGAGTAACCGATAAGTGTCAGGAATGCGGCTATCATCGCCAGGTTGATTTTGAAATCTCCGACTAAAAGTGCTTCGCCGATTGTTGTAGATGCCAAATAGGTGCAAGCGGCAACGGCACCGAGTGTGATGCAAACATCGTGGACTAATGCCGTAATGGCGGCAATGCCGTATCGAACGTTTCCGAATCTAATCCATACATAAGTAACGATTGCAAACAATGACAGGATTATGGCAATCAAAGCCTGTTGTTTTTGCTCTTTACCTACAGAAGGGTCGAACTGTCTTACTCGCGGTAGTGATGTTTCAAGTTTGGCCGCGGCTAAAACTTTCACTGTTTCATTTTCAACGAAACGGGTCCATTCATCCTCGCTTAGTTCACGAAATCCTGCTTCCTCATCGGTGCTTACGTAAACAAAAGAATTTATGGATTCATTTGGATCGGTTGATGTGAGATTCGCTCCGAGGATTTCATAAGGATACCGATTAAGGTTTTGAGTGTCGGGCTTGAATTGCAAAGCGTTTAATCTTTGCTTGATGTCCTCTAAAGAGGTGGCTTTTTCAATTTCACATTCAATCTTGACTCCGCCCACAAAATCAGTAAGTTCAGGGTAAGAGTCTATCATCGCTTCGGATATTTTTTCCGTTGAGGTGATTTTCGGTTGAAGATTTTGCTGAATTTCCAGCTCCTCTGTGAAAGCGGTCAATATTGCGTTATTGACGACCTCATCGACCTCGGGCTCTGATATCGTGGCGTCGGGAAAAGCTGCTGAAAGTACGTCTTTTACCAGCGATTGGTTCATCTGGCTCGTTGTTATTACAATTTGTGACGGGCTGGAAGTGTTCTTGGTTACGAGAAGATTGTTTAGTTCGCCGCCGAATTTGGTTTGGGATTTTTTGATTGCATCGGTCAGCTCGGTTTCTGTTTTCTGGTTGGCCTGCGTCAGGTTCATTGCAACCGTCATTTTGTTTGTTTCTGTTGTGTTGATTTCATATTGCTTTTCTGATTTCCCGATGCTGTAAATGTTTGCCGCTGCCAGGGCCGGGTTGTTCCTGTCAGTTCCTACTTTGCTGATTCTGTCAACTACCTCCTGCCGGCTCAGCGGTTTGTTTAAATTTATCTGGACGCTTGTTCCGCCGGTGAACTCGATATCGTATTTATTGTTCTTAACATTATCTCTTGTCAGGAATACGGCTAATCCTATTGCCATCAGCGCAATTGACAGACCGAAGAAAACAGGCCTTAATCGCATCCAGTTGACGTTCGGTTTGTGTATCAGGCGCAGCATTAATAAATGGTCTTTGATAATTCGTTTGGATAAGAGAAAATCAAAAAGTACCCGTGTTACAAACAAGGCCGTGAACATACTCGATGCGATACCGAGCATAAGCACAATCGCAAAGCCTTTGACTTCTTCCGATGCACGCCAGTAAAGAATCGCCGCCGTTATGAATGTAGTCAGGTTCGCATCGAAAATGGTTCTGAAAGCTCTTTGGTAGCCGTTCGTTATGGCGATTCTCAATGACGAGCCTTTCAGTTGCTCTTCGCGTATTCTTTCAAAAACCAGTACGTTTGCGTCAACGCTCATACCAATTGTAAGTATAATACCGGCAATTCCGGGCAATGTGAAAGTTGCTCGCACCCCAGCCATTATTGCCAGGACAAAGAGCATGTTCAAAAGCAATGCCACGTCTGCGATAGAGCCGGCCAGGCAGTAGTAAATTGCCATACATGCAATGACTGCTACAAGACCGATAAGGCCCGCTTTGATGCCCTGGTCGCGATTGTCGGCGCCGATGGATGGGCCGATGGTGTTTACGGAAATGGGCTGCTCTATCAATCTTGCCGGCAAAGAGCCGGCGTTAAGTTTATTAACCATGTCCTCGACTTGTGTTTGACTGAAACTGCCTGTTATTACACCCTGTCTGCGTATCCTGCTTTCGATATTGGGCGCCGATATCGCAATTCCATCGAGAAGAATACAGAGAGGCTTGCCGATATTCTTGCCGGTAACGTTAGAGAATAATAGTCCTCCTTTTTCGTCTAATAGAAAGCCGATGGCTCTTCTACCCATATTGTCGCTTGTAGGATTGGACTTTTCCAGCTTCCATTGTTTTCCGGTGGGATTGTGCAGCAGTGTATCATTTGGCTTATTGCTTGCCAGAACATAATATTTATCACCGAATGGTGCGACTATTGTAGGTCGTTGCTCTGCATCGACTGATCTCCATTCGTCGATATTTTCTATCTCACACCATAGATAGTTGTTGTCGGATGCAGTTTTTGGTCCTTTGTCTTTGAGTCTTTCAACATAGCTGGCCATCTGGTCCATATCAACCTCTGGATGCCCCTGTGTTGGAAGTATTCTATACTCTAATATTCCCGCCCCCTTGAGCATTCGCTGAAGGTCCTTCGGGTCGTCGAGTCTGCCTCTGAAAGGCCGGTATTCGTCAAATGCCGAGACAGTTTTTTCAATTTCGCCTACTCTGTCGGGAAAATTGGTTGTGAGCTTATCGTACTCGGCTTTGCGTGCCGGTGACTTGGCGGACTTTTCAAGGCAGATATTTAGCTGGTCTTCACTGAGATTTAACTGGTCAATGGCCCTTATTGCATCTCTGTATTCGGTGTTTTTGTTCGGGTCTGTCAATTGATTAACTGTTTTGGACCACTCGTCAAAGGTTTTAACATACCCGGTCAATAGGTCAAGATTATCATTGGCATCTGGGAAGGCTTTTAGAGCGACCTGCAAAGCCTGTTCATTTAATTTGGTCCAGCTGCTCCTTGTCAGCTTTATCTGGTCGAGGTTAAGGCCGGCCGATGATATCTTTTCTTCTGCATTCGTTTTGTTAGCATCGAGTTCATCCCGTTTACTTTGCAGTTCCTTGCGTTCGTCGTAAACTTTGGCAAGACTCTCGAGAATCGTTATTCTGTTTGGATCGCCCTGTGCAAAATCCTTGAAAAGCTCAGGCCGTTCATTTGCCGGTAAATCAAGTGACCGCATGATTCTCGAACGGCTTACGTTTTTGGCCAGAAGATCATTTTGTGATTTTTCGAAATTCACCCGTTTCACACGGGCTTCTGCGCTTGCTAAGGGCATTTGTATTTCGAAGCGGGAGTTGCCCTGTGGACGCCAGATAAGGTTTTGGATGTTGGCCGGGTCGATTCGCCTTCGCAGAACGGTTATCATTCGCTGTGCAAGCTCCCTTTTTTCCGTTTCTTCAAGGCCGTGGGTGTCAATTTCATAAATGAGACTCGTCCCGCCGGCAAGATCTATTCCAGGCATTAGGGTCTTGTTTGGTGGGTATAAAGTCCAGGCTGCAAGAACTACTAAAACAATAATGAAAACTATTTTCGGCGTTAGATTCTTATTCATAACTTCCTCTTACTGCGTTATTAATGCATATATGCTCAAATGAGTCAATTCATCTGTGCATTCACTGATTTACGATTATTCTTTCGTCACATTTCTGCCGATTGCTGAAGGCAGAACTTTTATTTTCGTATTATTAGACTCATCGACTTTCAGCGTTATCTCATCGTCCTTGATATCGACAACAGTTCCGATAATGCCCCCGATTGTTCTGACTTTGTCGTTTTTAGCCAGGGTCTGGACCATTTTTTTGTGCTCTTGTTGTTTCTTTCGAGGTCCTCTAAAAAGAATCATGTACATCAGGACGAACATCAAACCAAGAAAAATCAGGTTATAAGAGCCAAAAGCCCCTCTGCCCCCGGTAGTGTCTCCGGTACCGTTGGGATCGGATGCTGCCGTTGTCGTTGTTGAAGAAGTATCCTCTCCACCCACCGGTTCTGCTGTAATAGAAGAAGGTCCCTCATTTTGTGCCAATATCCATACTTTGCTCATTTGTTTTTTCCCTTCATAATTTCGTATATCACATTTCGTATTGTGATAACTGCGCCCTAACCCGCAGGCCAAACAGCACATACTAACGTTTTTTTATTAATAATCAAATCTTTTTGCTAAGTCGGCAAAATTGCTTCTTTTTATGGCCTCTCTTATCCGGCTCATTAACCTCTGATAAAAAGTTATATTATGCAGCGATACTAAGATTGGGCCGAGCATTTCTCCGCAATTGAAGAAGTGTCTCAGGCTTGCCCGGCTGAAGTTTCTGCAGCAGTAACAGTCGCAATCGGCTTCAATTGGTCTTGCATCTTGTATATGTACATTATTTCTCAGCCGCAAAGGACCGTTTTCCGTAAAAGCATAGGCGTTTCGGCCGTTTCGAGTCGGAAGAACACAATCGAACATATCCACACCGGCCTTCACCGCAGCAATGATATCCGCAGGTGTCCCCACACCCATAAGGTAATGGGGCTTGTCCTCAGGTAGAAGCCCAGCCGTATGAGTAACCGTTTTTATCATTTTCTCATGTCCTTCACCCACACTTAAACCACCGATAGCATATCCGTCAAAATCCGTTTTGACAAGCTCTGATGCGCAATAACTTCGCAAATCCAGGTCTATTCCGCCCTGGACAATCCCAAAAAGCAGTTGGTTGGGATTGTTGTGTGCCTCTTTACAACGATTTGCCCAAAGGATGGTTCTGTCAATCGACTTTTTTAGCCGTGGCTTCTCGATGGGAAATTTAGTGCATTCATCGAAGCACATTATTATGTCAACACCCAGCCGATTTTGAATATCTGTCGCAATTTCGGCGTTCAGATATATTTTTGCACCGTCTATATGGCTGGCGAATTCAACGCCGTCATCATCGATTTTGGTCAGCGAGCTTAGAGAAAAAACCTGGTAACCGCCGCTGTCGGTAAGTATCGGACCTCCCCAGGCCATGAATTTATGCAGTCCCCCAAGTTTTTCGATGGTCTCGACCCCGGGTCTCAGCAGCAAATGGTAAGTATTGGCCAGGATAATCTCAGAGCCGGTTTCTTTGAGTTGTTGCGGCGTGGTACCTTTTACTGCCCCCGCCGTTCCCACAGGCATAAAAACAGGCGTTTCGACTGTTCCATGCGCGGTTGTTAATAAACCAAGCCTGGCTGCCGAGCTGGATTCTGTATGGAGAATCTGAAAGTTAGACATATCAATAAATACTAATAATTTTGGACTCCGGATAATAATAGGAAAGTATCTTCGCTGCTTTTTTGCCTTTTCTTGCCATTCCCTGGGCGCCGCATTGGCACATTCCGACGCCGTGACCCCAGCCTCTGCCGGATGAAAATTCCCATTTATCACCTTGTTTTACCATTTGACAGATAGTGCTCTTTAATTTTCGTCCCGTTGGGTCGATTGCCAGACGAAAGTCCTCAGCTCTTAAAGAATCACTTTTACCGTTTGAGCCGAGCAGCTTGATTTTAGTCATGCGGGAAAAATCTTCATAATCACTTGGCGACACCGACTCGATATTTGTGATTTTCCCAAGCTGCTTTAGATTCGGATACCTTGTTATCAGCCTCCTTACAACATAAGCATTATCGAATTGAATCATGGGCCAGAAGAAAAATTTCGTTTTGGCCACTTTCCTGCAATAGGGGCAGGGCACACCGATTAGCGGCTCAAAAGAATCCCCGAATACATTTATGCTGTTTTCAGTATGACCGCCGCAGATTGAGCTGTAGTAAGTTGGAAAGATTTCTTCATCGCCCTCGCTTTGTTTGCACACCAGCACTTGACCTTTTGTTTGATTGACACTGTTCCAAATCTGCGCCGACTCAGCGCTGACGCCGCGGTAAACCTGATGTGCCGCTGTTTTTCTCATGTCCCATTCGCGATTTTTGCCGAAGCGTTTCTTAATATATAAACAATAGGTTCTTGCCGCGATTGTCTGGGCCTTGAGGGCCTCCGGCTCCCAATAATCAGGCATCTCGGCTCCTACTACGCCGGCTAAATACGCCTCAGGAGGAACCATATTAATCGCGTCAAAAGAACCGCTTTCCGGATTGATTAACAGCTTTAATTTGCCTCGATAATACTGGCCGTCCAAATTGAACATATACGGCTCATCCGGATAAACAATTACCTCGTCATTCATAAAGGGCCGGCCCCCGATTGTGATCTGCCCGTTAACTAATTCAATGTCGATAGGCGAGTCGATTTGGTCAAAGCGTGCTGTTGGAAGTTGTGTTTCAAGGTTTGGGTCGTCGGTAATGCTGAATGACGATTCCATTTTCAGTGTGCAGATTTCGATATCATCAAGCAGCAGTACCCTTACCCAATACTGCGGTTCAATATCCATCTGGGGAATTGCTCTCGGGACCTGCCGTTTCTTACAGCCGCTCAGAATTACCGCCAGCAGCAAAATGATCGCTATTGTGCCCTTCGATACTCGAAAATAGCGATTGTTGGAATTTACAGTGTAGAATTTAGAATGTAGAATTCTCAATTTCCGTTTCCTGATTCCCAATTCTAAATTCTCAATTCTCAATTAATCCAGGCTTCGCAGTGATAATCCCAGGCTTCCAAGTACTTTTTTGATTTCATTCAGGCTTGTTACACCGAAGTTCTTACAGCCAAGAAGCTCTGCCTCTGTTTTATGTGTCAATTCACCAATTGAGCGAAGGTTGAGCTTTTGAACGCACTTTCGTGCACGCACCGACAATTGGAGGTCATCAACCGGCTTATTCCTTAAGCCTTCATCCTCATCTGCGATAACAGCTTGATCCGGCATATCTGCAGAAGGAAGCAGCTTGTCCTCAAGAGACATCCCGAGACTCAAATTTTTCGGTTCGAGGATCGTTTTGATTTCCCTCAGAGATGTTTCGCCAAAGTTCTTATAAGATAAAAGCTCCGCTTCACTGATGTTAAGAAGGTCGCCCAGTGTCTCGATTTTCATCTTTTTCAGGCAGTTTCTGCTGCGCACCGAAAGCTCAAAATCGGAAATTGGAGTTTCGAGAATCTGGCTTTTACGGGTCTTTTTCTTTTCTTTTTCCTCGTCATAAAACATCGTTTTCGAGCTTTCGATGTCTTTACTGAACAGAATTGCCCTTTGATGATTAGGATGAATCTCAAGTACCGTATCGACGCATTTCGCGGCCTTGTCGTAATTGCCGTTGTCTTCGTAAAGTACGGCTAAATTCAGCAGGGCATTCACATGGACCGGAGAGCTTGATGCAATTTGCCTGTAATAATCGATGGCCGCTTTTTCATCACCAGATAAATCACACCGAAAAGCCAGATGAAAAAGGGCTCTTTGATGGTTGTCGGATAGCTCAAGGGCCTTTTTATAATTGTCTATTGCCTCATCATAGAGTCCCTGTGCTTCCTCAAGACGGCCGAGCTGGTAATGGTATTCGGCACTTACATTCTCGAAATTCTTGCAGGTTTTGAGTTCCTTGGCTGCAGCCTCGAAATTCTTTGCGTGCCGATATGTGGCGGTTTTTTCCATGCTTATATTCATTTTGTCCGCCTCATAATCGAGGCTTTTTTGCAGGCTTTCAATGGCCTTGTCGAATTCGCCGGTCCGGCGTAACGCAAAAGCTAAGTATATGAATTTTTCTTTGCAGTCATGGGCCTTTTGCAGTTTCTCGATTGCTTCTGCGTTTCTGCCTAAGATGAAAAGGCCGATGCCTGTCGCCAGCCGGCCCTTCTGTCCGTTATCACCCATATGTGATTCTACTTGTTCACCGAATTTTAACAAGTTGGACTCGCCGCAGTGGGCCTGCTCCGACAGTGTCTTAAGTTCGTCTAATGAAGGCAAATTGTCGGCAAATAAGTTGATGTCCAGTTCTATAATTTGTTCCATTGAAACTTCTCCCGCAATATTCAATATTTAGCGTATAAAGGTCAATTTTCTACTTCCATGCAGGCACCGAAACCATATCACTCCTGCTGCTATTACCCAAAGTTTGACCATTATAAGCATAAAAGCAGCTTTTGCAACTTTTTTTTTATCCGGCTTGTTCTGATAACTATTTCTTGTCCGGCGGTAATTTCTTTTTCTGTTCCTCTATCATTTTGACAGTTCTGTCAAAATCACTGTCCTGCTTATCTCTGCACTCAATCCTTTTTCTGTTAAACTTTTCGTATTCCTCCTCTGCCAACTCTTTAGCCATTTCGTGAGATATTCGGCCTGCATTTTTTAATATCTCCCTGTCATTGAGACTAAGAAAGCCGTCTAACTTATTTATCCAGTCCTTCATATGCATTGGTATCCGGCGCATTGCCTGCCCTTCGGCAAAGACAAGATACTGCTCGACAAGATTGTTTAATGCTCGAAGCTCATTTTCTTTGAGATAATTTTTAGCAATAACAGCATCGCCTTTGCGGACCTTCTCACCTCTCCGGCCTGTAAGCCCCATATTAGGCTTAGTCGAATCCACTCTTTTATGAACAATCTCAGCAGCCGTCATTCCCGTTATAGCCCAGTGCAGTTTATTCTGCACCGTCTTGAAAAAGGTAATACTTATCTTCTCGGTTGGGTCATAATCTGTACTCGTTGAATAAATGTCCGTTATCTTCTGATAGAAACGCCGCTCGGATGTTCTAATGTCCTGAATCCGCCGGAGCAGCTCATCAAAATAATCAAACGGATGGTCGGGGTTTTTCAGCCGTTCATCATCTAACACAAAGCCCTTGACGATGTACTCTCTTAGTCTCTGCGTTGCCCATTGCCTGAAACGGGTTGCAATATGAGATTTTACCCGGTATCCAACCGAAATTATCATATCAAGGTTATAATGCTTCGTTCTATACTTTTTCCCGTCCGCGGCAGTTGTCAAGTATTCCTTGACAACTGAATCTTCCGACAGCTCCCCCTCGTCATAAATATTTTGTATATGAAGACTTATATTTTGCTTTGTCGTTTGATAAAGCTCTGCCAATCCTGCCTGATTGAGCCATAGCGTTTCACCTTCCAGCCGAACATCTATTTTCGTCTGCCCGCCTTCGCTCTGATAGATAACTATTTCCCCGCCTTTCGGGACTATATTACCCTTAGTCATTATCTAACGTCCTCATAAATTATCAATTATCATTCATCATTAATCATTTGAAAGGGCCTGCCCGTCGTAGGGGCAACCCCGTGTGGTTGCCCTAATATTTAGCCCCTTAATTCATTGAGGATTCATCCAAAATTAATCAATAATCAATCGAAAAGTCCCCGGCGGGTCCTTTCGTAGTTTACCCGAGCTTGTCCCCGATGTGAGCCCACTTGCTTTTCTGTCGGGGAGTGTTAGCTCACCTGCTTTTCTGCCGGGGGCCGGGGATCTATACTTCTCTAATTGATCCCTGTGATATCTCTTTGTCTGCAATTCAACTTCTCCCAAATCTTCCTGAATTTGTCCGGCTGAAGCCTCCCATACAAATCGGCTGCCTCTACAGCCTCACTCAGAATCTCTTTTACATTTTCATAGTCGTTAGACAATTCACTTATTTGTTCCAAAAACTCTATAAGTCGTCCTTCATATCTTGCCCAGGGCATTCTCATATTCTCATCAGCAGTTGATTTTTTAAGGCATCGAAGCGCTACCAACTCATTTCCCTTACCTAACTCACAAATCTGTCCAACAAATTCTTCCACATCTCTCATTTCCCCGAATTTCCCCCCACTCAAATCTAAAGTCTGCTCTAATAGCTCAAGCGTCTCTTTAGGCTCTAACAGTGAATCCTCCACCCACCCTGTAAACTCAATCGCCTCATCCTTGTTGTCCTCCGGTTTATCTCTAATCGCTTCAAGCCTTTTCTCCCAATACTCCTTCATCCTTCTTGCTGCTTTTTCTTTCCGTTCTCCTCCTTCCTCATTTACCGACTTAAATCCAGTCGTCAGAAAGCGCGCTGCCTTACTTCTCAACTTCGCCTTTGCTTTTTCAAAAAATTTCTTAAGTAAATTACCATCAAATTCAATCCATTCATTGAAGTATCCAATCATCAAATGCTCAACAAGCCCCTCATCTGGATTTTTATCGTGTTTGCGGTATATGCCGCTTTCAATTTTCTCTACTGCATACTCATATTTACCACGTTCTACTAAAAGATTAAATACATCCTTGTATGCTCTCCCCCAGGACATATATGTACCCCACACAATATCCCATGCTTTATTATCGCTAATATCAAATATCTTGTCTAAGTTTGTCTCTATCCTTTTCTTCTCCAGCCAATGTAATTGTGGGAACCATACACCAAGAACACTTATGACTCTTGCATCTTTAACATTGTTAACTACATAATCTAAAACACTCCTAATCTTTCCACTCCATTCCTTTTCATATGTTTTACTATTTTCGTTCTTATAACTAAGGCCGAATCTTACAACAAGAGTAAATGCTTTTCCGGATACACAGTTAATGCTTTTCTGATGTGGGTCCTCATCCCTGTCTGTCTCATATCTCTTGTCTTTATACTTTGACAAAGGCTCAATAGTTTTCCAAATTAACTCACCTTCTGACTTGACTAACTTTTTTCTCAATTCTTCATCTTCAAATATCCCTTCAACAACATAAATTATTGAGCTGTATACTCCTTCATAATCCTCATTGTCCTTCTTCTCAACTATGACATTATTAGCCCTTTGCAGAATCTTAACTAAACTTTCCTCTTTTACTTGTTTCTCTCGCAGGGCGTTCCAAGCACCATGAAAGTACCTCTTAAGAAAAATTGGCTTTAACTTAATTAACTCTCCTGTGCTTAATTCCGCATAATCATTTAACCTTTGCTGAACAACATTCTCAAAAGTTGCTCCCAAATCTTCCTCCGGCGTATGAAAGAAGCTCCCTTTCTTTTTATCAATTTTCCATCTCGAAGGATCATTGAGATATGCCAATACATCACGTGGTTCCATCTTAAGCATATCTTCTATACTGATAGGACTACCTTCTGTAGGGCTTACAGGCCTCATTCCCCCTATCCTGGGTATAGGCATTAAATCTGCGTCACACGCACCTGATTTTGCTTTATACTTTTCATACAGTTCTGGAAATTTCTCTTTAACCAAGTACAGTTCCTTCGCCTTGCGACTATTTTCGAGCTTGTCCCATCCATAGTTGGAGGTTGAAAAAAGCAATGGCTACTCCGGCCTGATT
>JACNGQ010000211.1 GCA_014384025.1 Planctomycetota bacterium | reverse complement strand
TAGCGGGATTTTGTTACCTGTCAAGCATTTACGTTTGCGGCTGCGGGCCTGACCGCTGCTGTGCCGGACAAGCAAAAGCGTTTATAGGACTTTGGCAGTCTGCTAAGCGATATTCCGCAGCAGCATTTTGCCGGAAAGTGCCTTTGAGGTAAATCATTGCATTTTACCCGATATGCGTTTATAGTAAGTGCTTCATTGACCGATAACATAAGTATTTAGCGGATAATTGTTAACGAGTATGGAAGATCCTATGAAAGGCAAAAAATCAGCTTTATTAGCAGCAGCAGTTCTGACAGTAGTTGTCCTGGTAATTATATTACTAATGGCTCGATCTGGAAACTTTCAATCGGCATCTACAGCTAAGAATGCGGACATCAAGGAAGAAACCAGTCATTACGGAGAATCAACCTGTTCCGCACCCGCCGTTTCTGATTTGATGCCCGCTGTCAACAATAATGACAAGACGCTGCATATTTATCTCGATGCGGATGTGACAATTAACAGTGCTTCAGGAATTGCTATCAAACAGGGTATCGAAACAGCGATTGCCGAAGTTAATTGGGAACTTGATGGCCGGCCTGTTGAACTGCTTGTCAAAGATCACCAGGGCAATACGGTCCGAAGCAAAAAACACCTCAATGACTATCTTCACGATGCCCGTGCCTTGGTTGTTTTTTCAGGCCTGCATTCACCTCCCTTGCTTGCTCATCGTGAATTTATCAATACAAGTGAAATCCTGGTTCTGGATCCGTGGGCAGCAGCCGGTCCCATTACCCGCTACCCGTCGAAAGACAACTGGATATTCCGCCTGTCGGTTGATGATACCAAGGCGGGGTACGTTATTACTCGGTATGCGGCCCGAAGGGGGTACAAGAGGCCGGCATTGTTGCTGGAAGAGACCGGATGGGGAAAATCCAATGAAGTCACAATGAAGGCCGCCCTTGAGGAACTGGGTCTCTCGCCTGCTATTGTGAAGTGGTTCAACTGGAATCTGCGTGAAACCGGAGCCCGCATACTCCTGCGAGAGATACTTGATGCACAAGCCGATGTTATCTTTCTGGTGGCCAATACGCCCGAAGGCAAAATATTTGCCAAGGCGATGGTATCATTGCCGCCTGAGCAACGATTGCCTATTTGCAGTCATTGGGGTATAATCGGTGGTGACTTTGCATCCGTAATCGATGCGGAAATGAGACGGGGGCTGGATATCAGTTTTATTCAGACGAGTTTTTCGTTTGTCAACTATCCGGATGATGAGCTGGGCAAGAAAGTGTTTGCCGCAGTCCACAGTCTCTATCCTGAAACCATTCGGGCGCCTGTTGATATTCAGGCTCCCACGGGCTTTATTCATGCTTATGACCTGACGCGGATTCTGATCGCAGCAGTAGAACAAGCGGATATGACAGGTGATATTCATCAAGACAGAAGAAATATTCGCATTGCCCTGGAAAATCTTGAAAGACCTGTTGAGGGGCTGATTAAGACATACAAAAGGCCATTTAGTGTTTTTTCTGAAGATAATCCTGATGCGCATGAAGCCTTGTCTGTTGAAGATTTTATCATGGCTCGCTACCGTGATGACAATGGCATAGTGCTTGAATTGGAGTCTGCGCAATGAAGAAGGCTTGTCTTGAAAAAGGGTTTTCTCCATCCAGTGGAATATCATTGGCCCGGGCGTTCATTATGTTTGTCTTAGTAACAATGGGTTTGTCGGGCCTGTTTGTTTGCGGATTAGTTGCATTTACTGTCGAGAAAGAATTTACAGACATCACAAAAAAAGACCAGCAACAGCAACTGGAGTCAATAAATAGTATTGTAAAATCTTTTACTGGTCATCAATACCATATTTTACAGGATCATGCCAGGTTTCCCATCATAACACAGGCCGTTATGCAGCCGGAATCCCATCTTGACAGAGTCTCGGATTTCATGGAAACCATGTCCTTCCTTGGCACGAAATATCAGCTTGTTTTATTGGATTGCTACGGGAACACAATCAACTCAACAATGGCCCAACCACAGTTTGATTATGCGCAGCAGAAATGGGTACTTGATAGTCAAATTGAAATGAATTCATACTCCTGCTCTGTCAGTGAAAAAAATGAAGCGTTCTATTGGCGTTTAGTCGCACCGATCCTATACAATAATCTGGTGCAGGGTTTTCTGGTCGCAGAGATTCCGATTTCAGAAATATACACAGCTCATCAACTTGTGAGCTTTCTGTCCGGCTCACAACTGGAAATTCTTTATCATGGTAAATGCGTCAGTATTGCCGGCAATACTGACGGAGAAACAATGGAGTCTGCCATTGATGATACAGGCATAGTACTGCGATATACAAGCAGTCTGGACGAAATAACAGCAGCAAGAAATGTCCTGATATTGCGCATCACAGGACTTTTGTCAGTGTTGATTGTCATGACTATTGTGATAGCTGTCCGGGTTGGCAAAAGAGTCTTTGTCAAGCCTCTTGAGGCCCTCAGAGCAATGACCTCTGCTCTGTCTCACAAAGAAAGCAAAATTGTAAATCACAGAGTGTTCAAGATCAAGGAAGTCAAATTGCTCTTAACTGACTTTGAAATTATGGCAAAAGAAGTACAGGAAAGAGAGCGGCAGTTGCAGCAGATCAATGCCGAACTGGAAGTACGCGTTCAGGAACGTACAAAACAATTACAGAAATCTCATGAAAGTATGGAGAATGCTGCCCGGCAGTGGCGCAATACTTTTGATTCCGCTCAGGATGTTATCCTTGTGTATGATGAGAATCTTACTGTAGTAAGAGCAAACTATTCGGCAACGGTTTTATTAGGTAAAACATTTGAACACTTAATAGGAAAAACTCATCAACAGTTATTTTATTCATCTCCTTTTGCGATAGATGAATGCGCATTAGAGCGAATACAAAATACAAAACAGCATTACGAAACAGAAATCCAGTTTAACGGTCCAGATAAATGGCTGCTGTCTTCCGCTGATCCAATATTGGATAACAACGGCAATCTCTGCGGAATTGTGCAGTTTTTAAGAGATATTACAAAAAGTAAGCAAATACAGGAAATCTTAAGACAAAACAAAGAACGCCTTCAATTGGTGTTAAAAGGGGCTGATTTGGGGATGTGGGACTGGAATCTTCAAACTGGCGAGGTTGTTTTTAACCAGCGATGGGCACAAATGCTTGATTATAGCCTCAACGAGATAGAACCTCATGTAGGATCGTGGGAAAAGTTGGTCCATCCGGACGATATGCCGGAAATAACAGAACTGCTGAACATCCATTTTGAAGGCAAGTCTCCTTTCTATGAAAGTGAACATCGCCTTAGAACCAAATCCGGTGATTGGAAGTGGGTTCTGGATCGCGGTAAAGTTGTGCAATGGGATCCGAATGGCAAGCCCCTGAGAATGGCCGGCACCCACCTGGATATAACAGAACAAAAGAATATAACTCGCCAACTTGAAGAAAGCAAAACTAATCTGCGTTCATTTTTTGATTCGGTCGAAAACCTGCTTTCTGTGATGGATATGCAAGGTAATATCATTGAGATCAACCAATCTCTAAGGGAACGGTTAGGGTATAATGAAAAAGAGTTAATCGGTAAAAACATCCTCACTCTGCATCCAGAGCAGTTTCACCAGCAGGCAAAAGAAACGGTTCGACAAATGATAGAAGGAAAAGCCAAAACCTGCTCACTGCCTTTGATTACTAAAGACGGTCATCATATCCCAGCTGAAACCTACGTTGTTAAAGGATGCTGGAGCGGACAGGAAGTCCTCTTTGGTGTCAGCAAGGATATTTCCAAGCTCAAAGAATCGGAAGAAAAGTTTTCAAGAGCTTTTCATAGCAGCGCAACATTAATGGCAATAAGTACTATAGAAAGCGGCCGGTTTATTGAGGTAAATGACCGCTTCCTGCAAACACTTGATTACAGCCGAGAAGAGGTCATTGGCAAAACATCTGAAGAGCTTGGATTGTTTGTGGATTTAAGCCAACGGAATGATGTTACGCAAAAAATACAGAAGCAGGGATTTGCCAGAGATTGCGAGTTAAAAATACGCACGAAACAGGGCGAAGTGCGGAATGCCTTGTTTAGCGCTGATATCCTGTATTTACAAGATGATAAGTATTTTTTAACTGTTGCCAACGATATAACCGAGCTCAGGAAAAGTCAGAATAATTTGCGTAAAGCTCATGATACACTGGAAGAAAAAGTGCAACAGCGTACTGAACAATTACAAAAATCTCAACGGCAATTGAGAGAACTTTACTCTTGCCTTCAGACTGTTCAGGAAAAAGAACGCAAACAAATATCTCGCGAGATCCATGATGAGTTAGGAACAGTGCTTACCGGATTTAAGTACGATTTGTCTTGGGTTCAACGCAAAATAACAAATCCATCGGCTGTCATTACAGAAAAGATAAATACTATGTCAAAAACCGTGGATAGTATTATCGAGACTGTGCAAAAGATATGTGCTCAGTTAAGGCCGGGACTCCTTGATGATATGGGACTGGCGGCAGCAATTGAATGGCAAGCCGATAAGTTCGCCGAGATGGCAGGATTTGTCTGCAAAACAGACCTGGACGAAAATATCGATCTTGAACAGGATTGTTCTACGGTTTTGTTTCGAATATTCCAGGAACTTCTGACAAACATTCTGCGCCACGCAAAGGCAGATAAGGTCCAAATCAGCTTGAAACAGCAAGGCAGTAAAGTATTCCTTGAGGTAGAAGATAATGGTATCGGGATTGGCAAAGAGCAGATTTTGGATAGTAGATCTTTGGGGCTGGTTGGGATGCGCGAACGTGTTATCATCTACGGTGGCTCCTTTGAGATCAAAGGTTCTCCGGGAGAAGGGACAATAGCAACGGTTATAATACCTATCGAAAGGAAAGGCTTAGATAATGATAAAGATATTGATATGTG
>JACNGQ010000189.1 GCA_014384025.1 Planctomycetota bacterium | reverse complement strand
ATGCTCCTTTACATTATATTTGGACTGCCCCGGATTCGCCTCGAGAATCTGGCGCCTTTCGCACCCCACGGGACTGCCTCAATATTTTTCACCACCGGTTTTGTGTTCGTTTCTTATGCCGGTCTGCTGAAAATTGCCAGCGTCGCAGAGGAGATAAGGAACCCTTCTCGCAATATCCCTCTGGGAATGATTGTTTCGCTTATCGTAGTTAGTATTTTTTATAGTCTGGTGGTGCTGGTGACCGCAGGTGTGCTTGAGCCGGTGGCGCTGAGCCATTCGCTGACTCCAATTTCCGACGGAGCTGAAGTTTTTATGGGCGACTTCGGTAAAATCGCTTTGAGCTTTGCCGCAATATTCGCGTTTCTTTCGACGGCAAACGCCGGAATTATGACCGCTGCAAGATCTCTTGTCCCGTTGAGCAGGGACGATTTGCTGCCCAGGTTTTTCGGCACAATCAACAAAAGATTCGGAACTCCTCATAATGCGCTTATTGTAACTGGCATGGTTATCTCTTTTGCCCTTTTGTTGAGACTTGATATCCTGGTTGAAGCTGCTTCGGTTGTCCTTATTCTGACCAACATTCTTGCGTGTCTTTCGGTCATTATCCTCAGGGAAAGCCGCCTGCAGAATTACCAGCCGAAGTTCCGCGCACCTCTGTATCCCTGGATGCAGATTGCCGGCATAATCGGTTTCGGCCTTTTGATATTCGAAATGGGCAGGGAGGCTCTTCTGATTACTCTGATACTTATTATTGGGGGATTGTTTGTTTACTGGTTCTACGGACGAATAAGAACCACAAGGCAGTATGCACTTCTTCATCTCATCGAAAGAATCACCGCTAAAGAGCTTACGACACATTCGCTTGAAAGTGAGCTTAGAGAAATCATTCGAGAAAGGGATGAGATCATAATGGACAGATTCGATGAAATCATCGAAAAAGGTTCTCTTATTGATATTCAGAAATCAACAAACCTCGAAGACTTTTTCGAACTGGTCTCCGATGCGATGTCGCTCCGTTTAAATGTTGAATCAAAGGAGCTTTTCAAATTGCTCATCGAAAGAGAAAAACAGAGCAGCACCTTACTAAATCCATACCTTGCCATACCCCATATAATTCTTGAGGGCCAACATAAATTTGATATCCTCATTGCCCGCTGCAGAGAGGGCATCTTCTTTTCGGAAAAAGAACCGAGCGTCCACGCTGTCTTTGTGATTATGGGCACAAAAGATGAACGCAACTTCCATCTTTATTCTCTTGCGGCTATTGCACAGATAGTTCATGATTCTCAATTCGAGAAAATATGGTCCGATGCGAAAAACAAGGATGTTCTTCGTGACATTATCCTGCTCGGCGAAAGAAGGCGCCTGCCCATGGTTTAAAGCTCGCTGCTTGTTGTTTAGTTCCAAGACCTTACAGACCCTGAGACATACCGGCTGTTGTCAGGCGGAGGCGGCTATTTACCTATACAGAATCGGCTGAATATCTGCTCCAGTATCTGCTCGTCGATGTGTCCCCCTGCGGCCGATTCGATACCTGAAACCGCCTGATGAGCCGCCCGAAGCATCATAGCGGCTACCTCGTCGTTGCCCACCTTCAATTCTACAATCGATTCACCGATGTTCTCAATCGCCTCGGTAACCGCCTGTTTGTGCCGCGCCGTTAGCGCAACAGAGCTTTCAACGCTCTCGGAAAACGGGGTCCCGGCTGTTTTAGAAGCTGCAAAACCGGATTCCAGCTCGAGAATTTTTCTGTCAATTGTCTCTCTCAAAACCTCTAAGCCATCGCCGGTTTTGCTGGAAATTGCCAAAAGCTTGCCGCCGAACAATTCATTCAGCTCTGCAAGACGGCTGGGTAAAACCCCTTCGGATACCAAATCACATTTGGTCGCGACCGCTATCATTGCAGATAACGGAGAACAGAGTACAGAAGTTCTGCCTTCTGCCTTCTGACTTCGGTCTTCTGTTTTCAGCATTCTGAATATTGAAATGTCCTCGGAGAAGTCGGCTTTTGATATATCGATACAGAATACGACCACAGCGCTGTTTCGCAGCGCCTCAACAGCCGCCAGTTGAGCCAGTTCATCAAGGACATCATCCGGCCGTATCATCAAACCCGCGCAATCGAACAAAACGCACCTGCAATGCGCCAGCGAATAAGCGGCGCTCAGCACATCTCTGGTCGTCTTGCGCCTGTGCGAGACGATACTCCTTTCTTTGCCCAAAAGTTTATTAAGCAGGCTGCTCTTTCCAGCATTCGGAGCGCCGGCAATTCCAACCGCCGGCAAATCAATCACGCTCTCATACCTGATGCACCCGCTGAGAAGCTCTTCGAGTTGTCCTTTCACCCCGAGAAGTCTTTCAATTACTTCTGCGCCCGATTCCGGCTCGATATCTTCTCCGCTGAAATCAAGCCCCGCCTCGATTAAACTCAGACAATCAACTATCGCCGAGCGCACCTTTGCCGTAGTTTCCGATAGTCGTCCGCTGAGAAGTTTCTCGGCCGCGTCTAATTGAAATGCGTTCGAGCTTACGATGATTTCGTTCACCGCCTCGGCCTGGGCCAGGTCGATTTTGCCGTTCAGGTACGCCCGCGCCGTGAATTCCCCCGGGCCCGCCATCCGAAGCCCTCTGCCTAATAAACCGTCAAGTAATACCTCAGTAACCGCCGCGTTCGTATCGATATGAATCTCGGCTATATCTTCGCCGGTATAGGAATGCGGAGCAAAAAATAAATACAGTTGCGCATCAATGCTTAGCTCATCATCAACTGCCGCTCTGCCGCACAAAATCCCGGATTTGTTTGTGGTAATCGGTGAAATGAAAATCTGTTTGCAGGTCTCGACAGTATCCGGCCCTGTTATGCGAATGATTACTCTTTTATCGCAGCTCGGACTGCTGACGGCTACGATTGTATCTCTCAGTTCATACATCAGACATTACCATCGGCCTAAAGCAATCATTGCTGTTTGTTTTTCAACAGCCCCTTCTACAGGAATGATAATTGCAGCCACATTACATATTTTTGTAAAACGGCTTGGGCTTTTTCTTTTTGACCTTCCCGCCGGTCTTGCTCGTTACAGCAACCAGACCCTGCGATTCGACCTCTTCCTTTTCCCGGATGTGCTTGCGAATAACGTATTGCTCGAAAACGCCGGCAAAAGTGCTGGACATAATATACAGATTCACCCCCGATGGGGCATTGTATAACATCAAGGGAAACATCAGCGGCATCATAATCATCATCATTTTCTGCTGCTGTGCCACCTGTGGATTACTTGCCGCCGACGCTTGGGACGGCATGAGCTTCTGCTGCAGATAAAAAGCAACGCCCATCATAAGCGGCAGCAGGTTCAACGATGCTATCTTCCAGCCTAACAATGGCAAAACTATTTCCGTTGGAAATCTATAAAGAGCATCCGGCATCGAAAGGTCCGTAATCCAGAACGGTAAAAACGGTGCACCTCGAAGCTCAATGCTGGCGTAAACCGCGCTCCACAATGCAATCCAGATCGGCATCTGGACCATCATAGGAAGAAAGCCCATAATCGGTGAAGCGCCCTGCTTACGGTAAAGGGCCATCATCTGTTTGTTCATTTCAGCCTTGTTGTTGGCGTATTTTTTCTTTATCTCCTCGGACATCGGCGCAAGCTTGCTCATCTTGCTCATCGATATCTGGCTCTTCTTGGTAATCGGGTGCATGGCCAGCCGCATCAGGAAAACTAATATGATAATGACCACCCCGTAGTTGCCGATAAATCCGTACATCCATTTCATTATCGCCAGTATCCCGAAGGCCAGAGGTTTGATAATGCCGGCCGGGCAGCAGCAGCCCATAAAATCTATCGTCTGAAAAAAGCCCAGCTTTCGATACTGCTCGTTCTTATCGAAAAGACTTTTATCTTTAGGCCCGATGTATAACTGGAAGTTATATGTTTTTGAGCTGTCGGCCTGACCCGTCGCTGCTAAGGTACCTGGCGCGATTTTCAAATCCAGCCCTATCGCTTCATCGCCGCTGTCGGCCTTACGGTCTCCATCGGGATTGTAAAGTTGACCTGTTTTGTCCGTTATCCAGTCACAGTAGTCTTTACCTTCATCGGGAAGCGGCACTACTATTGCCGCAAAATATTTATTGACCGCCGCCGCCCACAGAAATTTCTCGGTGGTCTTCAGCCGTCTCTCATCAAGACTTTTAGCCTTGATGAGATGTTTCTTTTCAAGCCTTACACTGTTGATTTGATTCTTAGGATCTCTAAAGCCGGCCACGACCTTTCTCATGTCCGCCCGGATTCCCTCTCTGCCAAGTCCGCCAGGACCCGATAAATCGAAGCGGACTTTCTGCTGTGTATCGCTGAGATTCTCGACGGTTATATTGCATTCCAGAAGATAGCTGCCCCGGATGATTTTATAGGTTTTAGTAAGTTTCAAAACCTGCTCATTCGTATCCTGGATTTTTATTGTCGTTTCAAAGCGGGCCGTTTGCTGCGAGCCATCACTGGCTTTTTCCACCCCGAAGCTCTTCCAGTGCAATTTTTGCAAAGGTAGCGCACGCTTCTGCTGAACAAGAGCATCATTTTGAAAGCCCGCATTTGCCATCGACAGAATCTCACTGCCGTCAGCTTTATATATCGGGGAAAGAATTTCTAACGGCTGGGGATTCTTATAATCACGGTCGTCGAATCCGCTGAATGTTGCTCTTCTTATGGCTGCGCCTAATGAGCTTAGCTCAAGTTGAAAATTATACCCGCTGTTGGGATCCACCGAGCCAAGAATAACGCTTGCAGGAGCTGCACTATCAGCTCCGAAAGTAACGGAATTGTCGGCTGTTATACGGGGCGGTTCCTCGGAAGGAGCATTCGCGGCTCCCCTGTTCTGATTCTCAGGAGTACTTTGCAGTAAGATGCAGGCTCCTGAATTGGGCCGGCGGTAATCAAAAACCCCGGACTCCAGAACCATCCATCCGCACAAAACAACAAAACCAATAACGACCAAAGTTAAATATCGCATTTCGTATCTCTTATTTTAATTATGTTTTTGCAGCCGATTTTTCAATAGTCAATTTACCTTATCTTCCGTTCTGCAGCCGCTCTGCATGGAAGTTGTCCAGCCGGTCGATTGCTAATATCTTTTTCATCGTGGCCTTATAGTCGTATTCGAGCCGGACAAAATGAATCTCGTTGTTGTCCGCATACGCATAGCTGGCACGGTTGTCCTTGTCCCTGGGCTGACCGACAGAGCCGATATTGATAATCGCCTTTTCATCTTCGAGAATCGGATAGACGTTGCCAAGCTCTGCCGGCAGATAGAAGTCAGGCTCATCGAGAAAAACGCCAGGCATATGAGTATGGCCCACGAAGCAAATGTGTTTGACACGCTCGAACAGCAGCCGTACCTTCATCGGGTTGGTATATACATCGTCGGGAAAGATATATTCGTTAATCGGCCTTCTCGGCGATGCGTGAACAAAATCTATTGTCGCCGCTTTTGTTCCCAATTTGCTTTTGAGCGTCCGGCGCATCGGCAGCTCACCCAAAAAGCTCCAGCGCTTGTCACGAGGCTGTTTTTCCTCTTCCGTTTCCAGAACTTCCCGGCTCCAGAAGCTCGCCTGCTCTGCCCCGTAGTTGAAATTGGTCGGCTCATAAAAGACAGCATAATCGTGATTGCCGAGGATGCACCACTTGGTCTTCTCAATAATCAAATCGAGACATTCCTTCGGATTCGGCCCGTAGCCCACCACATCACCCAGACAATAAATCGTCTTTATACCTCGTTTTTCAATGTCAGCTAAAACAACCGACAAGGCCTCGATATTCGAATGTATATCACTTACAACAGCAAACATAAACGCCCTTTAAAGGGCTTCCCCCTTGGGGCAGCCGGATAAAATCTACTTTTCTATACAGAGAACCACTTTAATAGCAAAAATATTCAAAAAATGCCAGAATATTTATTACCTTTTGAATAAAACACGATTTTCACTGCCCGAACTCGACAGATTCAAAAAAGACCTTTCTCTTTGGCCGTTGGTGCTGTTATAATACCCGACGTATGAAATAAGGCATGGAAAATTTAAAGACATCCGGAATTTGGTGGTTAATTGCCGGATTTCTCAATTTTGATTATTTTGCAAAACGAGAGAAACAAATGGTAAATATGAACCTGCTTGAAACTTGCGGGTTGGTGAAAAGATATTCAGGCCGGACTGTTGTGAACGAAGTATCAATTACTATACAGCAGCGAAGTATTGTCGGGCTGCTGGGAAGAAACGGGGCCGGAAAAACCACCTCATTCAGAATGATTATGGGTATGGTTACTCCCAACAGCGGCTCGGTTGTTTTCGAAGGACAGAACATTACCAAGCTGCCGATGTACAAACGCGCCCGACTGGGAATCGGCTATCTTTCGCAGGAACCAAGCATCTTCCAGAGACTCAGCGTTCGCGACAATCTCTATGCAATTCTCGAAACGATGTCCATCACAAAAGCCCAGCGCAATCGCAAGGCCGATATGCTCATCGAACGGTTCGCCCTGACAGAGGTTGCAAAAAGCCAGGGAAGATTCCTCTCCGGCGGTGAGCGCAGAAAACTCGAAATCGCTCGTGCTATGGTAACAGACCCTTCATTGATTCTTTTGGATGAGCCCTTCAGCGGCGTTGACCCTATTGCCGTTCAGGACCTGCAGAATGAGATACGCCGGCTTGTCGTTTCCGGTGTCAGCATTCTCGTTACAGACCATAACGTCGAGAGAACGCTTGAAGTGGTCGATAAGGCTTATATCGTTGACCACGGCAGGGTCATTGGGGCAGGCCCACCGGCTGAACTTGTTCGTAACGAAACCGTTATAAAATCGTATCTCGGAAATACTTTTGCCGGCGACGAATTCGACGACAGATAAGACCAACAGCAAAATACGAAAAACAGGAAATGATTGATATAGAAAAATGTCGAATTACGCATTACCCTGCGGAGGTTTTAGCTCAACAGGCCCGGCCGGTTGAAAATATCGATGACAATATCCGTCAGCTCGTAAAGAAAATGACCGAAATTATGATTGCACACAAAGGCGTAGGTCTGGCCGCGCCTCAGGTCGGCGTACCGTTGCGGCTGTTTATTATATCGCTCGACGGAACAGCACAAAGCGTAAGGGTTTACATAAACCCGACCGTTACCTCCGACGGAACTCTTGTCTCAAACGAAGAAGGCTGCCTGTCCGTGCCGGGTGTGTTTACCAAAATTCGAAGATACAAAACATGTAAAGTTACCGCCGCTGACCTTGATGGAAACGAATTCAGCGACGAAGCCGAAGGACTCTATGCAAGGGCTCTCCAGCATGAGTACGACCATATCGAGGGGATAATAATTGTAAACCGTATGACACAGACCGCAAGAATCGCGCACAGAAGACAACTCAAAAAACTTGTAGAACAAAACAAATAAAAATGATAGATGAGTGGATGGGTAAATTTGTACATCGGCTAATATATAAACTCATTTACTCATATACGAATAAACCCATTTGGAATATCAAATGAAGATAATATATCTTGGCAGTGGTGAATTTGGGATTGCATGCCTTAATGCGTTGAAAAGCTCGGCTCACAGCGTGCAATTGGTCGTAACCCAGCCCCCGAACCCGGCAGGCAGAGGCAGAAAACCAAACCCGACACCGGCGGCGCGCTGGGCGAATACTAATTCGATACCTTTCGTCGAAACCGACAACGCAAACACCCCCGAGATGATTGAAAAAATAGCAGATTATGAACCGGACCTGATTGTCGTAATTGCGTTCGGCCAGAAAGTCGGTAACGACTTGATAAACCTGCCCCCTAAGAGTGCTGTCAATGTCCATGCTTCTTTGCTCCCGAAATACCGCGGGGCCGCACCCATAAACTGGGCGATAATCAACGGCGAAACCGAAACAGGCATCAGTATTATAACCTTAGCTCAAAAAATGGACGCAGGCTGTATCCTCGGTCAGTCAAAAACCGATATCGCCCCCGATGAAACCGCCGGCTCTCTTCACGACAAACTGGCGCAGATTGCTGCGCCGTTATTACTCAAAACAATCGACCAAATCGACGACGGCTCAGTTGTTTATACCGAGCAGGACCATTCCAAAGCCACCCTCGCTCCGAAGCTGAGCAAATCGGATGGCTTTATTGACTTCAATGAATCCGCCGCCTCTTTAGAAAAAAAGATACGCGGCCTCTGGCCCTGGCCCAGCGCATCCGCAAACTACCTGTCTAAGAAAACCGGTAAATCCGTCCGCGTATCCATTGCGGCAGCACAAGTAGTCGAGACCATAAATCCCCCCGGCTTATCTGCGGGGATACTCGATGAAAACCTGAATGTCACTTGCGGCAAAGATGCCTTAAGGATTGTACAAATCAAGCCGGCCGGCTCACCGCTAATGGACTTCAAAGACTTCACCAACGGAAGACAAACCCAGCCCGCCGATTTGTTTATAAGAATAGACAAATAAAAAATGGCCGGCCAAAAACAAAAATCCGCTCGTACTATAGCAATTGAAACCCTGAATCGCTGCGACCCCCAAAGCAGCTACGCCGCTCCTATCCTGAACAAGCTGCTAAGTGAAACCGACCAGAAACAGCGGGCCACCGACCTCGTCCTTGGAACGATAAGAAATCGCCATGCCATCGATACGGTTATTGCCGCATTCTCAGGCCGGCTTGTCGAGAGAATACCCGACAAGCTGCTCAACATCATAAGAGTCGGCACCTGCGAGCTTGTATATTCGCCTGATACAGCTCAGTATTCCATCGTCAACGAAGCTGTCGGGAACGCAAGGGCCCTGATAGGCAAAAAACAGGCCGGTTTTGTAAACGCGGTCCTGCGCCAAATCACACGAGGCATAATAAATCGCCGGATTGACCAATCAAAGAGCAATCCCGCTCGTACACTTTGCCAGAGCCCGGAAACAGGCTGTGAATTCGACAGGGATTTTTTACCCAATCCTGACTCTTCTCCGGCCGATTATCTGAGCACGGTTTTTTCATTGCCCGGATGGCTCGTATCCGATTGGCTCAGCAGCTTTGGCCTCGAATCGACACGCCAAATATGCATGGCCTTAAATCGAAAACCGGGTATCTACATCAGACCCAACAGCTTAAAAATCTCAGTGCAGGAATTAGCCGAAAAGTTTCGCCTTGCTGATATTGAAATCGATATAACTCCGCAAGACTCGATGATAAGAATAAAAAGTCCCCGCACGATAATCCAGCTTCCCGGATTCGCAGAAGGTCTGTTTGCCGTTCAGGATATTACAGCTTCACGAGTGATAAAAATGCTCAGTCCCCGGCCCGGCTGGAAAATACTCGACCTCTGCGCCGCGCCGGGCATAAAGACAACTCAGTTGGCTGAAATTACCGGAGATTCGGCGACGATCATCGCGACCGACATCGACGCAGAGCGGCTCAAAAAGGTCGAAGAAAATATTACACGCCTTGGCATAAAAAGCGTCGAAGTGGTTCCTTATGAGCAGCTTCAAAATTCTAAATTCGATTGTATCCTCCTGGATGTCCCCTGCTCGAATACCGGTGTATTGGCCAGACGTGTCGAGGCACGCTATCGAATATCCCCGGATGCGATAAAGAAACTTATAAAAACACAAACTGAGCTTCTAAATACCGCCGAATCAATGCTCAATCCCCACGGAATAATCTGCTACAGCACATGCAGTATCCAAAAAGATGAAAACAGCAGCCTTATCAAAGACTTTCGGCAAAACCACCCCAATTTTATACTCAGTTCCGAAAAGCTCACTCTCCCTTCGGCAGAGCACTTCGACTGCGACGGCGGCTACACGGCTATACTTTCCGCTAAATGATAACAAGCTTACAGCTTCAATTACCGCCCTTTTTTTGTATTTACAAACACAATCCACAGCTTTTCCACAAATCATATTTACGATGTGCATAACCTGTTAAAAACAAATTTTTTTCGAGCGCAAAGTCAATAACCACAGAGACCTCTATCAAGTGGAAAAGAAATTCAATAAAACGCAATTGATTTGTTTTCGCGTTGTCCAATAATAGGAACGTTATCAGTATTATTAGTTATTCAAAGTGGCTTTGTCACAAAGAGTGAATTAACTTAAAAAGAATGGATTCTTACCCTGCACTTAAAGCTTGAGCCTTTGCTCGACATCTGCAGGATGAATGCCTTGCAAATAAATCTGGCACCGGAAGGATAGGAATGCAGGACATAATCACGGATGAGAGTTCACGTACCGTTGCGTCTCAGATAAGCGAAATTAACGAAGCGCTTTCTGAGCAGGTGGGTCCGCAGAAGTTTCGGATATGGTTTAAAAATTCGACTAATATGACCCTCGCCGACGGATATTTGAAGGTTGGTGTGCCGAACCTTTTTATAGCGAGCTGGATTGAAAACCATTTTGTAAAAGAAATCACCCGGGCGGTGCGGACAGTAACCGGAACAGAGGCGAAGATAACTTTCAGTATCGACCAGGAGCTTTCCGGCCACCAGAGAAGAACCAGAATGGATTCGAAAGCCTCCGCCGCTCTGACTCGTGAACAAGCCGGCCCGGGAAAAACCGCCGCTCAGGGACGCGGCAGAAAAAAACTAAAACTTTCTCTTGAGACTTTTGTTGTAGGCTCCTCGAATGAGCTGGCCTTCAACGCCGCAAAAGTAGTCGTAAATGAGCAACAAAGCCCTTTTAATCCGCTGTTTATTCACGGAGGATATGGGGTTGGCAAAACACATCTGCTGCAAGGGATTTGCAATGCAGTGTGCGAAAAGCGCCCCCAGACTAATTGGCTATATCTCTCAGCGGAGGATTTTGTCAATCAGTTTGTGCTGGCCTTGAAGACAAAAAAGCTGGAGGCTTTTCGACGTCGAATGCGGCAAACGGATTTGTTGGCAATCGACGACATTCACTTCTTGGCCAGTAAACCCTCGACCCAGGAGGAATTTCTGCACACCTTTAATACGATAAGTCTGGCCGGCAAGCAGGTGGTGCTGGTCTCCGACGCCCATCCGAAAATGATTGGACAGATCTCCGAAAAGCTCGTCAGCCGATTCCTCTCCGGAATGGTTGTAAAAATTGACGCTCCGGATTTCAAAACCCGCAGCCGGATATGCAGGCAGTACCTCGAAAACCAAAACTTAAAATTCAAAACTCAGAACGCGCCAATCTCCGAAAGCGTAATAACATACATCGCCGAAAATCTCCGCTCAAACGTCCGTGAGCTCGAAGGGGCCCTGCTAAAGGTAATTGCCTTCTCGGCCCTTAAAAACAATAAAATCACACTCTCTATGGCCAAAGCCGTCCTTGCCGAACACCTGGACAGGTGCGACCCTATTGTCCACGTTTCAGATATCGAGACGACCGTGGCCGCTTATTTCGGAACAACCCCCACCAGGTTGCACTCGTCAAAAAAAGACCGAACTGTCGCTCTGGCCCGCCATTTCAGTATGTACCTGACAAGAAAGCACACGAAGATGTCATCCTCCGAGGTCGGAAGATTTATGGGCAATAAAAATCACGCCACCGTGTTAATGGCATGTAAAAAAATCGAAGATATGCTTAAGCGAAATGCTGAGCTTAACTGGCAGGGCCCCGACGGAAACAAAGTTTGCAAAGCCAGAACAATTCTCGCCCAGCTCGAAGCCAGCCTGTAAAATCCCGGAAATCGTTTTTGAACTTTCTCTATTGCCCCGCCTTATTACTTGGAGTAGTATCTGCAGGCAAATCACCAAGAGCGAACTGAATACCCGCCAGATAATGCTGAAGTATCGGCCGGTTCCAGAATGTCTGCGGATTGTGACCCAAAAAGCAATAGAACACCCGCCCTTTTCCATAGCCGCGTATCCAGCTTACGGCAAAGTCTTTGTCCTTACGGCGCTCCGGCCAAATTTGCCGCCCTTTTATGATCTCGGTTTTGTCCATATCAATACTGAGCAGGACACGGAGTTTATCACGTGAATATGGTTTCTGAAATTGGAATACCTCATCACTGATTCTAAAACCCTTACCCTTAAAGGCGGCATTGAGCACATGGTCCGGCTCATCCGGTTTAATGGTTATCCATTCGTTGTATTTCCAGGGATGGCCGCCGTTTTCATAGCCTCCGAGCATCTCACCAAATTCCGGCCATTGGTCATATTTCGGCCACTGCACAAACGTCGCGGCTGCAGCGTGAATGCCTATGAATCCTTTACCTTCGGAAATAAAATCCAGAAGACTTTTCTTAAGCTCGGCATCCTCGAAAAGCACCCCCGTCGTATTGTTAAAGCATATCGCGTCGAATTGCCGAATATTCTCCGGCCTGAACATAGCTATATCGCTGCTGACAACTGTTTCATAAGCCTTTGTTTTTCGCCCCATCATTTCAATTGCCAGGTTGCCGTATGGAATCGATGCATGACCTTTTCTCACTACACCATCCTTAATATCCATATTGAAAACCAGCAGTTTTCGTGCCCGCTTCGCCGCAGCCGGCGCCTTTTCAGGTATGGCGTCTTCTATTTTTTTTCTCTCCTGTGGCGAAATAGCCCCAACCGAAATGCTCGTTAGCGACAACAAACACCAGATAACTAAAACTGCCCGGATACTTTTCAACTTCTGTCTCATTTCCTTGTCCTTAATTACCTTTCTTATATTTTATAAATGCCATGGACTTCGCATAGGCCGTGTCAACATACTCTTCGCTTGTTCATCGTTAATGAATTCTTCCTTTTCAGCATCCCATCGGAGCTTTCGGCCAAGCCTTATCGCAATATCGTCGATCTGACAAATAGTGTCCGAGCGAACCGCTGATTCTATCGGGCATATCGTGTTGTTTCGTGTCTTAACGCAATCCAGAAAATTGCGCCGGTGATTATTACTTAGGGGAAGATGAATCTCATCCGGCCCGAAAGTTGTTGTCAGCATCGACTTTGGCTCGGCTTCGATTCTGTCCCGGCATACGAACACCCACCCTTCGCTCCCTAAGAACAGAATTCCGACGCTTTTATAAAGCGAAAATTGCTCGGCCCGCTTTAAGGCCGTCGCGGTGTTCGTATGTATCATTTTAACGCCGTTTGCATATTTATGTTCGACCTCCCACTCGATAGCGGTATCTGTGAGTCCGTCTTCGGGATATACCCCGGTCCCCTCTATCTCTACCGGCCCGCTATGGTCGGTTCCATTGGCCCACTGCGCGATATCTACATGATGAATCCCCCATGCACCGCTCAGCCCGCCAAGCGAATAATCATAGATGAATGTCCACATACCTAAAGTTCCCATCGCCCGTGAGGCACACCGTTGATACGAGTAAGGAGCCCACTGGGCCGGACCAAGCCACATATCATAATCAAATTCTTTTCTGTCCGGCGTCGGCTCCGTCGGCTGATTCTCACAGGTGATGCTGGGGTGCGAGCTTACGATAATCGTATGAAGTTTACCGATTCTTTCGTTGCGTACCAGTTCACAGGCCAGGCGGAATCTGTTGTCGCTTCGCTGCTGTGTCCCGAATTGAAATACGACGCCGTAACGATTTATCGTATCACGAAGTGCCTTGTCTTCGGTGACACTCATACTCAGGGGCTTTTCATAGTACATATCTTTGCGGTTTCGTGCCGCCTCCAGACCTATCAGCGAATGCCAGTGGTCTGGAGTTGCAACTGTTACCGCATCGATGTCTGTGCGGGCGAGAATTTCACGAAAATCGTCATAGGTCCTGCATCCCTTATCGCCATATTGTTCATCGACCCTGTTTTTGGCCTTTTGCCGAAACATTTCCCGAAGATCACACACCGCTGCGGCCTGGACGTCGTTATAACTCAAAAATGACCGCAAATGTCCGCCGCCCATACTCCCCACCCCGATAAAGCCCATCACTATCTTTTCACTCGGCACCACGGCCCCGTTTACTCCAAATACCGATGAAGGCACAATATATGGAAGCCCAATCACCCCGGCGGCGCCAACTCCCGCTTTTTTCAGGAACCCGCGCCGATTAATCTTCTTCTTGTATTCCCTGCTGCAAATATGTGACATAACAAACCTCCGATGATTATCAGCTTTGTATTATACTTCATAATGAAATAATTGAAAAGCCAAAACAAACGCCTGCCAATTCAGCCTTAATCACACAAAGCACCCGGAATCCCGAATATTTCCCTTGACGCAGCACGCCTAATTTCGTATAAGGTAAGGTTAGTAAGGCTTGCGATTTGGAGACGGGCAGGTCTTTTTTGGGCTTTTATGGAAGGAGGCGAAGCAAATCACAGGGTAAGAAATGCCCCGCACATGCGTGATATATAACGTGGTGAAGGCAAAAAGCGTTATTATTCATTTTTTATTTTAACTCTTTATTGAAGGAGGAGCACAATGTTTAAGAAAATGACATATTTAATTTCTCTTGTCCTGTTACTGGCTCAATTCCAAAATGCCTCGGCGCAAATAATGTGGACCGACGACGGGCCCGACCATCTCTGGAGCACAGCGGGCAACTGGAGTCCGCAAACCATACCGACTGCCATCGAAGCCGCTTCAATCGATAACCCCGAAAATACACATTGCCAGATCACAGACGGTATGATCGCTGAATGCGAAACACTCAGGGTCGGCAATGCCCTCTCCACAACAAACCTGGACATCAGCGGAGGCTCACTAACAGTAGCCGGGGCCTACATCGGTGTGGATAATTCATCCGGCCACGGTATCCTGAATATAAGCGGCGGTTTATTTTCTTCCGGGGCATTGCAAATCGGCTGGAGGGGCATCGGCACGCTAAATATGACCGGCGGTACTGTCGAGCTAAGTGGCAACCTGATAGTACCCGGCCTGACAGGCACCGGCACAGTGAATCTAAACGGCGGTACTATCAATGCATCCGATCTCCGTTTAACATCCGAATTGGGCTTATTGAATATTACCACCGGCACACTGGTCCTTGATGGCGATGACACGGAAACAATCCAAACCTTCATCGACGACGGCCTGCTGACCGCCTATGAAGGCCAGGGCAGATTGAACGTCGATTATGACGTTACGAACGCAGGCAAAACCACCTTGACCGCCACACCGCTGCTTAAACCAAACCCAATCGACGGTGGTTCATTATCTCCCGGCCAGGTCGAGCTGAGCTGGACCTTGCCTGACGAGCTTTTGCCTGGAATGCCGGTAACTGTTGATTTGTACTTTACCGACGACCTCGAAGCTCTCAAAAACTTTACAGACCCCGATGCCATCAGGGTTGTCAGCAACCAGGGCGTATCTTCCGTTGTCGTACAAACTCAGCCAAAGACCCGGTACTATTGGGCAATCGATACATATTACGGCCCCGATATTCTTCCGGTCTATGGCCCTATCTTTACTTTTTTCACGGACAATCAGCCGCCCAAAGTACAATTCGCCAATGACCTCCTTACGACCTGGTTGACCGACGGTACCGTTGATGTCAATCTGGATGCCACTGTCATAGACGATGGTGGACTCTATAGTGTGGCGTGGACCGTTGTGAGCGGGCCTGACGAAGGAACTACTGTTATCAGTGACACCGCTGCAGAGGATACTATCGTTAGTCTCAGTGCAACAGGCAAATATGTCCTGCAGCTTGAAGCTGATGACAGCGAGTACACAGGCTCCGGTACGGTAACTATCAACGTCTTTGCCGATGGCTGTGAAGCTGCAAAGTCACTGCCCGATTTCAAGCTGATACCCGGCGACATCAATGAGGACTGCATAGTTAACGAGCTGGACATGGCCATTTTGGAGGCACACTGGCTTGAAGGTAATGCTTTAGAGTTTAAGCCGTAGGACAGCCCTGTCGTCTTTCGAAATGCCGACTTTGTAACGGGATATATGCAAAATAAAATATCCCAACAGTCTGCTTGTCCACTGTAGTGCCGATTTTCTCGGGACGAAGGTGGAAGCCGAGCTGAATGGCTTGTACACGCAATTTCTCAACTTTTTACAGAAAGTGTGAGTTTTTTCACTTTTTTTATCAAAAAAGCTGGTTTTTTCACTTTTTTTCAGAATCCCTGTCACCTTTGTTAATTTCTCGTTCCTATTATTTCGAGATATTAATATATAGTATTCGAAGGGATTTCGATTATGCCGGAAATATCACCTAACGAAATCGAATTGCTGACATCAAGCCGCAATGGCGACACCACGGCCTTTGAAGCTGTTGTTAACAAATATCAGTCTTATATCTGCGCAATCACCTTCAGTGCTACAGGCGACCTCGGAAAGAGTGAAGTACTGGCTCAGGAAACATTCATCAGTGCCTGGAAGGACTTAACACAGCTCAAAGACCTGAATAAATTTCAAAGCTGGCTCGGCGGGATCGCCAGAAACGTAATCAAAAACTCTTTTAGAAGCCAACAACATGACTTTATAAGTAAAGCTTCTTCCATTGATCAGTTAAAAGAAACTCATACTAATGATTCCGGGCCGGTCGAAAGGGTAATAACCAAAGAACAGCAACATGTCGTCCGGAAGGCTCTGCAGCAAATTCCTGAACAATACCGTGAACCACTTGTGCTTTTCTATCGACAGGAGAAATCCGTAAAAAAGGTCGCCGAACAACTGAGTTTATCTGAAGAAGCCGTAAAACAGCGTCTTTCACGCGGGCGCAAATTACTAAAAGAACGGTTCGCAGCGATGGTCGAAACTACTATCTCTCGTACAGGTCCGGGCAAGTCATTTACCTCTGCTGTCATAGTTTCTATTACAGGTATGGCTATAAAAAGTTCCGGAGTTGCCACTGCTGCTTCAGTCGCGGCTGTTAAATCTGCAACCGGAACTGCCACAGGTATAGCCACCCTGACCAGCGGGATAACAGCTAAGCTAATTACGGTAGCAGCCGTAGTTACTATTGGCGTTGGAACGGTATTAACTTATAAACACTTCATTAAGCCGGATAAGAGGCCGGACTCATCTCAAACAGTAAACACAACAGAACAGCAAAAAGACCAGGCGAGTACTGTAAAAGAAATTCAGCAAGTAGAGGTGGAACAAGGTCAATCTGAGTTTACTGAAGGTTCTCAGGGTGCTCCCGAAGTACAACCTAAAGACAAAGAAACTACGGCCGTAATTGAGAAGATGAGCAGATATCGTGGGATTGTCAAAGATGCAGAAGGCAAGCCGATTGAAGGAGTAGTTGCTCGAAGATACTGGTATTCTTCTAATTTACCTGAAGGGTGGATGGATGATTTGGAGGCAATAACCAACACGCAGGGCGAGTTTGAGCTTGGACCTTTACCTGATATTGACCGGGGACAAAACGTATATAGCGTTCTATTGTTCGAACATTCTGATTATGGAATAGCCTGGTCAACGACATCTCAGAGGTATTCGTCGGTTACACTTTTAAACTCGAGTGTTACTTCCGGCAGAGTAGTTGATGAACAGGGAAATGGGATAACTGGTGCTGTAGTTATAGCTAAATTACCAAGGTATCATTATGAAAACAATCGTGCTCATGGCTACTTTGAAATAAGTGCTCCTACTACTGATGAGAAAGGAGAATTTGTTTGTATAGACCTTCCGGCTGGTTCGAGATTTCATATTGCTGTCCTGAAAAAAGGATATGAACTTTATGATACGAGCGAAATTTACGAACGAAATAAATATCCCTTTCGTGCAGGACATAAAGATTTGCTGATTACGCTAAAGCCCGGTGGTGCTATCAAAGGGCAATTGGTACTGGATGGTAAGCCATATCAAAAAGCAGGAATCGTTGTTGAAGCTTGTAAGTCGGGCAGCCGTATCAGGGGCCGTGGACTAACAGATGAGAACGGACAGTTTGAAATTATTGGTTTAGTAACTACGCAAAAGTTCACTTTGACGGTAAATAACGAATTTTTTACAGAGACAGGTTTGATTTGCAGGCCGCTTGAGAATATTGACTTAAGTGCGGATGTAAATCCGGTAGTTAAACTGGACTTGCAGAAAGGCATTCCGGTTACAATAAAGATTGTTGACAAGGTAACAGGCCGGAGTCTTGCCAATCTCCCGGTTTCAATAGCATTATATGATCCTAATTACCGTCAATTAGAAAAACCCGTGGGTATCCGCATCACATCAGGAAAAACAAATGATACCGGAAAGTACACCGTCAATCTGACACCGAACTACTATCGGATAACAGCTCGTAACTGGCTGGATGTCCCAGATGAAAATTTTTATCAGGATTTCAGAATTACAGATGAGGAAAAAAGCTTTGACGTAACCGTAGCTGTCATATCTAAACCGAAAATACGCGGCAGGCTTGTTAATTCCAGTGGTAAACCAATCCGTGGCTTTGTGTGGCTTGGAGCCGTAAGAACTATAACTGATGAACACGGCGATTTTGAAGCTGATGAGCCAGAAGGTAATGTCGAGGATATTCGCGCCTGCTATGCGTTTGATATAGAGAATAAATTAGGACGTGTTTTTTTTCGGCACAAAGGTGATGATCCGAATGAACTTGAGATTGTACTCGAACCTCTGGCTGGCATTGTCGGCAGATTGATTGACCAGAACGGTGAAGCTGTAACAAGTATTATACCGGAAATTTCAATTGTAAATCCAAACGGCAAGACATATAGGGGGAGATCATCTACAACCATTGAAGATGATGGCAGTTTTAGGATTGAGAGGATTCCGGTGGGAATAGAGATGGTGATTGAAACTGCGTTATGCTCAAATTTGATGGTTGTAAATATAGGATCGTTAGAGGAAGGAAGGATTAGGACACTACAAATAGGTCAGTTACAACCGTCAGAGGTGTTGGATGTAGGTGAGGTTTTTGTCAGGCGGGAGACGATACCGGGACTGGAAGATGGTGACATAGATTGGGATGGTACGCTGTCCGGACTTCTAACGAATGAAAATGGCCGGGTGATGGTAGGCTTCGATCTGTGGATTGGCTATGGAAGCAAGACGTTTAGCGATGTGACGGACATCAACGGCCGGTATGAATTTACCGGGCTGCCGAGAGATAGAAAAGTTAAGTTGAGAGTTTTCGGCAAAGCTGACAGCCCCGGTGGAACCGGTAGAAGACTTTACCGAGAATCATTTGATGTTATGTGTGACGGCAATCCTTTTGACATACAGCTTTCCGGCAAGTAAGCAAAATAGCACGGGAGAGAAAAATATAATCCAAGCTGTATTTTATAAAAAAACGCTTAAAAGAAGTGTCTTTTGTTACCGTCCGGCTATCGCATCGTCAACAGCATTTTTAACTGCGACAACAGCGGCCGACTGGGGTATCTTTACATAAGCGGTATCGATGGCCTGCTGTGCCGGGCCGAGCCTGCCAATCCGGTAATAGACATAGCCTAAGAGAAATTCTAATTTGCCTGAGCCGCTCCGCCCCAGCCATTCTTGAATATCAGCTATTCTGCTTTCGAGCTTGTTCTCGCCGCCCAGCATAGCCGCAAGGTCAATCTTAGTCTTTACATATTCCGGTTTAGCCTCGATTGCCCTTGTAAGAAACAACGCACTGCTGATATATTCACCTGCGGCCAGTAGCGCGTGTCCTCTGCCAGCAAGGCATAGCGGCTCATCCGGCTTATATATAGACGCCAAAGCAAAAGAATCCGCGGCCGCGTAGTACCTGCCGCCTTTCAAATGCTCTTGCGCTTCCTGAAAATGATTATTGAACCGGGTCATTGAAAAAGTGTCCGGATTTGTCTGTGGTTCCCTGATGCTTTTGGCTTTTGCAAACAAGTCGGCCTGCGAAAGACCTTTCAGATTATCCAGGCTGTCTATGGCGGACTCGGCGGGATTGAAAGAACTTTCTACCCGGCTAAGTCCTCCCGAGCTAAGACCAGTATTTGTTCTTGTCTTCTCACTTGTGTGTCCGGTCCCCTGGCCCTCTTTCTTATCGACGGAATTTATTAAATCTTCGAGTTGCCGTTTTACCTGCTCGATAATGTCAGAGGTAACTATGTCACCCTTGTCCTGCACATCTATGTCACTTCCGGCGGATATGGTCTCATCTGTTTGTAAAAGCTGGCTTATATCCTGCTGAAAAGCGGAACTATCCTGAAACGTCATTGCATTCGCCTGAGCGTATGCCTCTGCAAGCGTCGGCTTTGGCCCAGGCTTGTCCGTGCCGAAGTCCGGCACTGCCGTCTGTGCTCTTTCAGTCGTCCAGCTTTGCTCCAAAGAATTATACTTTTCTATCGAGCTTTGTTTATTTTCCAGACCCGTAGTGAACCCCGTCTCAAAGGATATACCTGTCTCCCGTATCTTGTCTCCTGTCTCCTGTTTTTGCTCTTGATACCTCTCAACCATCAACGGTTGGTCTTTGGCCGATACGTTTGACCTCGCTTGTTGTGTAAGCAGTTGAAGTTCCCGTATGCTGTTTACTATTCGAGGTTCAACCGGCACACTGTCCTGCGTTTGTGTCCCCTGCAACATTACATCGGAGGCTAAAGTATTTCCGTCCGGCAAGTTTTGCATCTGCGAATCGGATACATACGCTCCCGTTGTAAAGCCGCTCTGCATCCTGCGGTTATTCAAATTCGCTTCCGCCTGTCCGAGCACACCGGAATAACCCGGCCTTGTAGTAGCCACAGTCTGGCTTTGTAAATAATACGGCTGAACGCTGTATCTGTTGGCCGAATACCCGATGTCTTCCGCCCCCGCCGAATCACGCAAAAATGAGCTAAGTGACGACGAACCAAGGTCCCCACGAAAGCTCATGGTCGAGCCATACGGCACAGTATCGCGAAAATGCATCCCCCGCCGCACATTACCTGTAATCAAAAGATTGCCGTCCATATCAGGCGCCTGGGGATTGTTGAACTGGCCGCTTTGATAACTGCTTGGTGGAACCGTGCTGTAACTCGACGGATTAAATATCGCGGGATTTTCTATCGGCCGGCTTACAGACGAACACAGCACGACAAAAACTACTGCTGCGATAAGCGTCCGCGACCTGATAAATAGCCGGCTCTTCATACTATTAAATGCCTTTCTGTCCGCAATGATATTCACACTCGCCCAGTCAATCTTTTTCGGCGGTTGCATTCTTTTTGTATTTCGGCTTCTCGGCCCACCTGAGTTTAGTAGCTAATGTGTCCCATTGGCTCCGAAGTGGATTATTGACAATCAGAAAATCGCAGCTTTGCCTCTCAATCCTGACAACGTCATCAATTGAAAGCTTCATCGAAATCTGCCCGTCGATGGAAATAGTCGTCCCTTCGTTGACTCGTATCCCTACGACCTCAATCTTGCTCTCGGCATTGATAACGATTGGCCGAAAGCTCAGCGAATGAGGACATATCGGCGTAATAACCATTGCTTCCATATTAGATGAAACTATTGGTCCCCCGGCAGAGAGATTATAGGCCGTTGAGCCTGTCGGTGTGGAAATTATCAAACCGTCACTGACGCAGCTCGCCAATGGCTGACCATCAACTAACATCTTTAGCTCGACCATTCTATAAGGCGGCCCGGTTGTGATGAATACATCGTTGATAGCTGATGAGCGGAATTTCTCGATCTGCTTGCCGCCTTCATTACTGAAAACCCTGCAGCTAAGCATCATCTGCCTGTCTATCGGGGTGTCCCCTTTGGATAAGCGGGGAAAAAAGTCTTTGAGTTCCTCAACGCTGAATTCCGCCAAGAAGCCGAGCTTACCGACGTTAACGCCTATCACGGGAACACCCGCTTCGCTTACGCCCCTTGCCGTTGAAATGATGCTCCCGTCCCCGCCGAAAACCACCGCGTAGTCACATTCTTCGAGAATCTCCGCGCTGCAGTCGGCAACACTGCAATTCGCCACTATCTCGGCCTTGCCCTTCGCGAAGCCGGCGAATTCCTCTATCGCCTCACTGACTCCTTCTTTTCGCGGATCGCCGAAAATTACTAATTTAGGCAGAGATTTCATGTCCGGTAATCTCGTCATCCATGCATCGAAAATCCGAATATCGAACTAAACTCGACATTCAAACATTCACAATATTGGATTTTGACTTTTGTGTCTTGGCCGATTTTGACTGCTTAATACTTCGTATTTCGATCTTCGGTTTTCGTACACTAAGCATTTCTTTAACGGTCTCTACTATTTTATCGGCATTTATCCCCGCCTCCATAAGTTGATGCGACCTGGAATCGTGTCCTATAAACCTATCCGGCACTCCAAGCACGCGTATGGCCTTTATCGAACGGTTTTTAGCCGCCGCCAATTCGAGCACGGCCGAGCCGAATCCGCAGGCCAACGCATGGTCCTCCACCGTGATTACAACCTTCCCCTTATCCGGCAAAGAGACAATCTTCTCATCAACAGGCCCTGCGAATCGTCCATTAATCACATTAACCGCGATACCATCTTGAGCCAGCGTCTCAGCCGCCTTGAGCGCCTCCGTCAAAATACTGCCGTAACTTACAATCACGGCTGTGGATTTCTTTGACCTTTTAACTAACACGCTTTTACCCAGAACGAATGGACTTGCACAGGCCGCCCTGACAAACTTCTGCTCCGGCACAAAATCCTTCGGATACCGTATAACGACCGGCTTGTCCTGCCCTAGCGCAAATTCCAAAGCTCCCCTCATCTCGATATCATTCGCAGGTGCAGTCAGCACCATATTCGGTATCAGCCTTAAAAAGCCGATATCCATAAGCCCGTGATGTGTCGGCCCGTCCGAGCCGACCAGCCCGGCTCTGTCGATACAAAATACTACCGGCAGACCCTGAAGAGCCACCTCCTGGAATATCTGGTCGAAGCTGCGCTGCAGAAACGTCGAGTAGATACATACCACCGGCCGTAATCCGCTCCTCGCCAGACCCGCCGCGATATCAACCGCCGCGCTTTCGGCGATACCAACATCATAAAACCTGTCCGCGAACTTCTTGCTGAATTCGACCAATCCCGTCCCGTCGCACATCGCGGAGGTAATAGCCACTATCCTGTCGTCCTTTTGAGCTAATTCTGTCAATTGCTCGCCGAGCACGCCGGTAAAACTCCGCCTTGTGTCCGAGGCAGACTCCGGCTCAACGCAAACGCCGTTCATCTTAAAAGGCCCGGTCGAATGAAATTTACTCGGCCCCTGGTCTGCCGGCTCGAAGCCTTTGCCCTTCTTGGTATAGACATGCAGAATTGCCGGATGATTCAAATCTACCAGCGCCTCGAACAACTGTATAAGCGAGCCGACATCATGCCCGTCAACGGGCCCGAAGTACGGAATATTCATACTCTCGAACATCTGGCTGGCCGGCAGCGCCATCCTGATACCTTTCTTGAGCCTCTCAATCGCCTCCTCGACACTCTTGCCGATGACCGGCATGTGCTCTAAGATATTTCTGGTCGTCCTGCGCAAATCATCGTAGGTGTGGCTAAGCCGGATCTTTAAAAAATACTTTGCCATCGCACCGACGGTGACATCTATCGCCATCGAGTTGTCGTTGAGCACGATGAGCAATTGCCGCTTGACTAAGCCGAGATTATTGAGCGCCTCGAAGGAAGCCCCGTTGACGATACTGGCGTCGCCGACCACCGCCACGACCCTGTCGTCCTTGTCCTGCTTTTTCTGTCCCAGTGCCATCCCGATTGCCGTCGCTATCGATGTCCCTGCGTGCCCGACCGAGAACTGGTCATATTCGCTCTCTGCAGGATTGGGAAAGCCGCTTATCCCCTCGGCCCGCCGAAGGTCCTTGAACTTCTCTTTTCTGCCTGTTATTATTTTATGCGCATAGCATTGGTGCCCGACGTCCCACAGCAGCTTGTCATGTTTGAAATCAAACACGTAATGCATCGCCAATGTCAGTTCCACAACGCCCAGGTTGCTCGCCAGATGACCGCCGGTCTTACTCACCGAGCCGAGAATAAACCGTCGAATCTCCTCGGCCAGCTTCTTAAGCTCCGGTACCGACAGATTCTTTACGTCCGCAGGGCTGTTGACCTCGTTTAGAAACTCCTGCTTTTTGTCCCATTGATGCATAATATCATTCTGTCCTTTTCAATCGGGTTTCCAGCGGCGTAATAATTCACCCATTACCTGTTCTCATATAGCTCGATCCTTGACCCTCGATACTCGTCGAGGATAATTGCAATCACTTGTGCTGCTAACGACGATGAAAAATCAGTATTTTTCAAGAATATTTTAAGCTCTTTGAGTCTAACATCTTAAACACAAAATTACCATAAAAAAAACACTATTACTTACCGGATACGTTCACACCGTCAGATATTACACTTTTATCCTATGAGGCTTCACTCTTCATCCTGCCCGAGGGCCTGCCCCGAGCTGGTCGAGGGGGTGTATCGAACGAGTCGAATGGAGTTCACACGTGGTATCTAACTCCGTCATTCTGAGCCGAACGTAGTGGAGCGAAGAATCTCCAATTCCGGCAAAACTTGAGGGAAATAAAAAAGGCGAGCGTCCCTCCACAGACGCTCGCCTTATGATATACCGGCTTATATTGCTAACACATCATCGGCAGGAAATAACACTGCCTTCTTTTCTACCGGTTTCTTTCTCTATTTCTTCTGCTTAACCGTTTCGCATTCGTTCTGGAGATTGGAATGATCTAAAGCCCGCAGGACAAGCCTTTCAAACTTTCCCCCGTGTTTCCACAGCGGCATAGAAATTAACTTGAAAATTTCTCCCTGTTCGGCTGCTTTCTGTAGTTCGGCGTCCAGCTCATATCCCGTCAGTACCATTCCGGTGATATTGGGATATTTTTTTCTGGCGGTTCTAATAAGTTCAAGTCCGGTCATCTCAGGCATACACATATCGGTTACGATTACATGCACTTTTTCTTTCCGGAGGATTTCAAGTGCTTCTTTGCTGCTCTTGGTGAAAAGTTTATTGTATGACTTATCCAGAAGACCTCTTTCTAAGGAGCGTAGGATTGGTTCGTCATCATCCACAAATAATACGGTCCTCTTTTCTGCCATTTCCTTTTTTCTGAACATTATTTGCATCTTTCCTGATAATCGAAACTTTTCTTATGCATTCATATTATCATGTCGCGCTATGACAATTTTATCGACTGGATATAGCGCTGAATCTATCTTAATTTTTCTCTTGAAACCGTTTCTAAGCATAAACCCATATTTATTTGGATGTTTTCTATCGTTCTGTATTATTCGAGGCCCCGACGGCTGGAACTGTATCTCCATCACATAGGTCAAGAATACATTTAAGGATATCCGACCTGCTGATAACTCCTACTACTTTACTATTTGATGTAATCGGAACTCTTCTGATACTATTGTCCCTCAAACAGTAACAAACATCCATTAAAGGTTCATCCTGTTCGAAGTACACAGCAGGACGTGTCATAAAATCATATACTGTCCTGTCTTTTTCATCTTTATAGGTGTGGAACAATCTGAGCACATCCTGTTCTGAAAGAATCCCGATCAGAGTCATATCATCTTCGACCACGGGGACTCCGGTAATATTATTTTTCACCATAAGCCTTATGGCGTCAACTACAGGGGTATCTTTTGTTGTGCATACTATTTTCGTGGTCATAATGTCTTTTGTTTCAAGCATCAGGTATCTCCTTTCTTGGCAACCTGTCTTGTTCGATACGCCTAAGTAAAAAAAGCGAGGTAGTGGTTCCGGCTGGGGGGGGGACCGGTTGACCACATTACCTCGCCGAGGACTAAGAGCGTGTGTGAGAAGTGGCTTAAATTCCGTTTTATGCCGATATAGAATGATAT
>JACNGQ010000343.1 GCA_014384025.1 Planctomycetota bacterium | reverse complement strand
GGGCGGGCCGAGATTCTCCGGTTCGCCCCACGGATCGTCCCTTGTAGCCCGCCTATGCCGGCATTAATCACTCCATCAGAGACAAAAACAAGCCAGTCTCCGATTTTTAGCTCTAACTCGAATTCGCGAATGGTCTTTCCCTCAATTTGTCGTTCCACAAAGGGCAAAGAGACAAGCTTTCGCTGTCGCAATAAAACGAATAAAGGTGTGTCGAATTCCACTACCCGCGCGCGGCCATCACGGAAAAACTGCCCGATAGCAAATGTGCTGTAAGCGAGTTTTCGAACATCGCATACAGGCAGTGTCTTACCCAATGTCTCTACCACTTCGCTTAGAGGCAGCCCATTTTCCATAAGGTGCATAACGATTCGAGTAGTCAGGATAGATAAAATATTGGCCTTAACCCCGCTTCCAAGGCCATCAGACAGAGCGAGCGTGATGTAATCTGCATGACGGGCAATAGCAACCGTGTCGCCACAAAGCTCTTCGCCGTGTTTTCGAAGCTGTTTTGTGCCCCACTCGTAAAATAGCCTCATCGCTGCCCTTCTTCCCGATAAAGGGACATAAGCTTCATCAAAAGGACCTTGGTTTCCGCTGTCGTCTCACCCAGGAGTCCGGCTATTTCCTGTGCTGTTTGCATTTGGCGTGAGATAACCTCCTGTGCCCGTTTTAGTGTCTGAGCTTTCAACTCAAGCATTTCCTTTCTGGCTTTTTCCTCGTCAGAGATATCGATGAAAATACCGCAGTAGAGATTCTCGGCCTCAATTGGAAAAATGCCTACGCGGTAGCTAATATTATGCTCAGAAATACTCTCTTTGACCATGAGAGAACCGCCTGCTGCAATGGCGCGTTCAAAGCAGTCGGAATGGACGAACTCCTTTGCCAATCCCCCCAAAAGCTTATCATCATTACATTTGAACATTATGCGAAATGCCGGATTGATGAAACGTATTCGTGTCTCTTTATCCACAAGAAGAACACCATTCGGCGTATGCTGCAGTATGGCGCTGGTGTGAGTGGTTTCCTGGCTTTTGGGAAGTTTCATATTAAGTTTTCCTTCTACGGGATTTTTTAGAAGGTCGTCGAGTTAAATTTTTGCCAAGAGCCTCGGAAATTTTTTTTCGAAGAATTTTGACTCCATCATCCACACAGGGGCTGCTTTCAATCTCACCGTTGATTTCCCAGTTAATTCCCTCCCCGCAGCGTTCCATGCAGAATGATCCCTTCAATTCGACCTTGCCCTGCAGACCTTCCTTTGTTAGAAACTCATTGAAGCGGGCTATCATTTCCCGGGCCCCCTTGACATGACATGAGCTACCCACACATACTGTTACTGTTATCATTGGGTATTCTCTTTTTTCTATTTCTTGCTTTTGTTTTGCTGAATCGATAAGGCAAGTTCTTCGGCAACGTCCGTTCTTTTGCCCTGAACATATTTCTCGGCTTCAACGAACTTCAGTGCCCCGGTGGGACAGCCTGATACGCAGGCTGGTTCCTGCCCGGCATTTAGACGTTCAAAGCACAAATCGCACTTGACAACTCTGTGCCCGTCATATGACGGTGAAATTGACCCAAAAGGACATACGGCAAGGCAGAAATTACACCCAATACAGCGTTCTTGTACGATTAGCACCGGACTATCGGGATTTTCACGACGTATTGCATGTGTCGGACATATTTTGATGCACGGCGCATTTTCACAGTGCCTGCACTGCATCGGGACAGCGAATTCCTGAGCGGCTTCTACGTTAACACGCGGCTCCACCTCATTCAGCGCCTCCTCAAGCGTTTTCGATTTCGAATGCACTAATGAACACTCTATCTCACAGGTGCGACATGCCATGCATTCTTCGATATCTATTACGATAATCTTGCTCATTTTCTTCTCCGAGATAATTCAGTCATTATAAGGTGGTTCAGTTTTTTAAAAAAGATAAACTTTTCTCTTCCGCCGTCTTCCGTTAGTCCACCATTTTTTCAGCCATATTCCCTATGCTAACAACAGCAGTTAACACTCTGAATTACCTTTAGTATATAACAAGAACAGACTTTTGTCAAAAGAGATTAAAAGACGGAATGAAAAAATGTCTTGATTTGCGTTGATTTGGTTAAGATATCAACTTTACGCCGCCCGCCAATCGGTCAGTTGTTTAGTTCGTCGGCGCCGATATCAGGCCTGGCTCTGCGCTGGTCACCGTCAAAATCCTCTTTAACTTCTGCCAGCGGAGAACCTTTATCGACAGCTTCGATAGCGGCGTCTGTCAGATGCAGGTCTCCGCGATCCGGATTAATAAAAGCCTCGGTCAAATCTTTGATGATATTATTCAGAAATGTTACTTTACTTTTTGATTCGTGGCTGATTCTCGGCCCGCTTAACAGGTTATTGGCGATAATCAAGCCATCGTTAGTGAAAACCGTGCGGATTAACCGCCCCAATCGGCTTTTCGGGTCGTGAATAGTATTGTTGAGAACTTTACAATCCTTGGTATATACCGTGACAATGCCTGCCTCGGGCGCTCTTGTGATGAAATTGTTTTTGGCGATGCAACGGACGCAATGATACTGAGTTTCACTGTCCCGGTGCGGGTTACCGAGCTGTAATCCTACGTCGCAATCTATAATAATATTTCGTTCAATCACACAGTCCTGCGAATCATGCCAGATGAAAATGGCGCCTCGTCCCTCATACGTCCTGCCCTGAATCCCAACAAAGACATTATCGCTTATAACCCAGTCTTTGGTGTGCATCACGTCTATGCCGGCGATGTAGTTTCCTTTTGCAATATCTCTCGCATCGTCGCTCAGGCGTTTCGGCCGGTCATTGTAAAACAGGCAGTATTGCACCCGGCACTGTTTCGGGCGAACCACATCGCGATTCTCTTTTGGGACCTTTACTCCTTTGATACCACGCTGCCATATATTGTGAATGATACAGTTATAGATAGTCAATTTCTGAACATTTGTATTGGAGTTAATCTTAAAGCCATTCCACTTGATATTCTGGATTGTGAGGTCCGCGATAGTAACGCCGGAGCACGCCGAGATTCCCAGCAGTTCTCCGTGGCTGCTCCTGGCTCCGTCTATAACCACTCGCTCGCGATGTCCTGAAGCGCTGCGTAATGTGACGTTGTCGGTGGCTATCTGGACATAACGGGGCATCATATAGTGACCATCCGCCATCAGTATCGTTTGCCCCGGCTTTACATCCTTCAGTGCAAGGATTAGCTGATGGACGTCTGATACTTCAATGGTTGTCCCATTGGGATGCGGCAGGGGGGGAGCTTTAGGAAACCAATCCTGCTGCGGCGGAGTAAGCAATTGACTCCTGGCCGGTAACACAAAAATACACGCAAGCAAAATAACAAATATCTTACATTTAATCATTTTAATGTTGTTATTGGGGGAAATAATCAACGTTTCACGCTTCCTTTCTTAACATGTCGAGTACAGATGACTCTATAGCCAAAATAAGTCTCTTCGTCAAGTCAAATATAATCGTTACGTGACTGAAAAAGCAAAGCATCTTTACTGAAAAATGTTGTAGATAATGGTAAGTTAAACTAAAATGTTTGCAACGGACATGAGTTACAAAGAGTCTTGCTTTTTTCTTTTACTCCTTAAATTACGAAAGGCATAAACATGTGGGAAAACGACGTAAAATCCTTGAAGATACCGATGATAATGTTGTTTGTTTTTGCCATTGTCATTTCTGTTACAGTTGATGTGGATGCTGCCGAAATAATAAATAACCGGGAAATCACGGCCAGGCGAGAAGTGACAAGAACCAACCGGCCGATGCGGAACCGGCAGGATATGGTTCTGACCGTCGGCCAGAACGAAGGCGACCTGCAAGGCAAAGACGACAAGATAATTCAGGCCGGGATTGAATACCTTAACCGAGTGGGTGGGGGGACGCTTCATGTTCTGCCGGGAGTTTATAATCTGCGAAATGCTATCTACCTGCACCCAAACATCACGCTGCGAGGCTCGGGAGAGGATACCATACTCAAGAAATGCGATAGCGTCGTGACGAAGCTCTTGAGGGATTCGGACTGGTTCGAATACGGGATTCAGGTGGAAGACGTAAAAGGATTTGTGTCCGGAGGAGGGATTATGCTCCGATCCAAAAAAGGAGCGGGAGACTGGCAGTATGATGTACTGCGTGCTACGGTTACAGCTATTGAAGGGGATGTTCTCTATTTGGACGTTCTGACCAAAGAGAACTTTTGGATAGAAAATGATGCCACGGCTGGAACTGTTTTTCCACTCCTTACTGCTGAGAATGTGGACAATGTTGTTATCCAAGACATTGTGCTCGACGGCAACCGCGATAAAAACGAGCATATTAACGGCAACTTCTCCGGCAGTGTCTTTATCCAGTATTGCAACAAGTGGCGTTTCAAGAACGTTGTTTCCCGTAACTATAATGGAGACGGTTTCAGCTTCCAGGTTTGTGATGATATCCAGTTTCAAAGCTGCCAGGCAATAAATAACGCCGACCTCGGGTTCCATCCCGGAAGCGGCTCTCAGCGACCCGTCTTTCGAAACTGTATATCCCGGGGCAATAGTCAGGGGATATTCTTTTGCTGGAGCGTTTCCGACGGGCTGGCGGAGAATTGCATTTTGTCCGGGAACAGGAGATACGGAATCAGTATCGGGCACCGTGACACGGACAACATTATAAGAGGGTGTATGATCAAAAGTAATGGAGAGGTAGGAATCCTTTTTCGTAAGGAGGACAATGAATTTCGCTGCGGCAGCCGGAACTTGATCGAGAATTGTATGATTCGTGATAATGGTACGAAAAGGACGGGATTCGGGATTGATATTCAGGGGAAAACTGAGGACATCACCGTTCGCAATACGAAATTCGAGAATATGGCGGGAAAGAATCAGAAAACAGGTATTCGTATCGGCCAAATGGCGGGGCGGGTTATTATGCAGGGAAATGCCTTTGAGAATTCACCGGAGCATATCGATGACCTGCGTTCTCCAAAAGTTAAGCCAGATTGACAGCCGGGGGTGGTCAACTGCCTGCACAGACGTACCGAGAAACAATATAGCGATGAACGCTGCGAGAAGTATTTACGAGAAGGTCATGCTGCCATTTAAGTGGTTGGTTCGATGTCGTGTCATGCTACGATCCTTTCATGCTTAACTAATCTAATGGTTGACAATGTTTTCAAGTCTCAACGATAGACCGTTAAAGCATCGTCTGCCCGAATGTAAAGGCTGTTTTGGTCCATGGCCGGGGTGGCAGCAATGTTCACATCGAGAGCGGCTTGATGTGTCACCGTGAACTCATCACCGCATTTCACAACAGTGACCACTCCCCGGTTGGAAAAAAGGTACAAGTGGTCGTTGGCAATCACCGGTGAAGCGGCGTATTGCCCCGATGCTCCCAGTCGCTCCCGATATATCACTTCACCGGTATCGGTGCGTATGCAGCTTAGGATTCCCCCAGACCGGAGCAGATAGAGTCGGCCCGAGTGAAAAATGGGGGACGGAATTTCCGGTATGCCGCTGCTGAGATTCCACTTAACATGTGATTCGGTGATGTCACCCCGTCCGCCTGAGAGAATTGCAGACAGGTTGGGCTGGCCGCGACCGACGCTCATGTCGGCCGTGAACTCTTCTTTGGTCCAAAAACCATCCTTGTTCTTATCTCGCCAATCGAACAGATCGTTCTGCTGCTTTCTTCGTCGGTCCGGATCTTCAGCCAGGGGACGTCCGAATCCCGGATGCCCGGGAGGAAGCTCGGGGCGGAAAGGCGAGGTGAAGTCTTTCGTGATTTCGTCACGCCCGATTCGGCCATCGCCGTTGCGATCGAAATGAAGCATGGCGGTCCAGAAAGGTTCGGGATCTAATTTCACGTCACCGCGGCCACCCTGCATCGACACAGAAACGTAGAGCTGTCCGTTGCCTGCGACCGGCACGGCGATTGGTTCGCGTGAAAAACCACTAACGTGCCATTTTTCTGCGCCGGTGGCCGGCTCGTAACCATATACCCGCCCGTTGCCAGGCACCACCAAATCAGTTCCGCTCTCGTGTTTCCAGATCATCGGACTGGACCAGACGCCTCGATTGTAGGGCCGAGGTGTTTCCCAAACCGGTTCTCCCGTTGTTTTATCCAGGGCGATGACCTTAGACCGACTCAAACGGCTGTCCGGCAGGTCTGCATCATCGTCCAGGACCAGGATGAGCCGTTGCCCGTGCAAGATTGGCGACGTCGCCACCCCGTACATGCTCTTGGGAGTGGGAATCGGTTTCTTCCATTTTTCAAGACCTTCGTGGTCGTAGCACAGCAATCCATACGATCCGAAATAGACGTAAACGTGCTTTTCATCCACGCAGGGCGTGGACGCCGCGACACTGTTTGCGCGGTGAACTCGTTCCAACGGCACCTCCGGGGCCGGCCGTTTCCATAAAACCTTACCCGAGTTCGCGTCGAGGGCCAAGGTCGTCAACCGGTCCCCTTCGACGCCGGTCAGAAAGACGCGGTCTTTCCAAAGAACCGGAGACGATTTGCCCGGAGGAAGCGGCGTTTTCCATACTGCCTGATCCGCGACAATCTTTAGCGGCGGTTTGGATCCGGCTGCGATGCCGGCGCCATTCGGTCCGCGGAACTGGTTCCAGTTTATGGGCTCGGCCTCTGAGGAGACCGAACACGCCCCCAGCAAAAGGAGAGCACTAACAATCGATTGAAATGATCTCATGAATTCCTCTACAATAATCAGGCTTTTCATTTTTAGATAAATTCCTGGCGTTTCCACTATCTACGTTCTTTTGAACCGAGAACTCTCATGTGCACTTTACTGAAATACTCATGCACACTTGAAGGATTATAATATACAAATCTCATTAAGATTACAGCAATTTTCCGGTAAGCCCCTGCAAAAGTCCGAGGCATAACAATATGTTCTCCTACAAATCCTCAACAAAGTGGCTTTGAAAGTGGAAACTCTTGATGGTTCAAAGTGAATTTGGTAGAATTACTGGTTTGGTATGAAGCAAACGCTTGATTATGATTCATGATCAAAGGAGCGGCTATGAGTTCAGGTATTCTATCACGACGTGATTTTCTAAAAGGTTTATGTGCAGGGTCGCTGGCTCTGGCTGGATGCAGTCCACAGTTGGCCGGCACCCGCAGGGCAAAGAAAATGCCCAACGTAATACTTGTGATGACCGACGACCAGGGCTACGGCGATCTCGGCGTCACGGGCAACAACCTAATACGAACGCCCAATATCGACGCCATGGCCGGCCGCAGCGGCTCTATGGAGAATTTCTACGTTAGTCCCGTATGTGCTCCCACCCGCGCGTGCCTTATGACCGGCCGGTACAACTACCGCACCCGCGTGGTCGATACCTGGGTCGGCAGGGCGATGATGGAGCCCCAAGAGACCACCGTCGCCGAAATCCTCCGCGAGGCAGGATACGAAACCGGCATCTTCGGCAAGTGGCACCTCGGTGACAATTATCCCATGCGGCCGATGGATCAGGGCTTCAGCGAATCCGTTGTACACCGCGGCGGGGGTATAGGTCAGCCCGCTGATCCGCCCGGGGGCGAAGGCAAATACACCGACCCTATCCTTATGGACAACGGCCAACCGAAGCAATTCAAGGGCTACTGCACCGATGTGTACTTCGGCAAGGCGATGAGCTGGATGTCAGAATGCACTGCTCAATCGAAGAGCTTTTTTGCCTACATCCCAACAAACGCCCCGCACGGCCCGTTCGACGATGTCCCGGAAGACCTCTACGAAAAATACAAAGCGATGGACCTGAGCAACCGAAACTTCCCACAGGACAAGGGCCACAAACTCCCGGCCGACGATGATCCCGACAACCGGGCCCGAATATTCGCAATGATCACCAATATCGACGACAACATGGGCAAGCTCTTCGCCAAACTCGACCAACTTGGCATCACTGAGAACACCATCGTTATATTCATGGTTGACAATGGCCCCAACGGTCGCCGATACGTCGCCGGCTTCAAAGGTATGAAAAGCCACGTCCACGAGGGCGGTATCCGTTCACCGTTCTTCTTCCAGTGGCCGGGCGTCGTCAGGCCGGGGACATCTTCGGACCGAATTGCCGCCCACATCGACGTGCTCCCCACAATCCTCGAAGCCTGCGGCGTACCGAAGCCGAATGGCCTCGAACTCGACGGCAGAAGCATTCTGCCACTGCTCCAGGGCAAGAAGATCGCATGGCACGACCGTACTATCTACATCCAATCGCACCGCGGCGATGTACCTGTTCTTTACCACCATTTCGCCGCAAGAAACCAGCGATGGAAACTACTCCACGGCAGTGGATTCGGACGCGAAAACTTCGAAGGCCAGCCGGAATTCGAACTCTACGACATGGCCGCCGACCCGCTCGAACAAAATGACTTGGCCGCCGAACGTCCAGATATCGTCATAGCGATGCGAAAAGAGTACGAGGCATGGTTCGCCGATGTTAGCGGTACCAGAGCCGACAACTATGCGCCGCCCAAAATCTATATCGGCACCGCCCATGAAAATCCGGTTGTCCTTACGCGGCAGGACTGGCGGCATGCCAAAGGCCGCCCCTGGGCGGGCGATTCCAACGGTTACTGGGAGCTCTACGCCGCCAAGGCCGGCAAATACGATATCAAGATTGATTTCCCTGCTGCAACCACCGACGGAGAAGTCCTGCTCGAAGTATCAGGTCGCAAAATCAGCCAGACAATCGAAAAAGGCGAGACCTCGGCTAAGTTTACGGACATGCCCATAGACAAAGGCCCCACCCGCCTAATGGCCACTTTAACTCTCGCCAAGGCCACCAAAGGTCCCTGGCACGTGAACATAAGCTGGTAAATTTAAAATATTATGTAGAACTATGGCAGAAGATAAAGCAAACAAGATAGAAAACAATAAATTGACGAGACGGTCTTTTGTTGGAAGTATTGCTTCGACGGCAGCGGCGGTTGGACTTGGTGGATGTGATCTATTTGCGAAGAACACACCTCTAATGATGAAGGCCGATAGACCCGGGCCGAATGTGCTTTTGATAGTGGCCGACCAGCATAAGGCGGACGTCATGGGAAATGCGGGGCATCCGGTTGTGAAGACGCCGCATTTGGATCGGCTGGCCGCCAGTGGCGTGCGGTTCGACCGCGCCTATTGCCAGGATGCGATCTGCGTGCCTTCGCGGACCTCCTTTATGACAGGTCTTTACCCGCGCACGACGGGGTGCCTGGACAATCCCAACAAACCGCCTTACCATGACAAGTTATTTCCGCTGCAACAGGTCTTTCAGAGCAATGGTTATCGAACGGGTTGTTTCGGCAAGCGGCATCTGCCCAATATCGGCGAGCTGGCCTTAGGCTGGGACCGCTCGGCGACCACGATTAATCCCAGGCAGGATCCCTCCGACCAGAACTACATCGACTGGGTGACACAGCGCGGGCAGTTGGACGCGCACAAGCGCGATTTCGGAGGCAGCCATGACGCCGACCTGATGTCGCACATCACCGAGGTGCGTGAAGAAAATCGCACATCGACCTATGCAACCGACAAGACGCTGGAGTTCCTGACCGAATGCAGGGACCAGGGCAAGCCGTTCTTCTGCTGGACGAACTACATCTTTCCTCATCAGCCCTATACGCCGCTCCGGAAATGGGCCGATATGTATCCGCCGGAAAAAACCGAACTGCCCGAGAGCGTGAGCGAGCCTTTGGAAAACCTTCCGCCTGAGATGCAGAGCTGGCGGCGCAACACGAAGCGCCCCTGGAACCTGGCTGCGGCGGCGAAAGACCATGACCTGTACCGCCGCTACGTGGCCTATTATTACGCCCTTACGAGCGAGGTGGATGCATGCGTGGGGCGGATAATGGACGGGCTGGACCGGCTCGGTCTGAGCGACGACACGATCGTGATTTACACGGCGGACCACGGCGACTTCGTCGCGGCGCACGGGATGGTGGAAAAATGCGCGCTAGGCCACAATGTTTTTGAAGACACGCTGCGCGTCCCTCTGATCGTCGCCTGGCCGAAGCTTTTTCTCGAAGGCGCCGTCAACAAAAGCCTGGTGGAATTGGTCGATCTGTATCCGACCCTGATGGACGTATTGGATTTGAAGCGCCCGAAGGACGCTCCCGAACTTCCCGGGAAATCGCTGATTCGGTCGCTGAGAGAAAACAAATCCACTGGCCGCATGTACGCCGTCTCGGAAAACTGGAACCAGGCGACGGTGATTACCGAACGCTATAAACTGGGCGTCTGGATCGATCCCGGCCCCATCCCCAAATACAAAAGGCGCGACAACCGCCGGCGGTTTCCCGACCAACTCTTCGACCGCGAAAGAGACTCGTTGGAACTGACAAATCTAATCGACGACCCGAAATACAACAAAGTTCAAAAGCAGCTTCGAGAGCACTTCAACGATTTCACATCTCGGATTCCCGCTACCGGAAAAATGGAACTTATCAATGGAACAAAAACAAATAAAGGATTAAGCTGATAACAACAATATCGACTTTCTATCGAAGACTTATCCGGATAGGTTATTAATCTGTTTTAATTCGTATTGTTGTAATGCCGAACGCTTCAATGTTTACTTGTATTTCGAGTTCTGTGAAAAAGGCCCGGCCTTTGTTCTGCTCAACCAGATTTGTTAGCCTTGCATCAGTCACTGCAATGTGAGGTAATCTTATCAATACAGTCGTTGCCTTGCCCTGGGTTTCAATCAGGCGGATGATGATGCCATCGCCGTCCTCGGCAAGTTTGAGAGTAGTCAAAAGCACATTGGGCTTATCGACCGAGCAAAAGCTCATTGTATCCGGTGCAAGAGTACCGTTCTTTTTGCCGCGAACATCATCAACGATAAATTGATTGGCAGCAGACCAGCCGAAGCGGGCGCAATCGCCTTTCCGCCAGTTGCCTTCGTGCGAGGTCAGAGAATAGTGGAAGAGTATCTCGCTTTGCTGGACAGGCTGGAAGTTCGTCCTGAAGTTGCTGCTCATGGCGAAAGCGTACATGTGGCCTTTTGTAACCTGCTGAGGCTTTATAAAATCGGCGCCGAAGCCGGGCGGGTCTATGCCGTGATGTGCCTGCGAACAGTAGTTGGGCCAGAGTCCGCCGAACTCGAGCAGATGCGATTCGACCGGTGACAGTGTGATACCGAATTGTCCGTCGGAGACATCCGCCCAGTGCTGGGCGGTATAATAGTTGGTATTCGAGCCGGGGAACTGGTCGCGGAAGGGTTTGATGACAGAGTTGGAACCTTCGTATCGGAAATCAGGTTCGTCCATCCTGAAAGGGAATGCGAAATAGATTTCCTGCAGGGGCGTGGAGTCTTTTAATATCCGGTTGGCGAAATCGATTCGTTTGATTTTATCGTAGAGAATGATTTCCTGCGTTATCTGCGGGCAGCCGGATCCCTCGGCTTTTATTATCAGGCTTCCATAGACAGGGCCGCTTTGGCCTTTCTGGACGGTTACGTTAGCGGGACCTTCTATTTTGGCGGTCTGAATCCAGCGCATTACGAACTGGTTGACCTTGTGAGTTGCATCCTGGTCCACAAGCTCGCGTTTGGATTCCTTGTCATATATACTGCTGATACCTCCGGTTTTGGGGTCTATTATTATCCTGTAAAAGCGGCTCTCCAGCATGTTTGGCCCTGTTTTTATATTACTCGATGGGTTGTCGGATGCTTTGGGGCCAATTTTGAAGACTTTATAACCAAGCGGCGGAACATCCTTGGCCACGAAAACCAGATCGTGAAGCTCACGCGGCTCGAACTGGCCGCGTGCATGTCGATAGGCTGCGTAAGGAACAGCCGACTGCGGGCCGGCCAGATCGACGTATTGACAAACTTCAGAAACCAAGCCGGACGTCTGGCTTTCCGAGGAACTTAAATCATAAACTCCGGAACCTGAATTGCCGAACTTCGCCACACGCACAATGTCCGTCCTCTTAAAAGAAAGCGGATTGAATACCACGATGTAATGGCCGTCTTCTTTGCGTTCGATTTTATTTACGAGGTGAGAGATGCTTGCGTTGGTGATTTGTTGTGTTAGTCCGGCGGCCCTGTAGGCATAGTGGCTCTTTTCATTCCATGCCCAGTCCTGCATCTTGCCCGCCGGGTAGTCCTTGCCCCATGTGTGCTCGTCGTAGAGCAGCATATCATCGTTGGCCTTGCGTATATCATCGGCCGGATAGATAAAATCCCCCGTCAGTGAGGCCGCAGTGGCCAGCTTCTCGGCGCTTACAATCTGGTCATGTGTCAGACGATTAATGGTTGTTTCCTTAGCTGTCGAGAGTGCACCGACAACATAGTCGGTGTCCGGCAGCTCACCTCTGAATGTACGAATATCGGAGCATTGTTTCTCCAGTTCCTCGAAAAACATAATATTCGTGCCCACAATCAGTTTGGGATAAGCCCATTTATTGTTCCACTGGCGAACGATTTCGCTTATCTCTATGTCCGGCGGATAATTATCGACACCGTTGTGAATGTATCGCATTACACTGAAAGGTGTATTGCTTTTTTGCATTTTCTCAAGTTCGCCGGGGAGCCTGTCCATCACATATTTGTACGAGTGCGGACCTGTAACGTCTCCGAAAAAACCGTAGCTGGACTGGTAGTAAACCAGCACGGATTTGCCGTCAGGACCCTCCCACCGAAATGCGTCCGGTCTGCCGTGGCGGAGGACTGCCGATTCGTCCCAGAAGGTGTGAATGTCATTTCTTCCCCATTCGAAATATGTCGGCAGTCCTGCGAAGAAATACTTTACGCCTGCTCCGGCCATTACGGTGGGCAGCCCCCAGCTTAGGCCCGGCACGTCGGTGATCGAGCCGGTCAGGATTTGGCCGTCGAATTGACGGGCCATTCTAAATGAAGGGTACATAAGGCGAATAAGCCCTTCGTGGCCGCACAGGGCACTGATTTCATTCCCCATGAGTGCCCCGATTTCTATTCGCCCCTCTTTGACGTATTTGCCCAACTCTTCAAGACTTTCTTTGCCTCTTGTTTCAACGAAGTGTTTCATGGCCCAGGCACCCTCGGCGGTGTAGCGGTACTTTGCTTCGTCCGGCCAGTTGTCGGTCTCGCGGCAGAATCGCAGGATATCATCATAGAAATCGGCATATCTGTTAAGGACGTTTTCGATTGTATCTGTATAGCCCAGGTCGTGATGAGTAATAGGAATAAAATATACGTTCCATTTTCGTTGCGGCTGCCAGGTCATGCTGCGGCGGTCTTGTTCCCTGTTGTCCATTGTTAGAATAAAGGTCACCAGCTTGGGTTCACTGATGTTGGGGAAGGGAAATTTTACGGTCGTTTCACCTTTAGGAACGGCTGCATGGATTTCTCTCATTCTTTCGCCGGCGACCCGGATTTGCAGAGCGATTTGTACTTCCTCTTGCGACGGATTATTTATCGTTGCCTCGCCTAATTGGGTGAAGACATCGTCCTCGTGTACAAAGAAGACGGTCGGCTTGACGGATGTAATTTTCAATTGTCCTTCCGCGATGGCCGCGTTACTGCAGAGAGTGATGATTACTATTGCCGACAGAACAGATATTCCTGACTTGATATTTACATTGGAATGATTCATTCTTACCTCCTGACCTTGAGAATTCTATTCATATTTTATTTACAATTAATTATAATAAGATGATCTTGATTTATTTCAACCACATTCTAATAAGTACGAAGGAAAAAAATGCTTATTAAGCGTTTAAATGTGAAATGTCAGTTTTTTACAATTCTTGCGGCCATTAGCTTGCTGATGTTGTCCCTGTTCGGTTGTGTGACATCCACAGGTCATGAAGTAACAGGCAATGCCAGGCAGGAACAGTCGCTTGATGGGAAATGGGAAATCATCTTTGATCACAACAACATTGGCCGGGGCGATGATTGGCATTTGGACAAGGTATTCTCCGCACAAAGTGCAAAACAGAACATTACGGTTCCAAGCTGCTGGGAAGAGGTTGAGAAAGATTATGAAGGTGTAGCGTTTTACCGCCGCACGTTCAATGTTCCTGCAAACTGGGAAGGTAAGGTCATCCATCTTAACTTTGACGCGGTAAACTTCTTTTCCGAAGTTTGGATCAACGATAACGCAGTTGGTTTTCATGAGGGTGGGTTTACACCGTTTAAATTTCGCATCGATAAGCTGCTAAGAACCGGCGAAGAAAACGTTCTTATCCTGCGGATAACAGGCCCGATCCTGATGCAGAACAAAACTATCGACGGCGTGGGAAAGATGGAAACACCTCAATGGCGGGGTGCTATCGCCGGAGGCATCTGGCAGCCGGTCAAGCTTATTGCTGCCGATGAGATGTATGTAAAGGATGTTTTCATCGAACCGAAAATCTCCGACAACACCGCGACTTTCCACATGGAGTTGGAGCATGCCGGAGTAAAAACAAATCAAGCACAGCTTAAAGTTGCTGTCCGCCCGGCGAAATCTGATAGAACCATCGTGTGTATGGACAAAACATTGAACATCAAGCCCGGCGGTAAGAAACTTAGCTGGACCCTGAATATCCCCGACGCGGCCTACTGGTCGCCGGACGAGCCGCACCTTTACCATGTTGATATTTCTATAACATCAGGCGGCAAAGTTTCCGACCGATGGACTGCACAGTTTGGAATGCGCGAGTTTACTATACGCAACAAGCGATTTTTTCTAAATGGCAAACCAATATATCTAAAGGCAACATTTTTCGAGGGATTGTACCCGGTGAAGCTGGCGTACCCGGACAGCCGTGAGATGGCTATGCGCGAAATCAAGCTGGCGAAAGAGGCGGGATTCAATATGATCCGCCCGTGGCGCAAACCGCCGCCGCCGATGTGGCTTGATCTTGCCGACGAGATGGGTGTGATGACTGTCGGTTCTTTGGCAGTTGAATGTATGGATCTTCCCGTGGAATCTGCGAGGCTTCCGGCATGGGTTGAAAACGAGGTGCGTGAAAGTATCCTGCGCGACCGAAACCGCGCATGTGTTGTGCAGTGGGAGCTGTTCAACGAGCTGAAACGGCCGGTTCTTAAACAGTTGCTGCATCCGATGGCAATGCTCGCGCGGAAGCTCGATCCGACTCGTATGATCCTCGACGAATCCGGCGGCTGGGCGCAAGGTGCAAATCTATATCTGCCATATGAATCAGAACCGACCAAGTTCAATGATATTCATGACTATCCTGGCCCGCAGATCAACGAGGAGGTTTACAATAAGTTATTATTGACCGGTATGAAAACCCATGACCAGATGCGTGCGATGGGACTCAAGGGCAGATTGCCCGGCAGGAACGTTGTTCCCGGGCTGATGACATTCTTTTCCGAATTGGGCTACGGCAGTTTGCCTGACTTGGTAGATAACAACAATCGCTTTGAGAAAATCGGCAATCCGATTACGCCGCCGTTTATCTACAATCGCCGCCTGGCTTATGAACACAGGCAGGCATTGAAAGAAAGCGGATTCGACAGAATTTATCCTGACCTTAAGCAGTTCTGTCTTGACCAGCAGCAGATACATGGCACAGCGAACAAACGCATGATTGAAGCAGTACGCTGCAATGGCCTTGTTATAGGCTACTGCATTCATGCATTGACCGCCGGGGACTGGATCATGGGTGCCGGACTGCTCGACTTGTTTCGCAATCCGAAGACGTATGCTTATGAAGGTACAAAAGTTGCAAACCAGCCGCGGATCATTGCTGTCCGCATGTATCCGCGTAATGTCTATGCCGAGCAAGGCACGAAGATTGAAATTACCGGTGTCAATGAGCTGGATGGGACCAAAGGAATTCTGAAGTTGGAGATAGTATCCGATGAGAACCGAACAGTGTTCACAAAGAAAATGAACGTTAATATGGTATCAGGCATCACGCTGCTTTTCAAAGAAAAACTCGACACAAAGTTGTTCGAAGGTACTTATGCCCTAAAGGCACAAATCATTGCTGGCGATGGCTCGCTGATTGCCGGAAATGAATACAGTTTCGACGTGTTTGCTGAAAAAGGGCTTGCCATTGATGGCAAGCGCATTGCCGTGCTTGATCCGGGTAATTCGTTAAAGCCGTTTCTGAAAAAGTCCGGTATCGCATTTGTGGAATTCGACGCGAAGACCGACCGTTCAATACCGGTTTTCGTTTCGCGCACCGAAGCAAAGACAAAAAAGCAAAAGTATCTTTTCGGCGAGCTTATAGAATTTATCAAGGCCGGAGGTACTGCTGTATATTTGCAGGGGGGGGAACTAAATGTTCCCTGGGCCAGGGCTGGGAAAGCTTCGGAGCTTTTGCCTGTGCAAGTTCGTAAAAAAGCCGCCATTGGTTTATGGCTATGCATTTCACACCTTGTGAACGATCATCCGGTGTTCGCTGGGTTACCGGTCAACTGTATGATGGGCCCGGTGTACGAAAACGTCTGGGCAGAACATACCCTGCTGGACGTCGATGGACAAACGATCGTTGGCGCCGTCGGCTTTGACTTTGCCCCTGATTTTGAATTAAGCAAGCGCCACTATTATGGGCCGGGTGATACGTGGTGGGGCTCGGACATGGCTGTGCTTTCCTGCGGCAAGGGGCGCTGTGTCCTCTCACAACTTCGCCTGGTTGAGAACCTTGACAAGGACCCGGTGGCCGACAAGATACTGTTTAACCTGATTAAGTGGATTACTGAAAACCGGTAAAGTCTTTTAAGTTTACCGTCCCCTCTGGGCCTAATTGGGCAATATCAGTTAGTGGTTTTTTATCACTATGTTTTCTGTTTTTCTCTTGTATTTCATTGTTCTATTGCATAAAATCAAACATTTCAGCTTTATAGCAAACAAATAAAGCCATATAATAAGGAGAAAAATAATGAAGAAGAACATTGTATCACGACGTCAATTCCTGAAATCCACCGCAGCTACCGGAATCGGATTAACTATTCTGCCCAGTGGTATACTTTCCGGCGCGAACGCCGCCAGTAATAAGCTCAATGTCGCCATGATTGGTACCTGGGGCCGGGCCGACGCACATTTCGATGCAATCTCAAAAGAGAACGTTGTGGCACTTTGCGACGTGGATGAAGACCACATTGCTCACGCCGCAAAGAGATTCCCAAGAGCCAAAACATATATTGACTGGCGCAAGTGTCTCGACCAAAAAGGCCTCGACGCCGTAATCTGCTGCACGCCGGACCACAATCACGCCTTAATAGCCAACTGGACGTTGAATCGCGGCCTGCACTGCTATATGGAAAAGCCTTTGGCCCACACCGTAGAAGAAGCACGTATTGTCCGCGCCAATTTTCTCAAGCAAAAGCATAAACTGGCTACACAGGTCGGTACACAGCGCCATGCCAAGCCAAACTTCGAGCGTGTGCGCGAATTGGTCAAAGACGGAGCGATTGGCGAATTGACAGATGCATATGCCTGGGGCAATCGCCAGATTCGCAGACCAGGCTATCCGCCGGCCGCAGGCAAGCCGCCGAAAAACCTGCACTACGATCTGTGGATTGGGGAGGCACCCTTCCATCCGTATAATCCGGATTATTTCAAAGGTGGTCCCGGCATGAATTGCCTTTCGTGGAATATGTACTGGGATTACGGCACAGGACAGGTCGGCGATATGGGCAGTCATACTATCGACCTGGTTTGGAACGCGATTGATGCGGGTCTTCCGACTACGGCCGAAGGTGAGGGCGAGAAGTATAATCCTGAAGTGACACCAGTCGAATTGCACACCGCCTTCGATATCCCCGCGAACGATTGGCGCGGGCCTATCCGCGTTCACTGGTACCAGGGCGGCATGATGCCGAGATCGCCAAAGGAGTACATCGATCTGAACAAGATAGGGCATGGTGCGATGTTCAAGGGCAGCAAGGGTTATATCATCTGCGATTATGATTCGCGGATTGTCCTGCCGTTCGGTGATAATGCAGATATGACGTACTACGATAAACGTTCCAAAGATGAGATTATCCCGCCGCTGGGCCATTTCCAGGAGGAATGGACCAGGGCCTGTAAGACCGACCTGAAGACACATTGTGATTTCGAATACGGCGGCAATGCAATCGAGATGATGCAACTGGGCCTTGTTGCCTACCGGGTCGGTGAGAAAATCGAGTATGACGGCAAAAGAGGCCGCGTCACTAACAACGCTAAGGCTAATGAACTCCTGAGCCGCCGGTTGCGCCCGGGCTGGACAATCAACGGGTAATGCAAAGGTGGTCGGACAATAAAGCCTGCGGGAGTAATATCTCACGGATGAAATATGAAGACGTACGAACAAATCAATAATCGTATCGAGTCGGGCAAGGCGGTTGTGCTTACTGCCGACGAGATTATCGATTACGTAGAAAAAAAAGGATTGGCAGCCGCCGCAAAAGAGGTGGATGTTGTCACAACCGCCACATTTGGCCCGATGTGCTCATCTGGATGTGTTCTTAACTTCGGGCATTCCAAACCGAAAATCCGCATGTCTGAGGCCTGGGTGCAGGATGTCCTCGTTTATACGGGTCTGGCGGCTGTCGATGTTTATCTCGGTGCGACTCAATTACGCCACAATGACCCGGCGAATATGGACCATCCGGGTGAGTTTCGATATGGCGGCGCCCACGTGATGGAGGATCTCGTCGCGGGCAAGACTCTTCAGCTTTTTGCTCTGTCTTACGGCACCGACTGCTACCCGCTGCGTGAGATTCGCACGTACTTTACCATCAACGACCTTAATCAGGCCATAATGCTCAATCCCCGGAACTGCTACCAGAACTATAATGTAGCCGTCAATGATTCTGACCGAACGATATACACATACATGGGGACTCTGGAGCCCAAACGGAAAAATGCTAACTACTGCTCCGCCGGCCAATTGTCACCGCTGCTTAACGACCCCTATTACGAAACAATCGGCGTGGGAACAAGAGTGTGGTTGGCGGGTGCTCACGGGCATGTCTATGCAGAGGGGACTCAACACGCCGGCGGGGGCTCTCGAACACCTGAAGGAATTCCCAAAGGAGGATCTGGAACGCTTGCATTGACCGCCGACATGAAGCAGATGTCTAAGGAGTTCGTACGGGGAACGAGCTTTCGCGGTTACGGTGTATCGCTGGCTCTGGGAGTCGGAATACCGATTCCTATATTGAATGAAGATGTCTTAAAGCGAACATGCATAAGCGACCGCGAAATTCTGGCCCCTGTGGTTGACTATAGCCACGATTATCCGCAAAATACAGGTAAGGTCTTGTGTCACGTCAGCTACGAACAGTTGCGAACGGGCGAGATAGAAGTAGAAGGCAAAAAAGTCGCCGTCGGCTCGCTTTCGTCCTATTATAAGGCACTGGAAATCGCTCATCTGCTCGCCGATGAGATCAAACGCGGGGACTTCCGGCTTGCCGAGCCAATTGCGTATCTTCCGAAAGACACCAAAATGAGGCCGCTTGTGGCAAGGGAGAAACCGTCATGAGCCAGACCGTAACAAAAAAACTTATGCTGTTCTTTCCAAAGTGCGAATGCGAGAAGCCGATCATCTACCATTTGGTGAAAGACCACAATCTTATCGTCAATGTGTTTCGTGCAAAGGTAACACCGGAGGAGGAAGGTTATCTTGCGCTTGATGTCACCGGCACCGAAGAGGATATCCAAAAAGGCATGGACTTCGTAAAGACGTTTAATGTTTCCATCAACACTACCGGTAAGGGGATTACTGTGGACGAAGACCACTGTACGCATTGCGGTCACTGCATTACACATTGTCCGACCGGGGCCTTGCATATAGCAGACATGGCGACCAGAGAAGTGATTTTCACCGAATCGAAATGCATCGAGTGCATGGGGTGCATTCGTGTCTGCCCATATAACGCCTGCGCATCCGCATTTTAACCAAGCGTTTCCTTCTGTCGGCGAGGAAAACGTTCATGAATCAGAAACGTACCTATCGAGATTTCACTCATAAAGAGGCGGTCTTCCGTATTTGCTGCAATCGGTTTGATGCAGCCACTGAGGAAATTGTACGGCAGCGGCGTATCCTGGATGATTATATCGATTGTCACCCCGCTTTCCGAGATTCCTTCGAGCCTATAGAGCTGCATGATGGCGCCCCTGAAGTTGCACAGCGCATGGCCCGGGCCGCCCGGCTTGTAGGTGTCGGGCCAATGGCTGCTGTCGCAGGCGCTATGGCCCAGTGTGCCGCCGAGGCTGCTCTAAAGGCCGGGGCAGGGGAGGTCATTGTGGAAAACGGAGGGGACATCTATCTTAAAGCTGCCGGACCGGTTATCATTGCCCTGAACACAGGTACAGCCAAGCTGTCAAATCGACTCGGTTTTTCACTTCAGCCGTCCGATACCCCCATCTCAATATGTTCATCTTCGGGGCTAATGGGGCACTCTAAGAGTCTGGGTAAGTGCGACCTTGCTACGGTTGTGGCCAAAGATGCCGCATTAGCAGACGCGGCCGCTACACAGGCCGCGAACCTCGTCAAAGCCGAAGAAGACGTAAATCCTGCTCTGGAACGTATAGCTGCCATTGAAGGTATAGATGGCGTGATGATTGTAAAAAATGATAAGGTCGGACTCGCAGGAAACCTGCCGCCTTTAGTAAAGATACAGTGAGCCGCGTTTGTTAATCAGATTTCCAGCCGATCTTGTTCAGCATGACAGGTATCTCAGGATTGGACATGAACATTTTCCAGCACAGCCCGGTACGGTAATTTTCTATCATACAGACAATAGGACCCTGATCGATAGCTAAGTAACTCTCGGCGAACCAGTTTTTATCGAGATTGAAAGCATCGCGAAAACCAAATTCCCCCCATAGCTTCTCGCCCAATTCGTAGTAAAAATGTTTCAGTGTGGCAATCGATTCTTCGGGCACATAAGGCATAGCACTAAGAGCGGCACTTGGTGTGATAGTGCCGTTGTCCCGCCGCGGTTCATGGGCTGTATATCCGCCGGGTGTGTCGCTGGCAGTCAGGCCCCAGACGAGATTACTATAGCCTTTGTGGTTGTCGGGATTTTCAATGCAATACTCGCGATTGATAAGTGAAATGTTTCGGTTATTCTCGAAGTAGTTGCAATACTTATCTCGTTTTCCGCGAGGGTCAAATCCTATAAACGAATAATGAGTAAAGAACAGCGGCCCTCCTTTTGGCCATCCCACCCATTGTTTATACCCGTAATAGCTGTTGCCGTTGACGTATTCGTCTGGAGGCTCGCCGCACCAGCCCTCATAATAGCAGTCCGCTGGTATCGGATGGCTCGGCGAAGCTATGGCCAATAAATAAACAATCATGCACTCATTAAAATGCCCGCCGATTTTGTGGTTCATCTTCCAGCCGTATTTCGGCGACCAGTGCCAGTAGAGTTGTTTACTGTCCGGCCTCTGTAGATTCCAGTCCCATTCGACTTCATGCCAAAGCTGGGTAATACGTTCCCTGAGTTCTTTTTCTATTTGGTCGTCCCGGCTAAAATATTGCCTGACCGTCAGCATCCCTTCAACAAGATACGCAGTTTCCACCAGGTCTCCTCCATCATCGTATCGTGAAAAGGGTTTTGTCTTTCCAGTACTGCCGTTTAGCCAGTGAGACCATGCACCATGATAGCGGGTTGCCTTCTCCTGTAAAAAACGCACCATTGTAAGCAGTCTCTGTGCTGCTTCAGTCCGGCCGATCAGGCCCCGCTCAACACCGACCATTATCGCCATCATCCCGAAACCGGTCCCGCCGCTGGTACAGGTGTCCCTGCTGCCTTTGCGTTCACGAGACAAGCCGCTTACAGGATGGCCGTACTCCCAGAAATAACGGATTGTCGCCTGCTGAACAGATGTGAGCAATTCCTCCTCGTTCATGGCTGCAGTCTTAACTATTGCTTCTTTGGAAGCCGCTGATTCACTGCCGTTCGCTAATACCGATTTAATCTGATAACGGCACCACTGGTTATTTTTCCCCAAAAAATCGCTATAGACGGCTGGTTTGTGCAGTTTGGCATTCAATTTTAACCAGCCCGAGCTCCGGTTGTCCCATCGGTATATATTATAACCTGCGACCTGCTCGTCGGCATTCCAGACAAGATCGATCCGGCTGTCATGCCCCGTTGCTTTAAGACCCGTTATCACAGCCGCACTCTGACCGCCCACAACCAGAGCCGCCACACAGCTCAACAAATAAATCAACCATCTATTCGAAATCATTACTTTATTCTACCAAAATCCCATTAATCATTCATCAATTAAAAAAACTTGCCCTCGGTTTAGCTAACTTGCTTTTCTGCCGGGGGTCATTTCGACCGGAGTGAACGAAGAGAACGGAGTGGAGACACGTAGGGGCAGTAGCTAAATCTATTCAATTATCCGCCCGTAGTTCTTCTTTATCTTCGCTTTGTCCATTGACGATTCGAATTGGGAAAGGTCCAGTGGCTGAGCCGGTGTACAGCGTTCGGTGCGGGAACGGAATCTCAATACCCTCTTCATCGAACCTCTCCTTTATCTGTTGCATGATATTTTTCTTGAGCTTGAGATAGTCTTCCCTGACACACCAGATGGCGTAGAGAAATTCCAATCCCGAATCGCCGAAATTTTGAAAACGAACATCCGGCTCTGGTTCGTCAAGACATAGAGGCTCCTTGTCGGCGATATCCAGAAGAACCTCTCGAATCTTCTGAATGTTCTCTTTATAAGCAACGCTCAATTCGATATCCAGCCGCCTGATTGGAAATCGCGTTATGTTCCTGACCTCGCTCTTGATCAACATTTCGTTCGGGAGTCGGATCAGGTGATTGTCAAATGTCCGTAGCTTCACGCTGAGCAAGTCAATTGAAAGGATAGCACCCTTTGTAGAACCGACCTGGATTACGTCTCCGACTGCAAAGGGCTTTTCGGAAATCAGGAATAATCCACTGATGATATTTGAGACGCTTGTTTGTGATGCGAATCCGATTGCAATGCCTGCGATTCCGGCCGCACCAAGAAGGGTCTTGAGTGGGTATCCGCTCTGATTAAGTATTGAGATGAAAATCATAACGCTTCCGAAGTAAACAATTCCCTTGCGGATAAGCATGTTTGCCTGGGGCGTCAGCCTTTTTCTGGTGCTTCTTCCAACTAACGCAGCAAAGGATAGTATTAATGGAAAGCCCACAAACACCAGAACACCGATTCGGACGGCCGGTCCCACAAATTCCTTGCTCAGTACGTTCGACCAGCTAATTGCCAAAACTTCATTCATTTGATTTCACCTCAGGCCTGAATATTTTTAAACACCACCAAATAATCCGAAACTGCCTATGCTTTTCTTGAGAATACTCTTCTTTACCGGTAATCTCGGCTTGCTCAGGACCTTATCAACCGTTTCATATGTCGGCGGCTTTTCAGAGTACTCCACCGGGCTTGTTTCATCTTCACCTTTGAACGTAATTTGAACTTCACTGGTCCACAAACGGGATGTACCCGGATATATGCTCAGGTGCGCAACGTGCACGCAGAACCTCTCTATGTCAACCTGAACCGGTGCCGCGTTGTGAATCGTCACGGGGCAGATGGCCCGGTGCTGCTCAATCTGGGAGTCCGATATCCAGCGGCGCGCCCGGGTTCGCAACGAATAGCACAAATCCCCGGACATCGGGTCTCCGAACCAGATATTCGACACTGTAACCGAGGGCTCCTCGCATAGCTGGACTTTTGTTGTCTCTCCCGCTATTATCCGCACCCAAAGCGGTACGCCGAAAAAGAACAAGGCTTCACGTCCTGACGGAATCTTCAAGGGCACTTCAGGCCGCACAACGACAGGGCGGTCCGGTGTGACCGGCGTCAGAAGAACCTGATCGCAGTTTCCACACACCCAGCGGCTCCAGTCTAATCCTGCGGGCTTGCGTTCCACTGCTAAATGAAGCGGAACGGCCTTTAACCGACTATCGGGATCTTTTCGATGTTTGCTGGCAATTCGTATCTCATCACCGCTTCGTCGCAGCCAGAGCTGCAACGGTCCGACCTGCGCTTCCAGGCACTGGTCCTGTTCGATCCGATGTGGCTGCCAAAGTTCCATATCCATTATATATTATGCTCCGTAATGACTCTTTCTTCACCAAAGACGGCTCGACTCTCAATATCTGTACTCACACGAGGGCCAAACCGATTCAGATACTCTAATCGGCTTTCAGCATAATGTCAAGTGTTGCTAATAAAACTACTCGTCGCAGCGGCCGTCAGATTATGACTCCCCTGGATTTACACCACCCGATTCATAATTTGTCTTTAACAGTTTCATCCTGTTTGTATTTTCCGCTAACAAGTATGTACTAATCCACAGGAGGTGTGAAAGGAGAAGGAGCCGGAGGAGCTGAGAGGTTCACCTCCGGTTCTTGGAGGGGCCAAAGGTGAAACTCCCTCGGCCTGCTTAATTCTAAATATAAGGTATTTTTTAAGCTACTGAAAGACGTGATTTTTGAGGAATTCCGATTATTTATAGACCTTTTAAACGATAAGCACCATTTTATTCAAGATTCAGACTTTCACTATAAAATGGTCTTGACAGTGTTCAAAAAATGCGTAATAAAGTTAGAAACTTAGTAGAAAAGTATCCTAAGAATTCTTTGATTACCCGTGTAAATCGTGGCTAACAATGTTTTCATTAGGTAGTCCCTGTCCCAATGTATCGTAACCAAATCAGGAAAAGGGAAAGGCCATTGACTGATAGAGAAACGAAAGAGATCGTTACCTACAGCGTGAAACGTCTGGAACACCAGGTACGATTCTTTGTGGATCTGCCTGGGGTACTGGATCCGGACCTTGATGTTGAAATCGTCGAGAAACAGATCATTGTCCGTGCCCAAAGAACCCTCCCTGAATCCAGGATGATTTTCTGCTCAATACCGCTTCCAGTACCTGTCTCAGAGGAGAACCTCCAATTCTATTTTGAGTGCGGTGTCCTTGAAATCGTTTTGATCGAGTCCGGGAATTTGAAATGAAGGATTACTATGAAATTCTTGGTGTCCCCCGAACAGCATCTGAGGCGGAAATAAAGAATGCCTACCGCCGCCTGGCTTTGAAATATCACCCTGATAAGAATAAGGGATCAAAGGAGGCTGAGGAGAAATTCAAGGAAATTGCCAACGCTTATTCGGTTCTCTCGGATAAGAAACGGCGGAACGCCTATGACCAGGGCGGCCAGAAAAAGGTCGAAGAAACAGGTTTTAAGGGATGGACCAGCACGGATGATATTCTCCGTAATTTTTCAGATCTCTTTTCCGGCTTCGGTACGAGGATCCATTCGGATCTGCGGGAAGAAGCGGTCGCCGAAGACGTTGAGGCGTCCGTTTCCGTTGAATTTCGAATGGCAGCGCTCGGAGGACGGATATCTCTGACAATAAGCGGGCCTCAGGTATGTACTTCATGTAAGGGAACCGGATCTAAAGATGGCAAGAGGATTCCTTGTTCTGCCTGTTCCGGCACTGGGCATTTGTCAAAAACCAGTTCGGATGTCGGTCAGTTTTTCAGCATCTCTCAACCCTGCCCATCCTGCGGAGGTTCTGGTACCGACCGAAGGAATCATTGTCTCGATTGTTACGGAACGGGTTTCGTTGACAAAAAGAAGAAAATCGATGTCCGGATACCCGAAGGTGTCCGTGACGGACAGGTCCTCCGCTTGCGTGGACAGGGCCACCCCGGTCGTGAAGGACAGGCCAACGGGGATCTCTATTTGACAATACGTGTTAAGCCTGACGGTGAATTCCGAAGAGAGGGCAATAATATTCATTCAGACCTCGATATTCCCTTCTGGATAGCAGCTTTGGGAGGTAAGGTTGATGCTACAACCCTTCATGGCCGGGTATCCGTATCCATACCGGCTGGTACTTCAACTAACAATTTGGTCCGACTCAAGGGG
>JACNGQ010000378.1 GCA_014384025.1 Planctomycetota bacterium | reverse complement strand
AACTTGATGTTGCATCGGCTAAAACCTGGTTAATACGACTTCTCACACACGCTCTTAGGCAAAACCCGGATGGATAATATTGGTGCAGCCGGTCGTTACCATACATTTGATGAAGAAAACAAAGTTGTATGGTAACTACGAAATAATGAATTGACATCTGGGGAGGAATGGATAGAATTACCAGCGTATATTAATAAATGCTGATGTTTTTATCCAACTCAAGTCTAATGAGCCAGAAACGTGAATATTTTAAGAAGGCCAAAGCGATATTTCAGAGACACGGAGGCGTCCTGAGAACGAGCGAGGCGATAAGATGCGGCATTCACCCCCGCAGCCTGTACGGCATGCGAGATGCGGGGATTGTTGAGCAACTGAGCCGTGGTCTATACCGGCTCGCGGATCTGCCGTCACTCAGTAATCAGGATCTTGTTACTGTCTCACTGAGGGTACCCAATGGGATCATGTGTCTTATTTCCGCGCTCGCCTTCCACGAACTGACGACACAGATCCCGCACGAGGTGTACATTGCGCTGGAACGTGGATCTGAAGCACCGAGGCTAGAACATCCCCCTCTTCGTATATACTGGTTCACAGGCCGGGCCTTCACCGAGGGGATCCGGAGCTATCAGGTTGATGGCGTATCAGTTCGTATCTACGATCCGGAAAAGACAATCGCCGACTGTTTCAAGTATCGCAACAAACTGGGCCTGGACGTGGCTATTGAAGCTCTCAGACTCTGGCGGCGACGGAAGTATTACAGCATCGAGCGCCTTATGAATCGTGCACGGATATGTCGAGTTGAACGCCTGATTCGCCCTTATCTGGAAGCCCTCGTATGACAAGCAGGCCCACTCCAAAGAATATAGTGGCCTCGGTAAGACAACGGTTGCTCAAAACTCCCTCAAAATCCCATTCTTATGCAAGTATCGCCTATTTCAGCACTTAGCAACTGGTAAATTTCGCATAAATCGCAGATATTGTATCTTCTGGTTGTAGTTTGGTTGTAGTTTGGTTGTAGTTTGGTTGTAGTTTTTTTGTAGGAACATCAATATCTTTGACACTACTTTTTTTCATTTTTCAAAAATATTTAAATATTCAAGTATCTCGTTTCGTTACAGATTTTAGTTTCATAAGAATGACGTGCGCAAAATATACTACAATTTGTCTACACGCTCGTCAAGCCATTCCATCGCACCCTCTGTGTCCTCCCACACATCCACCAGCTGCTCAGAACAAATGATTGCTTCGTCTTCTGAGCCTGGACTATAGCCTGAAAGTGGGAACTCGGGCATTTCCGCATACCCCAACAGATACTTTGGAACATATCCGTTTACATCCAACGCCTTCTTCAGATGGTTGCGGGCAGTGGCTGTGTCTCCTTTTTGCCGGAACGTAAGAAGGGCTCTGGCATAGCACCAAATTGCGAGGACTTTGTCGTCTTTGTATTTTTTAAGAAGCTCGGCAGCTTCGTCATCTGCATTCATTTCCAGCAGAGATGGCAGGAGCGCGTGTCGTACTCCCTGATTATCATTTGGATTCAAACGCAACAGCTCGCGGTAATGTTGCACTGCTTCATCGAGATTTCCCAATTCCTCTAAGCATTGAGCCAAACCAAATCTGGCACGCATGTAGGGTCTGGTTCGCAGAATACCCCAAAAATGACCTGATTCCTCTTTAAAAAAGTCATCGCCTAAAGCTCTTTCACCGGCAGCCACACCCTCTGCGTAGTAATCTCGGGCCTTGCCTACATCTGAGCAGCGTTCAGCCAGCAATACATAGGCATCAGTGCAATCCGGGCAAATATCCAAAGCCTTCCTTACTAACTGGATTTGCTTTCGTCCGCGAGCCTCAAATGCCTGATACACAATGTCCTGCGCTTGCCCCAAGGGAGTCATTTCCTCCTGATGGGGAATGTCCTTGCCAACTACATTCTGGTTGAGAAACTCTCTTAGCTCGTCCATGCTCCCGAAATCGTGCTCATCAATCATCCGTTGTATGTCCAGCTGAGTTCTCTCCATAGCCCGGTGATCTGGCAAGCCACCTCTCACCTTGACTTTCTTTCTTGAATCTTCACCATCCGGCCTCAAAAGGTCTGGCAGGGACAATATGAATTCCATTTCACCAAGTGCAGTGAGTATGTTCTTCTTCCACCGGCCACTGTCCATCTCATCTTCGGCAGTTTGTGCCAGCGCTCTCATCAGTCCTTCCAGATAGTACAATATGTCCAGACCAGGGCGTCGCTGCTTCAGCCTGGGCTCCCAACAGATTGCGACCGGATATGCATCCTTGTCTGCAACTGGCAGACCATTGTCTTCCCACAAATCAGCGTCACCAAAAGGCAGTTCAGTAATCGGGCCAAAAAATACCGACCAATGTTTGTCGCTTGCCAATGATGCGGGACCTGGTTGCTCAAACAAAGATTCAAATTGCGAGACTGAATCGAAAAAGCCCAACCCATAAGTCGTTCCACCTGCACCGAGCACCGTGAAATATCGCAGAGAAGCATCAACAAAGGGAGACTCGATCTCAATTAAATCTCCATCAGTTAAGTGTTGCCACGGCTTTGCCATGTAATACTGTGAGGCTGCATCTGCAAAAGCCCACATCAATTCCACAGTGACTCCCTTTACATCCAGAGCATTTGGCACCAAGGGTTGACCATCGATCTTCTCCGCCATATCAGCAATCATCTCTTCAAATGTAAACAGCTTATTGCGATGCTCAACCGTAATACCTGCTTCAGCCAATAGCCCTCCCAGATGCTCAGCCAAGGCTGAATCTTTGACCTCAATCTTTCCGGGGCGATAGCCCGCAAGCTCTTCGTTGCAGGCAAAGTCGGCCAAGGCGCTTAAAGCCATTTCAAAACTCTTCTCTTGAGGTGTTTTCGGTTCAGTAGTGTGTATTAGCTTTGTCTTAATGCTGATCCAGCCAGCTATCCAAGGCCGATACGGCTCTTGGTTTCTTCCTTGGATCCACATAGGCAATTTGGTTAGGCCACCTTGCCATGTTTCTTTTGTGCGCTGGGGCAATCGTTTGAGACGTTCTATCTGAAAATTCATTTCTTTCTTCCAAATCTTATATTGCTATGCTTCTAATGCTTCTCAACGCCTCAGATTCTACACTCGGGCAGGTTAAGAATCCATTTCAATTTCAGATTTCTTAGGCACTTCAAGACTTCCTATTTATTAAAATGGCATGTTCGCTTGATAAAACTCCTCTTTCTTATAATTTCTCTATTACCATGTTGCAGAAATAGGCACGTCAGAAAGGGAAAAAGAGCAACGGATTTTCAGTCCGAACTCGGCTTTTGTAAGTACTTGTCAATAAAGGGTTAATGGTTGTTAAAAAAGAACTTATGACGACGAGCGAAACACAAGTGAACACCGGATGAACGCCGTGGGAGCGAGCTTGGCACGCACTTTGGCACGCACCGGCACTTGAACGACTGGTAGAATCGATCCATTAGAACTGTTTCTAAAAACAAAAGTATCACAAAATCTCCCCCACATCCCCCTTAGGAGTTGATGTATTCTGGCTGCCATTTCGGCCCAGAAACGTTTCTTAAATTCCCGCGCTTTTAATATCCCCTGCGGGATTATCAAAACAACTGCTCTGAGTAATGTCAACTTATTCATCCCATCTCCATTATACGCATTTATAGCATAATAATAAGGTTTTTGCAAGTTTTAGATACGTCAGTAAAAAATATGCTATTTTTATAAATTCACAAATTTATGATTGATTTTTGGGAGAATATTGCCGATAATTCAATCATGATAAAACGGAGAATACAAAACGACATTATTAAAAGCCTAACACAATTTCCAGCCATTGGGCTGGTCGGTCCGCGCCAGGCGGGTAAAACCACGCTGGCTAAAATGATTACTGACAAACTTGACAAACCGGTCATATATCTGGACCTGGAAAACCCACAAGACCTCCAAAAGCTTGGAGATGGGCAGTTGTATCTTCAGCAATTTCAAAATCACCTGATCATCCTTGATGAAGCTCAGCGAAAACCACAAATTTTCCCTCTGCTTCGATCGATGATAGATCAAGACAGAAAGCCGGGAAGATTTATGGTGCTCGGTTCAGCATCACCATCACTTAAACGACAGGCGTCTGAATCACTGGCTGGCAGAATTGCATACCATGAGTTATCCCCATTTACTCTGGACGAAATAGCCGACGGCAAAGATAATTTTAATAAGCTATGGCTGAGAGGCGGATATCCGGAGAGCTACTTAGCAGATTCAGATGAATCGTCAACCGCATGGGTGCAGAACTTTATTCAAACTCATCTCGAAAGAGATTTGCCGGTTCTTGGGGTCAGAGTACCAGCTACAACACTTTACCGGTTTTGGACAATGGTCGCTCACTGTAACAGCCAACTCTGGAATGCAAGCAGACTTGCTGAAAGCCTGGGTGTTGACTCAAAAACAGCCCGCAGATATTTGGATATCCTTGAAGATACTTTTATGATAAGACAGCTTCAGCCGTTCTTTGGTAACGTTAAAAAAAGACTTGTCAAGTCACCCAAAGTATACATCCGGGATACCGGCCTTCTTCACAACCTTCTAAAGATATACAGCTATGACGATCTTTCTGCAAATCCTATATTGGGAGCATCATGGGAAGGTTTTTGTTTGGAGCAGATAATGGCCCTGAAACCACGCGGGTACGATGCATATTTTTATAGAACTCAATCAGCCGCCGCTGCGGAGATTGATCTGGTTTTAACCAAGGGATTAAAAGTTGAAATTGCCATTGAAATTAAATATTCGCTGACACCTAAGCTTACCAAAAGCTCAACCAATGCCATCAATGAAGTAGCCCCTTTAAAGACGTGGATTGTTTATCCTGGCGAGGAGAGCTATCCAATCAAAAAAGGTATCTGGACACTGCCTGTAAGCCAGCTTCCGAGAATATTTGAGTAAATCCCAAGAGAACGATTTGAAAATCTTTGCTTGTGCTACGCAAAAATCAATATGAAAGCAAAAGCATCTGAGTCACAATGCCTTGA
>JACNGQ010000375.1 GCA_014384025.1 Planctomycetota bacterium | reverse complement strand
GCACGGGACAAAGACGTTTTATACATGGGGATGCCACAATGGGGATTCTACGGTGAATTCACTTTCATGGGGCACGGGACAAAGACGTTTTATACATGGGGATGCCACAATGGGGATTCTACGGTGTTGAACGTGGAATACGTCTATGGACGAGACACAACAAATGCAAATCCACTCCCACGGTTATTAGGAATGATCCTAACACTTTGGCGCGACTATGGGCAGCACCAAAGGGGACAGGTGATGTTGTCCTTTACAAGCTCAAGAACCAGGACCACAAAATGCCTGCCCCTTCGACTTGCAACGTACCTGAGATTGCCTGGGCATTCTTCAAGTCGCATCCCAAAACTAATGTCACTCTGTGGTCCAGCGGAAAAATGAAAGGAGACCGACGATGAAACAAAGAAGATATGCTAAATATTGGATTGTGACAATAGTTTGGGTCGGATGCTTACCAGCATTTGCAGAACCGTTTGCCAAGGGACCTTATCTGGGACAGAGCCCGCCCGGATCCACGGCTCAGGTTTTTGCCCCGGGATTGATCTGTGATACCGGGCCACGCCAGTGGGAATCACATGGTACCTTCTCTGCGGATGGAAACACATTTTGTTATTTACGTTGTCCTATCCGTCACTCTCCCCGAGTCGGGGGTGTTTTCATCACAGAAAACACAAACCAGGGCTGGACAGCACCTAAGCTCATAGAAAGCATTGAAGAGTATTCAGTTTGGGCGCCCTGTCTGTCTCCCGATGCCAATAGCATTTACTTTGCGAGAGGCTTACCGCAGTCCGAACGCAATCTATATCGCTGCGATCGGACGCCACATGGCTGGGCCGTACCACAGGTACTCGGACCGCCGCTCAGTTCTCCATCCCCCGAAATTTCCTGCTCTATAGCCGCGAATAACAGTATCTACTTCGGTTCTATCCGCAAGGGGGGACCATTCGGAACAATAAGCATTATATGGACCGCCCCTTTTGTTGACAACACCTGGCCGCGGGTTACATATATCTCTATGAACAACCAACAAGTGGGCCGTCCGGCCGATCCAGGCATTGCCCCGGATGAATCATTTATGGTATTCACCGCCATAAATCTACCGGGAGGTTATGGGCATCGGGACATCTATCTAACCCTGCGTTTGCCGGATGGCACCTGGTCCAAACCTCGAAATCTGGGCCCTCGAATTAATTCCACCTTCATTGAACAGGGCCCAAGGATCTCTCCGGACAAAAAGTACCTGTTCTTCACCCGCAGCGACGGCTGGGATCCAAGGATCTACACGTCTGATATCTACTGGGTTGAACTCAAGGAATATCTTCCCGAATCCTATAGATAGCCTGAAGGAACATCAAATAGGCAAATATCGATTATATCGAATATACAACAAGGAATGACGAATGAAGATTGCCGGATCCACCGGCTCCCAATAGAAAAGCAGGCAATTAAATTGGGGATATTTTCATTGACGGAAGGGGGGGGGATTTAGTTTTGAGTTTTAAGTGTTAAGTTTTGAGTTAGAGTTGAAGATTACCGCAATTTAGTTTTGAGTTCTGCAAAATTCGATGGATTTTCATTGACGGAGGGGGGTAAAATTGTTATAGATAGTAATAGTAAAGCTTGTGCTCGTGTGGCTGGGCATCTGTGGCTTTGAGTTTATCGGAGTGAGCATACTTTTTATAATTTCGTGAATAGAGGAGGAGATATTATGCGAGGCATGGGGTTTCAGGGAGAAATTTGTGTTTCGCAGGTAAGTGTTTTACATTTCAATTAACAACCGGTATTTATTTTTTACGGAGGATTGTTATGTCTCGGAAATTGGTATATTTGTCTTCTTTTATTTTAGTGCTGGGGCTGGTCGGTGCGGCAAGTGGTACTGAGGGCCTAAAAGGCGAGTATTATCATGCGACTATTTCAGCGAACGAATGGAAGGACCTCGTGCTGACCCGCATAGATCCGATGGTGGACTTTGACTGGGGTGGTGGCTCCCCGGAACCGGGGGTTATCAATTCAGACAATTTCACGGTGCGGTGGACCGGTACGATTGAAGTGCCGAACTCCGAGACTTATACTTTCTACACCGAGGGGGACGACGGTATTCGGTTGTGGGTGAATAACGAGCTGGTTATTGACACCTGGACCTGGAGCAAAACATGGCATGTGACACAACCGCCTATAGAGTTTGGCAGCGGTGACATTAGCCTGACAGCAGGGCAGCAATACGAGATTAAACTGGAGCACTATGAGCACGGCGGTACTGCCAAGTGTAAGCTGTCCTGGTCAACTCCAACACTGAACCAGGAAGCTATCCCGAGCCGGTATCTGTCGGTGGAGAGGCCGTACCCCCGTAATCCCGACCCGCCCGATGGCGCCATAGTTCGAGATAAATGGGTGGGCCTTGGCTGGACGCCGGGAGATTTTGCGGCTTCGCACGATTTGTACTTAGGCGAGAATTATGACGATGTAGATGCCGGCGCTGCAGATATCTTTCGGGGCAACCGGGCTGATATCTCTTTTACTATTGGCTTTCCTGGATTTCCTTATCCGGATGGCCTTGTTTCGGGTACAACATACTACTGGCGAGTCGTTGAGGTCAATGATTTGCATCCGAGAAGTCCGTGGGAGAAAGGTCCTGTATGGAGCTTTTCGGTTGCCCCCAGGACCGCCTATAACCCCAGCCCGGCTGATGGTACCGAGTTGGTAGATACGAATCCGGAGCTTAGCTGGGAGCCTGGTTTCAATGCGAAATTGCGTCATTTTTATTTTGGCGACAATTATGACGACGTGGATGCAGGCACCGGCGGGGCAGACAAGGGCCCCACGGGACATACAATCTATTTTCCCGGCCCACTTAAATTGTCCAAGACTTACTACTGGCGGGTCGATGAGTTCGATCCCCCGAGCATACATAAAGGCGACGTCTGGAGCTTTACTACTCGGGGCGCCGTCGCAAATCCTAATCCGTCTAAGGGAGCTGTGGATGTAAAGCAGACACCGATTCTTACCTGGACGCCGGGAGTTTTTGGAGCTTCGCACGGGATATACTTCGGTACTGATAAAGAGGCTTTGAAAATTGCCGATACAAGCTCGGCAGAGTACAAAGGCAGCGGGGACCTTGGCTCTGAGAGCTTCGAACCGGGACAGCTTGAATGGGATACTACCTATTATTGGCGTATTGATGAGGCCAATAACGCTAACGCCGACAGTCCTTGGACAGGGCCTCTCTGGAGTTTTACGACGGCTGACTTCCTTATCATTGACGATATGGAGAACTATAATGACATTAATGAAGGTGAACCAGGCAGCAACAGGATATATCTGTCCTGGGCGGACGGATTCGACGATCCGTCAAACGGCTCTGTCGTTGGTCATGATGCTGCTCCTTTCGCCGAGCAGACTATCGTTCACAGCGGCAATCAATCGATGCCGATGGCTTATGACAATGCTGCCGGAAAATCCGAGGCGACTTCTGTCTTGACTTCCAATCGTGACTGGACGGTGAACGGTGTTAACACGCTGACGATCTGGTTCCGAGGCAGTACGGGTAATGCTGCTGAGAATTTGTATGTTGCTCTAAACGGAAATGCTGCAGTCAATAATGACAATCCTGATGCAGCGATAAGGACTTCCTGGACACGATGGGATATCGACCTCCAGGCTTTTGTGGACCAGGGAGTGAACCTTGCCAATGTAACTTCGATAACTCTTGGTCTCGGTAACAGGAGTATTCCTGCTGCCGGAGGTTCAGGTATGATGTATTTCGATGACATTCGTCTATATGCGCCGGTGCCGGAAGCACCGTAAGCGGCAATTAAGATTGGGTGCTTGTTTTGCAGATTTGCAATAAGCCACTTGATTATTGTCAGTTTTGAAATTATCTCTTGACGAGAAGGCATATAATTTGATATAGATAAGATTATGAAAACTTGTGCTCGCGTGGCCGGGCAGATGTGGCTTTGGTTTCGTACTGTGAGCGCATTTCATATATTTTTCGAACAGAGGAGGACGAATTTATGTGAGGTATGGAGTTTTAGTTGAGAACTTTGTGCTCGCAAATGAGATATGTTGCATTTCTGTTTTTTGGCAGTTCATAAATTAAAAAGACAAGCAGCAGGTGTTTTGGTGTGTGGCCAAAATGCGAATAGTAATTATTTTAATTTTGTTTGAAGGAGGACTACATTATGTTTAGAAAAATGATTTGGTTATTGTCTTTCGCTTTGCTGGGGGCCCTGAATAGTAATGCCCCGGCCAGTCTTATCGACGATTCAGCTCTGGTCATGTACTATTCCTTTGACAGTGTCACTGATATCGTCACGGACCAGTCCGGCAACGGCCATGACGGTGTCGTGAACGGCGACGTGACATTAGAGCCTGTTGGCAAGTACGGAGGAGCCGCTAATTTCGCAAGCACCAGTTTTCTCGATCTGGATGGCGCAAATTTCCCTGCCGAAGAAGTTCCGACAACAGGTATGACACTGGCGGCCTGGATAAAATGTGAGAATACAGGTGATCATCACGCTATCTTCAATGCCAGAGCCGCTGATTCGACCTGGTTGGTTCATCCAGAGGCCCGCAGTAACGGTGAGTTCAGATGGCTGCTTCGCACTGCCGGCGGTTCAACAATCTTCGATATACGTGCAGGAGTTGTAACATGGGGCGAATGGCTACATTTTGCCGGCACATATGACAAGGCGTCCGGCAAGGCAACCCTGTTTATCAACGGGGAAATGGTCCGTGAGGAAAACGTTTCAAGCCCTGCGGACATAGCCGGGGACTGGGGCCAGGGTGCTCGTGTGGGGTATAATATTGACAGCGCAAGACCTTTCACCGGGCTTATGGACGATTTCTTAATATTCAGGCGGGCGCTATCGCTGGCCGAGGTTAACAAACTTATGCAGGGTATAGGATCTCCGTTGGCCTTTGGCCCCTCGCCGGCGGATGGTTCCTTACATGAAGATACATGGGCGAATGTTAACTGGTTTTCGGGTGATAGAGCAGCCTCGCACGATGTGTATTTCAGTGATGACT
>JACNGQ010000184.1:12370-26164 GCA_014384025.1 Planctomycetota bacterium | reverse complement strand
TCGACGATCTCGGCGATCACTTCTTCATCATCACAAACCGCCATGAGGGCTTGCCTGCCTCTTTCAGTGATATTGAAAAAGTGCTGTCTAGAAGCAATATTACGGGCTCTTACCTTTTCGCAGGGTACGATATGTTCGGTATTGATGGTCAACTCAACACCGGAGACGAGCTTAATCCAGCGGGGGCAACTATCAAATCGGTTAAAACAAGTTCAAAGGGTAACTTTGACGGCAGTTTTGCCCTGTCTGGTTTACAACCATATGACTATAACCCTGAAACAGGTAGTTGGGTCATCCTAGCACCCGAAGGGGAGACTCAGAATACTGCAAGTTTTGGAAGGATAATAAATGCTCGATTAGGGCAGGTTTGGGAAGGTGACCCGGCTGATCCATATGGCCTGTTCGCTGCAACTACAATTGACAAAGTGAAAGTCACTGAGGTGACCATGGGCGCAAATGCTCCAGATTTTCAGCCCAAATCATGGCTATAATCTTTTACTCGCAATATATAGGGCACATTATACAGGAAGCGTTAATTATTGCGGATCAGCAAGTTTTGGCCAGTCATGTTGACCTGATTATTTGGTATCGTCAAACTTTATGAACTTTTTACAAAGTCATGCGAACAATCAACGACCACCAGCAGCGGCAATGACATCTTCCTGGGTCAGGTATCCTTGGAGCCATTGGCGATCTGGGGTCCTGAACGATTTTGCTGAGTTGAATTCGCTGAATTTATTACCCACGAATTATTCGGAAGAGCCGCTTTTATAAGTATCTAAATCACATAAGCTTGAGGAGGAACACTTTATGCAAGCGATAATAAATTCCAAAATATTCTTACTTCTTATCGTATTGTCGATCCCGGTATTACCTACTTCTTTTGCTGAATCTCCACTGCGGGTCATCATTGACACAGATCCAGCTATCGGCGACAGTGATCCTGATGATGGTACAGCTATTATTTATGCTTTCCAGTCTGAAGAATGTATTGTGGAAGGTATTACGTATGGGTATGGTAATTTTGGCAAACAACTTCTTGACACAGACGGTATACCGGGTGGTAATCATATGCTCGATTATTATCAACTGAAGGTCAATAAGATACTTGAAGTTCTTTATGAGGCCGGAGCCATTGAAAATAACCCCCCTGTATGCCGAGGCCATAAGGAAATCGAAATATGGGACAATCAAGGTTATCCAGGCGTTGAAAATCCGGCGACGGATTTTATAATCCAAACAGTACAAGACAATCCGGGCCAGATTACTGTTATTGCATTAGGCACTTTAACGAACATAGCCACTGCAATGGCACATTACCCAGGGGGACCTGAATCTTTTTTATTGGATTGCAAAAACTTATGGATTATTGGAGGGGCCATTTTACCAGTTATGCCAGAATTAACAAAAAATGGATTAGTTATCGGCAATGTATTAATAGACTGTGATGCTAATGGTAACTGTACATACTGTGTAGCAGAATGGAATATTTGGAGAGACAAGGAAGCTGCTGAATATGTTTTTGAACATGCAATTGAATTTCCAGCCGGTTTACCAAAAATCCATATGGTTCCTTTAAATGTTACCGCACAATATGGAATAATATATAGCATCCATGTTAACAATTTGCCAAATACACGCGTGGGAAATTATCTGCGTTTTCCCTTGCACTGGTGGATTGGACAAAAAAATCTGTTGGATCGGCGTCAAATTGATGACATTGAAAGCGGTGCAATACTCGCTGCAAGGAGTGCAAATATTTTGGGATGGTCACCCGTAAGACCTTTCGATGATCGTTGTCCCGGTTTTCCCCCTTATGATACTATCGGTATAGCATTGGCCTTAGAACCTAACGAACTTGGTCTTGTAAAGAGTGTTGGTGACCACAAGATAAATGTAGATATACTTACAGGTGAAACTAAGCAAGATATAGCTACTGATGATAGAAAAAACGTGCGAATATATTACGATATCGAAAATTCCCAAATGGAACAAAATATTATTGCTCGATGGTGGAAACTAGACCAGCTTTCACAAAACACGGAGTTTATCGATTGTTCCAAGGCAGATTATGTTATAAATTATAATTCTAATCAATACGAAGGCCCACGTGATGTTTCTCAAGATTTTGATTTACTTGGACAATTTTACTATCATCTGCCAATAGGCACCGCCCCATATACAAGCATTATCCCGCCTTTAACAGACCCAGATGCTAAATATAGAGGTAGATTGTTCTTCCCAATTTCTGCCTTGCAGGGTTCTTTAGTATCAGATCTGAAACTTCACATATACTGCGATACAAAATCACAAGATTCTGAACATAAACCAAACCTTGACCATCGGGTCAATATATATGCTTGTGATTACACAGGTTTTGATCCTGTTAGCATTTGGACAAGCGCCGATGATGAATCAAACAAATATGTTGGCGACACTCGAATCGGTACATTGCAGGTTTGGCGAACGGTTAACCTTGGCTCCTACGCAGGAGACGATCTCCAAAATGCTATTGATTCCGCCGAAACTTACTTCTCAATACTATTGGCTGAGGATGGCGATGACCATTCTTGTGCTTGGTTTGACACATCTGTGGACTGGAAGGCATATCTTGAAGTCATCTTGGGCAGTACGACTCCAATTGGCTCACTGACTGTAACAATCGACCCATCCGAAATTCGTGGCTCAGCAAAGTGGCGATTGACTGACGGTCCGGATACTGATTGGAAGTTAAGCGGTGATACGATTAGCAACATATCTCTCGGAGACTATACACTTCAGTTCAATGAAGTCAGTGATTGGGTAAAGCCTATCGATAGTGTTATTACAATTAGTCAAGGCAACAATTCAGAAACTGGAACTTATTATCCTACGGTAGATTTGTATGAACCCGATGACACTGATTCACAGGCAAATTGGATTTATGATGGCTCACCACAGGCTCATAAAATTGTTCCAGCTGACGATGTTGATTGGGTTAAGTTTACTCTGGCCACAGAATCAGAAGTCGTAATAGAGACATCTGGTGACACAGGGAATACTCATATGTGGCTTTATGATAACAGCTTAAATCAGATTGAATATGACAACGACGATGGTGTCGGTTCATTTTCCAGAATAGATCGACTGTGTGATATCGATGCGCTCCCCAGCGGGGTATACTATGTTAAATTTGAAGAAGCTGGTAATGATGATGAAATACTTGGATATATAATAACCTTTACGGTGACAGCATGTGGTGGAGCTAATCACACGCCCCAATTAAGTAACGGTTCTGTTAGTCCAACATCGGGCGACACAAACACAGATTTTTACTGGTTTGTGGATTATTACGATGAGGATGGCACCGTCCCGTCAATAAAGAAAGTTTATATTGATGGGGTGGCATATACGATGCGAAAATATTCAGGCTCGTTCTCAAATGGAACTTATATTTATGGTCCGGAAAGGCTTGCCGAAGGTTCTCACGACTACCACTTTTATTTTAGAGATGGTAGTGGTGGTGAAATCCGTTTACCAACCAGCGGGACATACACTAATCCAATTGTTAGTGTCAGTACGGGCGAGCCGGATTTAATTGCCACTGACACTATTGTGCCCACAACTGATCAGTGGTTGCCGTTTAATTCAGTTCAGGTAGGTGGCAGCAAAGTGGCTACCGTTACACTTACTAACCAGGGTCAAGGTGCTCTGACAGTCCAAGGTGTTCCTTCTCCTCCACAACCAGGCATATGGGTTGCTGACTATGGGGATGGTGATAGCGTTGCATATTCACTAACATTTCCAGATGATCCTGATGGAGACGGTGAGTTCGTAATCCAGCCGGGGGAATCACAAAATGTTGTTGTTACATTCTCGCCCACGGAAATCGGACGATATTATGAAGCTTGGTTGAAGGTTAACAGCAATGACCCAGATTATCCTGATGGATTCATTGTAGGTTTGGATGGTGCCGGTCTCGACCCCTCACTTACAGATATAATACTGGTTGGTGAGTACCATGATAATGCTGGGGAATCTTTAAGTTCTGCTGGTGATGTAGACCGGGATGGATATGACGACATTCTAATTGGTGCCCCTGATGCTGATATAGGTTCGGGAATTAACTTAGGACGCGCATATCTAGTTTATGGCGGACCAAATTTGAACCCATCTATAAGTCTTATATCAGAAGCTGCTTTTACAATTTATGGGACAGTTAATTATGATGCAGTTGGCAACTGCATATCTTCCGGAGACTTCAACAGAGACGGCTTCAGCGATCTTGCCATTGGCGCATATGGTAATGCGGTTGGTTTGCGTGTTTACATTGTTTACGGTAGATCTGATTTAAGTGGAACTATTTCATCAAATAATGCAGATTTGGTTCTTCAAGGTTCAAGTGTAGAACACACTCGATCCTTGTCTCTATCTGGTGACTTGAATGGTGATGGCTATGATGATCTTATTATTGGTGCTCCAGTACGAATTATCATGGGACGAGCCGGTCTAACAGGGATTCTAAATGTGCAAACAAATCCAGATGTAATGATCAATGGCGTTAGTGGTGAAGCTGCCACTCATGCCGGTGATGTAGATGGTGATGGTTTGTGTGACATGATTATTGATGGTGGTTCTCCAGCAGGACAAGGTGGTGCATATTTATTCCTTGGACGTCATACATGGGTAAATAGTCTCGATGCTACCGATGCTAATTGTCATATACAGGCAGTCGGTTACGATTATGATATCGGAAGCGGTCTTGCTGGTATTGGAGATATAAATGGTGATGGATACGACGATTTACTAATTGGTGCCAGGGCAATGAGTAGTTCAGGTAAAGGTAAGGCATATATTGTCTATGGGCGGGATGTTTGGCCAAGCAGTATGTTAGTGACTAATGCAGACGTGGTCATACTTGGAGCTAACAATGACAATGATTGGTTTGGCAGGATTGTTGATGGCGCAGGCGATTTTAGCGAAGACGGTTACAGTGATATACTGCTGGGGGCTTTAAATTCTAACATCAATGGAGATAGTTCAGGTGAGGCCTATTTGATTTACGGTCGTGGAAATCTAAGCGGCACTATTACGATGCCAGCTGATGCAGACGGCCATTGGACAGGTGCAGCGCTTACACGACTTGGCTATGCAACAGTATCTGCTGGAGATATAGACCGAGATGGACGTGCCGATATAGCCATAAGTGCCCCGTCAGCAGTAAGCAGCGCCGGTGAAGTCTATATTATCCGCGGAGGAACAGCTACGCCAGTAACACCACCACGACAAAAGCCAGATTTACGTATTCTCAGTATTTCTGGTGATACCCTATTTTCACCAAATAGACAATCGAACATTTATGCTCAAGTAGAAAATATCGGTCCTGGACCAGCTCACAGCTATAAGATTGGTTGCTATCTATCTAATGACGAGAACTTTGACCTCTCAGATAGTTTGCTTGGCTATATTCCCATGGGTCGTTTACCTTCCGGACAAGTAGACAATGGCCACATGGTTGCAGATTGTCCAAATGTTCCTGACGATTCATATTTTATTGTGGCCTGTGCTGATGCAATGAACGAGAATATTGAACTTGATGAAATGAATAATAATGCTACGCAGTTAATTGGAGTCGACAGTACTCCCCCCGCGATCTGGTATTGTTTTGTAGGAGGCGTCTCAGGGCAACGGTCATGCATTGATAAGATATCCATCTTTTTTAACTCTTCCGTAGAGATCGAACCAAACGATGTTACAGTAGTTGACGTTAATTCTGCACAGTCGATACCATTTACGTTCAAGTATCTAGACCCCGTATTAATACTATATTTTGGTCAGCTTCTGCCCGAAGGTGCATACAACATAAGTTTGGATGCCCTAGGTATTACTGACTTTGCAGGCAATAATCTTGATGGCAATGGTGATGGTCAAGGTGGAGATAATTATACTTATGATTTCTTCTGTTTATTTGGCGATTCTGAAGGGGATGGTGATGTAGATTTCAATGACCTGACATTTTTTACCTCAAAATGGTTGGAATCAGGCTGCAGCAGTGAAAACAATTACTGCTGGGGTGTTGACTTAGTACCGAATGGACAAATAGACTTTGCTGACTTCGCAATTTTTGCAAAAAACTGGCTCAAATACAGAATATCCGCCGACATCAACCTTGATGGTAATGTTAACCTGATTGACTTTGGTATTCTTGCTAACCAGTGGTATCAACCCCCTCATTTTCCATCTGCTGATATAGCACCCGACGAGGGTGATGGCTTAGTAGATTATCTAGACCTTGCAGAAATCGCAGAGCATTGGCTTGAAGGCACTATCCCTTAAGTTTTCTGCCGGTTCAATAGTTGCCCAACAATGGCTCAACGGCGTTGACAAATGACTGAGATATCGCTAACGAATTCTTTGGTAAATCGTAAAGTGTGGTCAAATCAAATGCTATACGTCGATTATAACCAAACCTCATTCAAGATTACCTGGAACAAATCATCAACAACGTCAATAGGTATCCTGCTTACCGGTGCTATGTCACAATAGGCCTTTGCCCTCACCATTGTATCTTCTATAAACGCATCGATAATGGCAATCCTCTTGCCGGTTCCCAGCTCGGATATTGCCATTTTGGTATCCAATAAGGCGTATATAGCATCACGTGTTGTACCTGGAACTGTAACCGCGTTTAATGTTTCACAAAAAACCATTGGGATCAGGTCTTTCTTTTCCGACAGCCACAATATGTTTATGAGCGGGCGTAAAACATACAGATATTTCTTGAGATTGACTTCGTCTCGATTCTCTATATACGATTTATGATTATTCTCTGCCATGCTTAGGTAATGATGAGCACCAGCTTTCCGTGAGTAATACTTACGGGCAAGTTCTCTGATCCGTTTTGCAAAAGAACCTGATTCGAGATAGACAAAGGGCGAGACGATCCACTCCATCAGAACAGGATTCGATTTCTGGAAAAGCCCGAGCGTTTTACGCAAGTCCCAGCCACAAATATCCAATTGGCCGTCAAACGGCAGTTCTATAACATCTCGCTTTTCCCGGATCGACAGATACCATTCTTTTCTGTGAGCGTATATAAACCGCACATCATAATCACTGTCCGGCGACTCGAAACCCCACGACCGGCTCCCTGACTCCACGGCAAGTAAGATGCGAACATCATTCTCACACTCTATGCAGGCAAGCTGAGATTCGATTGCGGCTTGTGGGGCGTCTTCCATAGTCATATTCAGATTTCCTTAATACGCAGTTGTGTAGGATTCGATTTTGCCTATTATATCTGTTTGCTAAACTCAGTCAATACCGTGAATCACCCTGGCAGGATTGTTTTGCGGAGCTATCGCTACGATGTGGAAAAATCGCGGCCAGAAAAGCAGCCGCGAAAAATAAAGTAAGGAGAAACGGCTGAGAGATGGGAAAATAAACGGACTTGGGATATCTCAGTGTTTGATCTTTTCCATTATCAAATCAGGTACAGTATTGGTAGCTGAAAATGCTTTTTGGGCATAGTTGACGACCCGGCGAGGCAAGTCGGTTGAGCCGGGGGATTCTTCTTCCTTGACCATCAGTTCGGCAAAGGCTTCATGTATGTGCCAGGTAGGATCGAGACCTTTTTTAACCCGGTTGGAATACCACTTCTTAATCGACTCAAAATTCTTCGGATTTGCATGCCGGATAATCTCGAAGATGATGTGGTATATCTCTTCGGTAAGCACCTGATTCTCACTAAAACTCTGGCCATAGACAGTGATCCTGATTCGGTCGGTGTCTCGATCTATTGATGCGGAGCCTTTGATGACCGGGCGTTTTCCCTGTTTCTTGATTTCCGCACACCATCGCTGCCCTCGTGACTGAATTGCTATGTCAGGTAATGCAGTCGGCGAATTATCATCAAAAACCAATATGCAGTTTTTCACCAGCCAATCGACCTTTTGCATACGCTCAACCGTTGGATTAAGCTCGTCCATGTCAGCCGGTCGGCCAATGACAGGCATTATTGGGTACTTGTCCATAAGTGCCAGGCGTGCCTTTTGTTCTGTCCAGGTAGGCCAGACCTTATCAAGCTTGGGTATGCACTGCACATTGTAGCCGGGCGGATAGCGGAATGTATTTTTAAACTCTGCTGCATAGGCAGCTTCAGCCTCAGTCCGTGTATTGAAAGATCCTACGTGCCGATGTTTGCCATCCGCAATAATTTGTGCTACCCAATGGTCTTTTGCCTTTGGCCGATTATCTGTCATTATTTTGGCTGCCAAATCAGGCTGGTTCTTTTTTATCTGTCGCCACATCCTGGCAGCTACTTTTTCGGCAATGGTTTTGTCTTTAGTAGCCAACCCTTGGCATCTGGTTCGTGCTAATACATTTGCTGCCAGTTTGGGATCTTCTTTCTTTATTTTGTTCCACATTCCAAGGGCAATTCTTTCAGCGGTAGCTTTGTCTTTGGTTGAAAATTTTTCGCCTCCTGGCACCAGCCGTTGACGTTTGATCCACTGTGGGACATACCAATAATATCGGCCATGATCCACAAGGAAGTTTCCAGGTATTTTGGGTTTTGATTTTGGATCGATCAGCGGTTTGGGATTCATCTTTCTGGCAACTACCCAATAATAGCGCCCATTATTGAGGTATATGGTGCCGGGTATCTTCTTCTTTGGCACAGGTTTTTTCCTGTTGGTTTTAGCGGGTTTATAAACCACACCTGTTGCCGGTACTCGTTTGCCTTCCGCCAACCAAATCTCGTTCTGGGTCTCCCAGAGCAGCATAGAGTAGTCATAGAGCCATTTTCTGGCCTTATCCCAGTACGGCTTTAATTGGTCTTTGTTTGTAAACAGATCCCTGTAAACCGCCGGGAATGACTCGACGCCTTTTACATTGGCATCTTCGATGATTTGGTCATACCGACATCTCTGTGTCTTGCCCATGGGCAGGAATCGACGGCCTATCATCATATCCACGACATCTTCGATGATATGATATGGTATTTCGCCGGAGAGACGGTTGGTGCCGGTGTAGTAACGCAAAACAGGATTAGCCCTCCATAGCTCTCTGAGTTTATTTACTACACCTACGGGCAACCTGCCTTCATCTTCCGGTACATCGTAGAGGACTTCTTCTCCATCATTGTTCACCACAGTTGGCCATCTGCCTGTTTTGCCGGCAGTTCGCCAGGCCTCATTTGTCTTTTCGCTAAACAGCGGATGAGGCTGTCTGCCATGCCGGTGCATTCCGTGTGCCTTTTCCTGCACCATCCAGTCAACAAGGGCATAGTATGCTGAACCGCCATAGCCAAACAAAAGTGCTGCCGGCAGGGTCATTTCATGATTTTGGGCATATTCCCTGGCAAAGGCTATTATAGACGGGGCACGCTCTCGTGATAATTGGCGTAATGTCTCGATATAGCCTTCGTTTACCATAGCCAGGGCTACTTCATCAGACATCTGGGGATTATGAATCCGCCTTCTGATCTTGCCGACAAATCCACGCATCTCGGGACGATTCTCAAAGGCCAATAGCTTGTAAGATCGACCAATCATTTGCCTTGCCTTTGCCCGCTCACTGGTATTTGCTGATTGGTTCAGGACGTTTTCTGCCTTATCTCGCAGTTTCATTGCCTGGGCATATTGCTCAGGATCAGGGCTACTTAAAAATTCCTCCAGTTCCTTAACGGTGTCCATGACTTCTGAGTCTACACCATGGGTTTGGGCAATCTGTTCTTTCAGATTCAACCTCTGGTCGATACCGACCGAATAGATTGTGTTTCGAATGGTGTTTTCCGATTCAATTGGGTGAACTTCTGCTGATTTTTCTGCGTTCTGTTTTTCTTCTAACGTGCAAGTCATAGTGCCACCTGCCTTTCATAAAAAATGATGGCACCTCCCGCATGCTGGATGTGCCATCAATGTTGTGAATCTCGCATGCGCATAAAAAAAGCCCTCGGAACATCCAAGGACTCACTCGCTGTTGTCTGTGTGTGATTTTCGCTATGGGCCTGGCTTGTGCCCAAAAGGTTCTGGCATTATTTTCATGCCTGCCATTTCATAGGACTGTAAGCCTTGCCCTATGATGCCGTGTCAACGTTCAGTTCTGTTGCCAACAGATTCAATTGAATATCCGCATCCACCGGCAAATGCCGCAAATACTTGGTGAATTGGGCAACCATAAAACCAGCTGCAATGTTGGCACAATAGATGGTTGTTTTGGCGGTGCAGGGGCCGGCGTAGGCTTCGCCGCTGGCGAACAGAGTGGTCGGATAGTGCTCACAAGATGCAATATCACATGCACTGAGTACCCGCAGCACTTCGGCACTCATTCTGCCGTCGACAAAGAAACTCATCGAGTCCTTAGTTGCATTCCAAATCAAACGACGAGTCTCGATAGCATCAACTGCACAGAATAGTACATTGCCGATTTCCATGCTTCTACGGAATCGGTCGTTGACTTTGTGGATCTCCAGATCGTCGTTTATCTGTTGGCATAAATTGGCAGTGGCTTCTACCTTTGGTTTACCAAGGTCATCTTGTAGATAACCCTGACTGGCCAGGTTACTGATTTCGACCGTGTCAAAATCTATAAGTTGGAGCCAGGGAATCCCCATTGCCATTAATTGCAGGGCAACCTGTCTGCCGATAGCTCCAACACCTATAACAGTGGCCTTGCAGGCAGCAAGACGATCCGGCGGTACAATATCCTGTTGTCGGCTGTAACGCTCTTTCGCTTGTTCATTGTTCATAATTACGTAAGCTCCTTTCAGTCTGTGTCATTCTCGCAATGACGGGTTTGTTCTTCTTTACGTTTTTGGGCTTCAATGATAGAGTATCCCATACTATTGAGTACCTCTGACAAGGCTTCCTCCAAAGAGTTTGCCTCGATAGGTTCTTCACTTTCCATTGAGCCAAGCACATCATTGTAAAGCAGGTATTTTACGGCTTGCCTTTTATTTTGCGGCAGTAGCATCTCGTATGGTTCGTACTGGTGTTCCGGGATATCTTTCAGAGGATCGCCGTTCACATCCTCATAGTCACACTGATCGCCGGCGATGAATGCCTGATCAGTACATATGAATTCACCATCCGGCTCCTTTTCGAATGTCTGTTGGATAAAGCCGACGGTTATTTTCACAAACTTTTCCATAAGCACATCTCCAATTACAAGGGGTTAAAAAGCAAGGGAGAGGTAGTGTGTCTCCCTGTGTTTCGCTGTCAATATTGACTGACTATTTCATCCGCATCCTCCCAAAGGTCGGGACGGACGGCTAATTCATCAAGAACAGCTTTTCGTTCAGCGGGTTCCATTTCTTCCAATTGTTCCAGCAAATCACCTGGCAGTGAATAATCACTTAGATCAGACTCCTCTGAGCTTCCAAAGACGTCATCATCGCAAACAAGGCCACGAGACCATGAATGAGCCTTGATGTTGGCTTTATACTCCGCTTCCCATAGTTCTTTATTGCTGGGGCCAAATGGATGGCCATAGTCAACCTGTACAGGGATGAGTGCCTGACCGCCTGGACCTACATTGAAACGCAGTCTGGAATATGTCTTGCCGTCTTGGGCCAGAATGAACATCACTGCCCAATCACAGCGGCCAAATACGCGCGCAAATGTTTCATCATCTGTGCCACTGGGCTCTGGCGAATCGCCCGGATGTGTATGACACCAAATCCGGAAGAACTGTTCGGGTTTGCGGCCTGCATCTACCTGTGATTCAAAAAAGTCCGCCACCGCTTCATCATCCAGCGAAATGCTGGCTACGGTCGCATCTTGTTTGATGGTTACGAAATCTGTTACACACAACAGATCGTCCGGCTGGGTGATACCAAAACCACTGATCTCGGTTTCACCTCTGTCACGGAAAAACAATAGCTTCGCCCACGCTGTAGGTAAAAACCGCAGTGTGGGCTGGACAGGCTTGCTAAACTTGCGCAACCTGATGTTGGTTTCTTTCGGTTGATTCTTCTGATTCGTTTTGTTCGTCTTCATCTTCTTGGTTCTCCTGTTTTTCTTTACAAGTAGGACACAAATCATCTTCAATACACGAAGAACACACCGGTTCTTCACATTCACTGCACGATTTCAAACAATCATCACAACACGGTTCCTCGCAAAACTGACAACTTGTTATACAGCCATTGCAAAGCGATGTATCGCAGCACCTACAATAACTCATACACTCATTACAGTATGAGTTGTCGCAGCTTTCACAGTAGTAGATGTCATCACCCACAACCACATATCCACAGTCGTAACATGGATAGCCCTCCCATTCGCTGAGCGATACATAAGGCGATGAAGGGTTATATGTCTCCAACACCGACCGGACGAGCATAAAGAAATCACAGACACGGCCGCCAGACAATGCTGCCTGAATCGGAGCACTGGCATCGCCGGAGCAGAGATAATCTTCGCTGACATGCGGATGAGTTACAACGTCATTGGCTGTTGCAGGATGTGCATCCAGAGCGATAACCCGGAAGATTTTCCCATCCTGCATCTGCGTGAGTTGTGGTATTTGCAGTTGTATCTCGAAATCGCCCAGGAATATCCCTTCCAGTTCGATTGGCTCGGTAAAAACCGATAAGGTCTCTTCTTCAGCGTTGTATTCCAGCCGACCGAATTCTTCCTGAACCTGCCTTAAAGCCTCATATAACTGCCGTAACGAAGGCATCTTGATTTGAGATGCTTCTATCTTCCGTTGGGTTTCATCAATCGAATAAGGCAAATCATGCAATATTCGCTGCAATCTGGACATAAGCTTTGCAGTTGCTCCATCCCAGTTTGAATGGAAACATTTTCCTAATCCCTGCCGTATCGTTTGCAGTTGTTCCAGGTTTGAGCTGACATTTTGGGTCAGCCGCTGAACATCGCTGTAGCGTTGTTTTTTCAATACTCCAAGACGGCCTCGAATACTCTCGGCAATCTTGATGAGTTGTCTATCTGTTAGTTCCATAACTATACCTTTCTGTAAAAAAGGGGGCATCTATCAGGATTAACTCTTGACAGATGCCCCGTTAACGGTTAATGTGTTTAGAGGTTGATCCCAGCTCCGTCGATTTTGACTGGTGTGACAGTTATGCGATCATTTTCCTGCAAAACGTAGCTGCGAGGTACGGGTTGACGATTGACGCGGATAAGATAATCTTCGGTATTTTCGCTGGGAAGTTTTTGTTTGAAAAACTTCTCAACAGTTGTGTTCTCATCCACATTTACATAATCGGCAAATCCGCCGCCGTTGTTATTAATGTATAAAACTCTCATTTCAATTTTCCTTTCATCAAAAAGTTATTGTTGTTTTTGTTAAGTTTTTTCGTTTGTTTGAATACGCAATCAGTCTATCCAGGCGGACTGCGCGCAGAGGTTCCGTTGTTTAGCATGATTTTCTTCCTTTCATTTCAAATGGGTCTAATGTTTGATGTGAGTTCGGGATTTGACGGTTAGATCATGGTCATATCAGTATCGCAATCGGAACAAACAGGGTTGCCGACATCAACCAGGTGATCATATGAACATTCTGCAATCTGGCTGCAACCAGGGCATTGCCATTTTCGCGTGTACTAATATTTACTGATAAGCAGTGCCTGCAATACAGCATCCACATCTGCTTTGGCACGCTCCAACACATGAATTGCTCCATCCAGACTGCTTTCGCCACCTTCGACAATCTCTACGACCAAAAATCGAAATAAGCCGTCTCCGATGTTTTCAGCAGTAACTTTCTCCAGCAGGTTTTGCAGACTACTGCAATCCTGCTCAGGATCGATAGGCAGCAGATCGCTGTGCGGATAGGCATCATAGACTA
>JACNGQ010000184.1:0-12023 GCA_014384025.1 Planctomycetota bacterium | reverse complement strand
GGCAATCTACTTGCGTTGAACAAATATCCACCTTCAGTGTCCCTTCTTGTTTGGCAAGCCAATCGCAGACTTCGGCAACATTATCCTTTCCTTTGTAACCCTCGTAACTCCGCAGATAATCCAGCATAGCCTTTTCAGCCCGGAACCTGCTGTTGTATGCCTGGGTATGGACTACCATATTCTTATTCATTACGGCCAACACCCAGACTTCTTTTTGGTGGCCGCTATGGGCTTCTTCACAAGTATTGACCCTCTCGCACAGTTTTCCAACTTCGTTGAAATCCAACGGTTTTAACGAACCGCTGTTGGTAGCTATCTCCTTGATCGCCTGATCGGCAATATCGCTGCATCCTTGAAGATTTTCATCCTGATGGAACCGCAAAGCAGCCAGAATGGTTGCAAGCTCACGGCCATCGACAACTAAAACAAAACGTTTTTTCAAATGTGACATGGTAATATCTCCTGAATCACGATTGCTTTCTCTGGCATTTTCCAGATCAATAATCTGAGGCTCTTCCATATTGATGTCATTAAAGACAATAAGGCGGAGCCGACCCTGCCAGATTTCCAGGCCGACCGGATAGCCGTGCCCATCGGCAGAGCATTTATCAGAGTATCCTTTTGGCCGAATCCACAGTTTGCCGCCCTCAGATAAGAGTTTGACCTTGATTGTTTTTAAGTGGACATCTGCACACTGGTCCTTTAATGTGATCGTAAGAGTTTTCTTAGCCATGGTTTTTATCCTTTCGTTAATTGGGGTTTAGATCATTGTCATTTCGATTTCGCAATTCTTGCAGTGCGGTGAGCCGATCTCTACGATCTCTTCATAAGAGTGTTCCGTAACACCGCCACAGGAAGAGCATTTCCATTGTCGTACACATCGGCATGCAGCATCATGCTTTGCCTGCCTGATAATCGGCCAATGCTCATTGTCGATTATCTGTTCCTGCGATGGCCAGTTGCTGACAATACAGTTCTTACCGTCCGGGTCTTTCGAAAGTTTGTCAACGCCTTGCACATCATAATCAAATATTACGACAGCAATACCTAATGGCTTGAAAATCACATCCGCTACACCGCCGCTGACAGATAAAACTACCTTCGAAAAACTATCCAGCTTTTCACAATCTGTTTCCATGGACTGATCCTTTCATTTAACAAGGGTTTTTGCTCGGAAATGAGCGTGGAGTTGATTATAGAAGTAAATATCCCGCTCGTGGCAGGTTATTTACTGTCTATGACTTCATGATCTACAATTTCGGCATCCAAAACATCAGCAGCTGTCGTAGTATCGGTTATCTGACAATCCAATTCACGAATCACTTCCGATATTTCAATGCCCTCGTTTACCGACATTACAATTTGCATTGCTAACTTTACGGTTACCTTTCTCGTGATTGTCTCCTCATAAATGAGCTATTCATCGGACCTGAACATTTCCGGTGCGATCTCTTCCAGCGTTTTGGGTTGCCAATACAAGTCCCTTTCAATCGGCAGCCCCATAGGACCTCTGGCGTTTTCGAGTTCCGACAGATTGAAATAGCCAAGTTCTTTTTCGTGGCCATCTACAAGCCCGAAAAATTGGAAATCGATTTCTTCTTTTCCGTTCTCATCCAAAACTGGCTCGCCCTCACTTACGTACCAAGTCCATTGGGCTGAAGGAGTGAAGTACTTCAAATAAACAACCGCTTTACCGCCTTTGCCATCCTGGGCATAAAGCGGCGGTAACTTCTTGCGGATTTCCTTCGTGAGCAGCTTCATACCACGTATCCTGGCATTCTCATCAGCTTGCTTTGCCAGGCGTGTCTGAATTTTACCACCAACACAAATGGCATTTTCTGCTGGGACATCCAGTTCCTGAGCCACACCACCCAAATACTCAGACATATTCTGATGTTGCTGCTCTCTGGATATCGGATCGGACTCGATAGCCGGTATCGGCATACCGATTACTTCAATCTGATCCTGCTCAAGCTCTATCACCACACGACCGTTTGCATCTGAGTAAAACTCTATATACGGATAATCCGTGTAGTCCTGAGGCGGTAATCCAGCCGTAATATCACCTGCCTTTCCTGTCTGATGCTGAGCGAATCCTTCCATGTATTTTTCAGCATCTTTTTTATCTCCGGTTGCATTGCCTTTGAGGCGAATCTTTGCACCGCGGATGTCTCTGTGGAAGTTGCCTTCCAAATCAAAGGTCACTTTCTCTTTCATACCGGCGAATCTCATCCACCCTGTGACTTTATTAGGGTCAATGTTGCTCAACTCACCTTGCATCAAATAATCTGTTGGTCTCCAAGCCATATTTATCACCTACCTTCCATTTTATGATGGAACGCTCCGCTTGGTTAGCGTGCCATCTGGTTAATGTAACTGTTCGTGAAATGCACAAAAAAACTCCCATTGGGCAATTACACTCAAGGGAGCTTTAGAAACTGTCTCTATACAAACTGGCCGGCCTTACGCCAACGCATACTGTTTATTAAAGATCATGGTCCGCAATAGCCCGGAACAATGCCGGTTTCTGCAGGTGAAAAATCCTCAGGCGGGCATATGTCCTTTCGAAAAAGAACGCCCGCCCAACACATATTTGTGAGGATTGATCAGTAGTAAACGGGATGTGACTTAAAAGGGTTATGGTTTGGGTGGGTGGGATGAGAGTCTACACCATAACCTATCAGCCGCAATACAGACATACTGTGGCTGTTGTATATATAGGGATTGTAAATTGCTCGGCTCTTTTAGATCTTACTGCCGCAGTCGCTGCAATAGTGTTTCTTGCCGATTATCGTATGTTCGCAAACCGGACAACGCTGAATCAGTTTGGCAGATTCACCGCGAGGCCTGACCAGCAGCACCATCAAAATCACAATGATCGTAATAGCAGTCGGTGTCAGATACGTACTCTTGAGGCCATCTGCCCATCCGATCAGGCCATTCTCCTGGAGCCAGTTCACAACGAACCAGGCATTACCCAGCAGGAAGATGCCACCAACAAGACTGATAACGACAACCTTTCTGATCCCTAATGAAAACATAACACACCACCTTTCAACCAGCTTACGCTGGACCGGATCCTGCCAGGGGCGGGATATAAAATCTACCTACATCACTTATGCTGGCCAAAAAAACAAAGTCCCATACGATTCCATTAATGGCTATTGTCAAGTATAGCGCTCCCGTAAAAATGCGCAAATACAAAATCGAAAAACTTTTGACGTTCTTGTAAGTGGCGCGCAGTAGCGCATTTACATCCAATAATATTTTCCAAACACATAGCGAATCCAATCATCGCGGGACTTTCGTTGACAGGTGGCGGGCTATCATGCTGCTTTTACCCATCGCAAAAAGTAGTATTCCGCCATGAGATATTTGCCATAAGTGCCGCGGGGCGTGTTTGCGTTTCTCGTCGACAGACCATATTCAAGGAACCTTTAGAGAATTAACTATCCAAATCGTGGCTGACCGGCTGGTCAATCCTTATTCAGCGTCGAGGAATCGCTTCAGAACGACCTTCCCTGGCGGGTGGCGATTTTCTGTGCGGAGCTTCCTCTTGTTTTCGGTGACTTTTCCGTGGGAAAAGTGTGATCACCAAAAAACAGTTATTTTAATTGCAAACAGGGGTTAATTCAGCGGTACTTATAAAGTTTGCGGTCTGGCACTACTATCGATCAATCTGCTTCTCGTATTTCTCTAAATGGTCTGATCCGGAAATTGCTAATGTTCATGGCCTTGACTAACAGGTCGGCACACTCAGGATACTCCGCAACAAAGCCAATTGGCACCGCGGCACATGGCAGAGATGGCGGGTATTGTGTTTCAGTCTGCATGTGCTTAGCCATTAACACCATATGGATCACGATGGTTATGAATATCACTATTTGCAAGATCACAATCAATAATAGATACTTTTGTTTCAATGCGTTTCACCTCGGTTGTTTTATCGATCATCCCGGCCGCAGGAACTCCGCCAGTACCTCTTCTTTTTCCAGATGCCCCGGCTGCGTATCGCTTCGCCATTGATCTATTCTTTCGGCCAGATGACGCAGTGCGGTGCTCATCTTACCGGAGAGCTTCCAGCCCTGCCTGCCGCCATAGCGGCGGTTCATCCAGGAGACATGCTCGATCAATCCCAGCCGAACCAGCTTGGCACGGGTCCGTTGCAATGTTCGCCGAGATATGTTGTGTTTCTGTTCGAGTTCGCTCAGCGAACTCATAATATCCGTGGACCGCTTCAGTGCCAGCAGTATCCTCGCCGCGGCATGCTGCTGATTGCGATTGCCGGGAAAGAGCATCTCCGCCAGATCGGTAATATCATCCAGTTGCCGCATACGCCGATGGTTGAAATTGATCTTGGTGGGCTCGGTCATTTTTGATCGTTTGGTTGAGCTTCTGCATCTGCCTTTTTAGGCACCAGGGTGTCAGCCGATTGAAAGCTGCTCTGAGTTATCTCTTGGCGTAACGCATAGCGGTCCTTACTGATCCTGATGGCATAATCACGAAGGTATGTCCCGAAGGTTTTCTCGATCATAAGGATGGTCTCGAACGCCGATACATATATGTCCCCGAACAATCTCTGGAACCGCCACCTTACACCCTGGCGGGTCATGCGGAAGGTATTGTGTATCTTCTCGCCGTATGTTCCGCGAAGGATCATATAGCTGGGTTTGTCGATTTTCATCTCAACCGACAAATCCCGTGAATCTATCAACTCCTTCAAGCGGGCCAAAAACTCTTTATCCTTCTCAGTTAGTTTCATCTTTTTTCGCCAATTTAATTGTCTGCCCTTCCTGGCAAATCTCGATCAGCCCCGCGTGGGCCATGAATATAACCGCGACAAACCGCCATATACGGTCCAATCGCTCATTTTCTTCCAAAGGTGGTATGTCATCGAAACACACCTCGATCGGCCCTATATGCTCCTGCAAATGCGTTTGATAACGATTCAGGTCAAACCCCTTACACAACGGCAGCAGTGCCGCTATCTCAGGTCCCATCGAAAGACCATCGAGGGCATCGGCCAGACCTGGTATAGCATCGAGGTCAGCGTATCCAGGCACTAAAGACTCGCTGCGGTTTTCAATTAGCGATTCTATTGCCAGTTGATTATTCTGCTTTTGTCTTTCCCGTGACTGCCGCATACGTTCTTTGAAATACTCATTGTCAAATATATTACCTTCGAAAACAAAGCGGGACTGGATAATCTGTTCGCACCCTGTGCATTGATACCTGCATATTTTAAGTGTTGGCTTACCCTCGCAAGCCACGCACCGCTGGAAAGCAATGGTCGGATCAAAGTTGTAATGGCAGCTTTTGCACTGGCACCGGCTTTCGGCTGTCATGGTGATGTTCCCACCACATTGCGGACAGAGATATCCTGAAAGCATGACCTCATAAAAGTACCGGCGTGCGTGGGAGATAAAGACCTCTACTGTTTTTGAAAGATCAAATGCAAGGCTTATTATGTTCATTGTTCCTGGTGTTGCTCCTGGGCGTTCGGAAGCAGCTTACAGTTTTCTGCCGGATTAGTCTCAGGTGTGGTGTCCGGCTCAGGTTGGACAACCAGTTCTACATCTTCAGTTTCCATCGATTCAGCCAACGCCTGGTTCTTTGGCGTAAACTTTCTGCCGCAATCCTTACATCGTCGCAACTTGCGTATGCCCATCGTTTTAGTCAAACGCACTCCCTTCCTTACGTTACGATGCGAACCGCAAAAGGGGCACTTAAATGGTCTTGACATCTTCGTATCACCTCAAGGGACACGTGAGGGACCTGAACTATATAAATGTTTGTAATCACCGCCCCGGCGTAACAAAAAGCGAAAGGTTTAAATAATCCACCCAATTTACTACTGGCAGGAGGTAAACAAAAATGCAGAACAACGAACCAATCCAACCGGGCAACCCCATGTACAGCAGCGTCGCTTACAAGTACTTGTACGGCCAAAAGCAGCCGTATGGATATTCATCATCAGCCGCTCTTTATCCTGCCAAACAGGAATTCTACGCAAAAAGCTTCTTTTCAACCGGCACACCTATAACCCGGATAGACGAAGGCCCACAGACCGTAGAGCAGTTAGTCTCGCAAGGGTATTTCGCGGTCCCGGCCTTCGATCCTGAAACCGCTTTCCTTTCCGACAAGAAACACACTTCCTGGCTGGGCCTCGATGATGTGATCGGACAGATCGATCAGCGTCAGAAGATATACGGACAGAACATGAACGAGATCGAATGGTCGAAATGTTATGCCTTCAACGAACTGGCCCGGGGCGGCTGGCCGCCTACATCCGAACAGCAAGATACCTATAGCAAGCGACTCCTGGAGCTGCATTCCGATCAGCGTCATGAAAGAACTTCATTATGGAAGGACATATCAAGATTAAGGCAACAGCTTCCCGAATCCGCTCAACAGTATTTATCCGCCTTCCGAAAGATAGAGATACTAAACGACATAGCAGGTGACTATCCATGATGAATCGGGTTCAGGAACTCTGCAGAAAACTACGACCTGTTATCGGCAGGAAGATAGACCGCCTGTGGTCTGTCTATCTGGCAGAATCGGATATGGCTGGAAAAGCGGACATCGAACAGACGTTAGAACTGCTCGCCGCCAAATACCTCGGCCAGAATTACGAACCGGACAGATCGCCTTTCCCACCGCCTAATAGCGAGTTCGCCAGATCAGGTGATATTCAACTCGGTAAAATCAGCTACGGCAATAAACAGTTGTACCAATTCTTTCTGAAAAGCGATCGGCTCAGGGAACACATCCTCATAGCCGGCAGAAGCGGCTCAGGCAAGACCAACCTGACCTTCGTACTCATGAAAGGCATCATGACGCGTGGTATCAAGGTTCTCGCACTGGACTGGAAGCGTGGCTATAGAGACTTACTGACAAACCAGGACGATCTACGCATTTACACAATCGGCAGAGACATCTCACCTTTTAGATTCAACCCGCTGATCCCGCCGCCGGGCTGCGAGCCTCATGTTTGGATAAAGCTGATCGTCGATGTTATCGCCTCAGCCTATCTCGGCGGCGAAGGTGTTATCAGTCTGCTCGTTGCCGGACTCGATAAGCTTTTTCGCGAAGCCGGTGTATTCGACAAGCTCAATACCAAATGGCCGACAATCCAGGACTTGCTCATCTGGCTAAAGACCGTCAAGCTCAGAGGCCGTGCCGCCATGTGGCAGGCATCGGCAGAAAGAATCCTCTTGTCCATGAGCTACGGTGAGTTCGGCTCGGTTGTGAACACCCAGGACAACAGCCACATAAGAGATTTATTGAATCACAATGTTGTCCTGGAGATGGATGGTTTATCGAGCAATTCCGACCGTAAGATGTTCTCGGAAGCCCTGACGTTATACCTGTACCGCTACAGGCTCGCACAGGGCCCGCAAAGCAAACTCACTAACCTGATCGTCCTGGAAGAAGCACATAACCTGCTGCTGCAAAAGGCAGCGGAGACAAAAGAATCGGTATTGGAAAACTCTATCAGGATGATCCGACAGTATGGCATGGGATACGTCTTTGTGGATCAGTCCGCCTCGCTATTGAGCAAGGTAGCTTTCGCCAATTCCTATGCGACAATTGCCCTCAGCCAAAAACTTCGCAGTGATGTTCAGGCGATAACATCCGCGATGAACCTGACCGATGAGCAAAAACAGGCATTGAACACTCTGCCGGTAGGCACCGCGATCATTCGGCTTGCCGATGAACACCCCGAGCCGTTCCTTGTCAATGTGCCCCTTTTTCCCATAGATGAAGGCTCGATCAGCGATGAAATAGTCCATAATCGAATGGCCGGTTATTACACCGATTCCAGCAGAACTAATCGAGTATCGACCACACCCGAGCCTCTTTCACCTATTCCATCGCCGGATAGAGACAATACAACAACCAGTGAAATCACCGTAACAAATAAGAATCCCCACCCAATATCGGTTCAGGATCGGGAAATGACAATATCTAAACGCAAAGAGCCACCAATCGATCCTGAACCTGACCCACCCTCAGAGATGAATCCACAGATGCCAAAAATGACCAGAGAGGAGATACGATTCCTGGCCGATATAGCTGCTCGACCGTTATCGACAACCGTATCGAGATACCACAGACTGAATCTATCCCACCGCCGCGGCAACGCCGTCCGCCAGCACCTCGATAAGGCCGACATTATCGAGGCCTTCCCCATCGCCACCCGCTCCGGCCAGGTTGTCCTGTACCAGGTCTCTGACCTGGGCCGTTCGGTCTGCTGTTCCATCGGAATCGAACTGCCGCCATCGCCGCGCGAGAGCCTGGAGCACCGCTACTGGGTCAAAAAAGCCGCGGATCATTTCAGAAAAGATGATTATGAAATTACCTGCGAACACGTTATCAAAGGCAACGGTGCCATTGACATATTAGCCGAGCGACACGACGAACGGATCGCCGTCGAAGTGGAGACCGGCAAATCTAATATCAAAGAGAACCTCAGGAAAATCCGAAAAGCCAAATTCGATCGGATCATCATAATCGCCACCTCAGCGAATGCGGTCACGGCATGCCAAAAAGCAGTTGAATCTGTCGGGCAATCAGTGGAGCTTATGACCTGGCTGGATTTATAGAACCTTGGCCGGCTATACAAAATGGGAATGGTGAATATGTGAATGTCTCTTGTTGTAGTAGCCGATATTTTTTTGGAATAAACTTGACTACTCAAGGCTTCGCGGTAAAATACTCAATACGTTGAGTAAATATGTATCATGTTGTGAGGCAGTGAGTTATGGAAGCATTCAAACGGCCTGTTTTTGAAATTATACGCAACCGCATAGAGGAAAAGCGGCGATTTATCCAGATCCTGGCCGGCCCCCGGCAGGTGGGCAAGACCACTGTGGTCCGGCAGTTGCTCAGCGCTATTGACCAGCCATATCACTATGTCTCAGCGGATGAGCCGACCCTGCGGGAGCGAGGATGGATCGAAAGCCAGTGGGATATCTGCAGGTTGAAAACTGAAGATGGCAGTCGTTCGGCTATTCTCATCATCGACGAGGTACAGAAGCTGCCCGACTGGAGCGAGAGCGTCAAGTTTCTTTGGGATGAAGATACTCAAAAGAATATTCCGCTGAAGGTGATCCTGCTGGGCTCTTCGCCGCTGCTGCTGCAAAAAGGATTGACCGAAAGCCTGGCGGGACGGTTTGAGCTGATCCCGGTAACCCATTGGTCGTTTTCCGAGATGCACAGTTGCTTTGGCTTTTCAGTAGATCAGTATGTATTTTACGGAGGTTACCCCGGAGCCGCCGAATTGATTGACCAGCCGCAACGCTGGCGCAGCTATATTCGGGACTCGCTTATAGAAACCACGGTCTCCCGCGATATTCTGTTAATGAGCCGGGTCGATAAGCCGGCGCTTTTACGAAGGTTGTTTTATCTGGCATGTGAGTATTCCGGCCAGATCGTTTCGTATCAGAAAATGCTCGGCCAACTCCACGATGCGGGAAATACCACTACCTTGGCGCATTACCTGGAGTTGTTGAGCGGAGCCGGTCTGGTAACGGGATTGAATAAGTATTCCGGCAAGACCATACGTCGGCGCGGGTCAAGCCCAAAACTGATGGCGTTAAATACAGCTCTGATCAATGCCCTGACCGATATCGATTTGCAGGAAGCACGCGGCAAGGGCGAGTATTGGGGCAGGATAACCGAGTCAGCGGTAGGTACGCATTTAATCAATACCGCCGGGCCGAGTCATATTGACGTGTTTTATTGGTTGAACCGCAACCGAGAGGTTGATTTCGTTCTCAAGCAAGCCGACCGGCTCACCGCGATTGAAGTGAAAAGTCACCATAAGCAAACCTCTCTGGGCGGTCTGGACGCGTTCAGCAAGGCTTTTACAGTGACCAAAAAACTACTCGTTGGCGGACAGGGAATCCCCCTGGAAGAATTCCTCAGCACCCCGGCTAAACATTGGCTCTAACCTGTATGGCTGACCGATGCCGGCTAAGAATTTGGATATATCGTGATCTGTTTTAGGAACCTATCGATCATATAAAAGGCAATCTGTTAATGGTCGATGGTACGTATTCTCAAGCGTCTCGTAGAGTTTTTCTACCCAGTCAGGCCGGGCCAGGTCGGCGGGCTTCAGAAATAACGCCGGGATGTCGTTTTGGCGATAGACTTCTTGTTTTCGCTCCGGCGGAATCATCACCTTGTTCTGATGATGCCTGCCGGGATATTCAATGACCATATCATCGAACCTCGGCAGCGTAAAGTCAGGATACCATAGCTCACGCCGGCCGTTCTCATAGATCAAGGTGGGGTGCCTGTAGAAAAACGCAATGCCATACTGATCCAGCGTTCGGCCTATCTTTTGCTCGCCCTGCGACTCATACGCCGGTTCGAGCTTACCAACATAGTATTCAAGGTTTGTTTCTGATATGGCCCCTTTCATTTGTCGGCAACCTCCTTTGCTTCTTTTTCCACCTGCTTCGCCAAATGTGACAGCTTGTTTTCTGTACGTTCAATGGTCTTGAGCAGTTTATCGTTGTGCATCTGGAGTTTCCCGGCTGATGCCAACAGCTCGTTCAGCTTTGGATAATCATACCGGGCCAGGGCCGCCTGTGCTTCCTGCGTGAGTACCTTGATCCGCCGCTCATTTTCAGCTACCGCCTTATCGAGCCTTTCCAATCTCTTATCCAGATGCAGTTCCTTATATCTTTCTGCCAGCTCCCGCTTCGCCTGTTTCCTGGAAGCGGGAGCTAGTTCCTTTATTACCTGGTGAATCTCATCGATTCTATGGATGTGCCCCTGACGGAAAACATGGGCCCTGGCCCGGAGTTTTGCCAGACGCTCGGTCAACCAGCCCTCTGCCGGCAGTATCCGGCGAAGCTGGTTCATAATATCATCTGTATTCGAAGGGCGGTCGGATGAAGTTACACAGTTCTTTTGCAGCTGGTCAAATCTATTGGCCAGCTGCGTACCAACACGTCTATCCTCATACAGATCGCTCATATCATGCCTTATATCCCTTACCTCGGCATTTGCAGAGGCAGGAGCAGCGAAACGCCCGTTTGGCCTGGTAACGCCGTGCGAGTGCAACAGAAACGCCAGAACCCCAACGGTCAAGGCAACGACCGACAGTATCTGAATCATCTCGGCGACGATTGGCCCTTCAAAGCCAATCGCCCAGGCTACCAACAAACTTGCCCCAAAGGCGATTCCTCCGCCGGCCCAGCTGCCGCCCGTCTGGCGTATCGCCTGGAACATTATCATAGCGAGCATGATAACGGCAAAGCCTATTGCAATGGCCCCGAGATTCTTAATCGACCAGCCCCGCTGGTGTTCCCACCAGACAAGACCCACAGAAAGAGCTAAACCAAGCGAAGCACTCATAGCGACCGCTGATCGTTGATGTTCCATACGTTTTCCCAATACCGCATAGGCCAGTGCCGTGAAGAAAGCAAATCCAAGGATAAAATCAGGCAGCAGCGACTCGAATAATCGGACGAACGGGAAATCCAAAAATGATTTTGCCAGTCTCATGGGACCTGTAAAGTGCCCCTACTATATATATTTTACGATTCCTACGCCACCGGATAGCATTCATCACACAACAACTGTCCATGTGCCGAATCAAAATCAATGACGTTTTGTAGATTGTTGATTTCCCTGAACTGTCTTAGTCGCTCATCTACATAATAATAGATGCCGTGCAGATACACCATTGGCAGTTGCCGCGGCCCATGTTGTTTTGATGTTCTGTTTTGCTTCATTTTAGCTACCTCCGACTTACCGCCTTATTGCGGTTCGCCTGCAAACTCCAGTGAACCGCAATGAGAATTATGCTCACGCTTTTCTGCGCCAGCGGGAGTAGTTTTCCACTGCAACATATATATAAATATCTATACCTATATAGACTTACTTACTACTTACTAAAGACAACACTTATAAACCCTACCACGATTGTTTTTTTGCCCGTTGTCACTTGCCGGTAGCAATACAAGAAACACACAACCAGCAATCATTTTTTGTTTTTCCACTGG
>JACNGQ010000248.1 GCA_014384025.1 Planctomycetota bacterium | reverse complement strand
GGTCCGTTCGACTTGCATGTCTTAGCCACGCCGCCAGCGTTCGTTCTGAGCCAGGATCAAACCCTTCAATTTGTATCGTCGAAACCGTCCGAGGACGGTTGTCGTCGAATCAAAGGCTCAACACTTTCTAGCATACGCACCGAAAGTGCCGAAAAAATTTACTACTTAAAAATTTTCAAGCTGTCCGGGTTGAGCGTATTCAAACCCGGCAGCTGCACTTTCGCTGCTTTATTTGGCTTAACTGTTAACTTGTCAAAGAGCGTATCTTATTCATCACCCCATAAGAAAACTAATGGCCAAGCACAGGTGTATATTCCTTGCTTGACCATCATCAAAACAGCATTGTAACCGAAATAATAACCTCGTCAATAGAATAACCAGAAAAAAATAAAAATTTTTGAAAATTTATTTCTAAAGCCTATTTTAACGGCCAAACAATATAAAAACAGTGCAAATCTATTGTTGTTTTTTATTAGTCTTTTTTCCTCGATTCAGCTCATCAAAGATAGATCGCTGTGTTTCTTGAATAAAAAAGCCCGTTCTTTTAAGCAGCTCTTCGTACTCAGCTTTCGATAAAAGCATAAATTCATCTAAATGGGCCTTTATATCCTCGTCCCAGTAATTATCATAATCCAGCTCTTCCGCTTTTAAGTCCTTTGTCAATAGCGGCCCGCTCGTACTAATCACATTCCCCCCCTCATCCGTCTCAATAGCAAACAAATCACCACTTCTTTTATGTTTGTATAGCGCCTTCTTGCCCATTTGCTATTCCCTTTTTTATTCTCCCAAGCTCTCTCCCACTTTGCCCTTGTTTCTCGCCTGCATATTCCAAATACAAAAAACCTTCTATGGAGGGGACAAAGGGGCCCCCTCCACTTCCTCTACCATATCGGCCCACCGCCGCGAATGTCGATTACTTCCTCAATTCAAATCAAAATACAAATCCTTCCACTCAGGATTAAATTTCTCGATTAATCTGATTTTCCACGAATTGTTCCATTTCTTCAATTGTTTCTCTCGCAATACCGCTGATTCCTTACCATCGCATTGTTCACAATAGACCAGCTTCTTAACTTTATTTTTTTTTGTAAATCCGTTACGAAGATCGTTTTTATGCTCACTAACTCTCCACTTCAGGTTCTTCGCCATACCAACATACAGCTCCCCTTTTTTACCCCCGGCCAGAATATAAACAAAGTATCCTTCCATTGTATTAGTTCGTCCAATGAACTATGCTCACCGGCCTTTCTGAGCTTGTCCCCGGCGGCTACTTTCTTAGTTTACCCCCGGTGTCTGCTCACTTGCTTTTCTGCCGGGGGCCGGGGATATATGCTAACCGCATTTCTACCTGCGGTTCACACTAATTTTATCACTCCGCCGCTTCGCGTCTGCGTGATTGTTTGATGCTCATGCTGGCCTCAGGTAGAAGTGCTATGCTCCCAATAATCAATCCCATTAATCAATAGTCAATCTAAAATAAAACACTTCATCAACTACCCTTGTGCTTTTCTACACGATTAATAAGTGGTCGTAGATCTGGATATGGAAGTATTTTCGCAAAATCCAACACTTCCCGCTTGTACTTACATGACTCTTCACTACCAATTCTAAGTTCCTCCATCGTCATCCAGAGAAATGCAGAAGCCCTCCTTTTTTCATCTACTCCTTTTCTACCTTTCTCAAGAGCCTCTAAATAAAGCTTGCGACCCCCAGCTACATTACCTTCCCTATAGCAAAGAAAACCCTTTGTTGCAAGTGAAACAAACTTTTCTTCTGTTGAAAGAGTGGATTCACGTATACGTCCAAAAACTTCTCTAGCATCTTTTAATCTACCAATATGACCTAAAGCAAAAGCCAAATTGTTCAATAACGTGAAGTCTTTCGGATTAGCTATCAATCCCCTGTGTGCAATGTTTGCGCTTTTTTCATATTCTCCTAATGATACTGCAGATATATATGAACCTAATATTGCAGGTCGACTTGAAAAGGGTTGATCATTCAACCATTTTAAGGATTCAACAACGGTATCATTCCACTTTGTCTTTCGGCAAAAATCCCAAGCTAAAGCTTCATGTGACATCGGTCGTTGTTTTTCGAATTGTTCGACTCTGACACCAAAAAATTTCCTTTCAAGCCATGCAGCCTGAGCAACAGAGTTTTCAGTCGGTTGCTTTAAGGACATTTTAAGGTGCTTACGTCCATGCTTTAAATTTCCAGCTTCAAAATCTAAAGTACTCAATGCGCTAGCTAACTCAGAAACATGGAATGGAGAAAAATTCATAAACTCTAATATGTTTATAGCGTTCTTAATGAATCTAGATGTACGATGTGCCGTACCTGCTACGGCAATTTCAGCAGCCAATAGCCATGGATCATGTTTTACATTATCACTGTAACGTAAAATATTATGTGCCCGTTTATAATCATCTATGTGAACAAATAACCTCGCCGACGATCTTAGAACAAATCTATTTTGTGGTGCTAAACTCAGTGCAACTTCAATTGCATGTGTTGATTGCTCTGCAAAGCCAAGGCTTGCATATAAAAGTGCAATATTAGTCCAAAGAAAAGAGTTTCGTGGTTCATCATACAATTGCAATCTCAAATCATGAATTTGCCTTCGTACACTGAATTCATCTGATTCAATCTCATTATCTCCCAACTTTTCCTTAGGCTTAACCTTCAAAACATGATTAGCTATTGCTTTGGTTGTTTCCGAGAGTCTCATATTATTAGATAAAATGAATTCAGCAGCATCCTTTACACAATCTTCCTCACCAAAAGCAACTCCTGTTGACATGAGATCTGCTGCGAATGATATGCTATGATTCTCCTCCCATTCTTTTCTCTTAATCGCAAGAATATCATTGGGGATTGGTCTTCGTTTCTTCAACACATGAATGGGATATAATTCCCCTATTTCCAAAGTAGTATAAAAACCTCGCCACCTTGGAATTATCTTACGTTCTTTATCTTCATGTAAAACAGACAATGCCTATTATCTCCCTAAAAGACCATATTCAGCTTTACTCGCAAGTAAATTAAACTTCGATACAAATCGTTCTAGAGAATACTGATTTCCTTCAACACAACGATTTTGAGGATGTCCTCTTAGACGAGGATCTGGTTCACAAAGTTGGCGCACAACAGTACAAATTTCCTCTCTAATATCATTTTCCACATCTTTAGAGAATCGCTGTATAGCCTTTCCAAACGCATCACGAAGATAAGGTAACACACCATCGAACTTCCCACTCCATTTACGCCAATGGTATTGCTCATCCATCTGAGAGAATAAAAGACCAGTCATACTTCCACGCCCAAAGAAAAAAACGACCATACTACCCAGCAGGTATGCGTCACATCCGAAACGACGTAAATTCCAATCATCACCAACATATCCATAAAGTAATTCAGGTGGTGCATAATTCTTATCACCAGCTATTTCAAACTCATCATGAGGTCCTGATGATCCCTTGTATGCAGCTCTACCCAAATCTGCAACCTTCGAACCTTCTTCTCGAAAAGTAAGCACATTAGATGGCTTAAGGTCTTGGTGAGCTATCCCAGAAATATGCAATTCATGAAGACCTGTAGCAACATGATGAAGAGCACGAAGTGCCCACGCAATGTCGAACTTGTCAAGTGAATCTATGTATGTGCGTACATCGCTATCGGCAAGCTCAAATATCATATACTGAACTACACTTGCAGGATCATTCGAACGCACATTAACCTTACCGTCTCCTATTGCAGAAACAACCCTTTTTAACCGCTTCCCACTACATTTCTCACAAAGCGTAAGTTCAAAGTTATAAGCTTCTGTCATCGCTTGCAATACCATAGCTGGATTAGGACTTGATAAAGCCCGAGAATAATCAAGCGCTTTTAAAAAACCTTTTCCTTTTTCTTTCGATTCTACTATATATCCACAAGAGAAACACCCACCCGTTGCCCGTGGCGACCGCTCAAACTTGCTAACTACCTTCCAACCTCCGTCAAGATCCAAATCAATTAATTCTTCTGCAGGAGTTGCCATAAATCGTCTCCGTTCAATATATTGCCATATTACTTTCTAATTATAATAGCTTTTTTCGCTAAACAAAACTATCAAACGCGCAATATCCGCCATTTTCGAAGCTTGTGCCCATTAATCCGTGCCTAAACTCAAAAATACGTTCATTCACTTAAAAGGCGTATCCGGCCGGACAAATATTGATTAAAAAAGAGCGAAAGTCATAAAAGCATAGATGAAAAAGCATATCTCGCTGAAATCTCGTTCTGTACTGACAAAATACGGCCAAAGCACTCAAAAGTCAACATAAAAACACTCAAAACCCAACTCTAATAAATAGCTGGATTATTCATAAGTGGGCAGCATAAAGCTGCCCGGGATATCTGGGGAGGGATATCTGGGGGATATGGGGATATCTGAGGGGGGGATATCTGGGGACACCATACTTAATTCCAGCGGATGCCTGCGTTCCAAAACTCACGACGAAAGGTATTTTATACAAATCCATAACTATTCCGCCATTTCACTATTTTCCTAAATTATCCCTGTCAAAGGCAAACCTCTCAAAAACTAAATTCCACCGTAGCATTTTACCGACAATCCCGTCCAAATAAAAGACAAATCCCAGATCAGGAGTTTACCCGGCGAGTTTATCCGGCTTCAGACGGAACAAAATCAATCACAATTCTAAAAACTTGTGCTTCGTAGTCGGTTGGCGGAGTAACATCACCCAAAATCCCCTATTTCTCTAATATTGTCATCCTCGCATGTCCTAAGCGGGGATCCAGCCCTAACTTTGAACTTTAGTTCACTTTAGCTCACTTTAGTCACTTTAGTTCACTTTGAACTTGACTGCGTCAAGTCTTGGAGATTATTTTCCGTTTTCCTTTGATTTTTCGCTTAAAATATGGTATAATATACACTTGTTGGACAGAAGTCCAACGTAGCAAGCCAGCAGGCGAAGTTCCCGGCCAGAAAGCCAAGCCTTGTCCCGTTAGAGTGCCCTAAACTCTAATGGGATCAAAATCGTCCATCTTTAATTTGGAATACTCTAAATGGCCAGCGAAGCCCAAAATACGCAATACGCGATACACAGGAGTTTACCCTCGATGTTAGCTCACTTGCTTCCCTGTCGGGGGCTTCACGAGATAAATTCTACGAATTCTTACGTACGAATTTATAAGCCTTTTATGCAAAACAAAGCCAATTTTGGAAATGACAAAATGAATATAACCTTAGACATGACAAGCAATTACACGATTTTATCCGCTGGCTCAAGCCAAAAAACAAAGCCAATTCAAAGCCAAAACAAACCCAATTTAAGCCAATTCAAAGCCAATTTAACCCAATTTCAAACCCAAACAAACCCAATTTTCGGAAGGCTAAAAATGAAATGTAAATTCCACACGCGATACGCGATACACAATACGCAATACGAATTAAAGGCCGTAACCGGCCTAAAAGATTTTCCGGTAAACGTGGCAGTAGGGCAGTTTTTTGGTTTTGTCGTAATAATCCTGATGATAATCTTCTGCCGGCCAGAATTTATCAGCCTTCGTAACCTTGGTTTTAACGTTGTGGCGTTTCGTCTTAAGCGTCTGGATAAGCTGAGTAGCTACTTGTTTCTGCTCATCGTCGAGATAGAATATCTCGGAGCGATATTGCGTGCCTATATCGGGACCCTGACGATTAAGCTGAGTGAAATCGTGGGTCTCAAAAAACAGCTTTGCAAGCTGCTCATAACTGATTACGTCGGGATCGTACGAGACCTCAACGGCCTCGGCGTGACCGGTTTTGTCGGTGCAGACCTGCTTATAGGTCGGATTATCCACGTGGCCGCCCGTGTATCCGACAGTTGTGGAAATTACGCCGGGGACCTTATTGAAATAATATTCGGTTCCCCAGAAACAGCCGGATGCGAATATAGCTTTACCGGCCTGCTGCTCCTCGGTCGCGGGTATAAAGTTCATCGAAAGCGAGTTCACGCAATGGCGCGTATTCTTTGGTGTCGATTGTTCGCCGAGAAAAACATGGCCGAGGTGGCCGCCGCAATTGTTGCAGAGGATTTCGGTACGGACGCCATCGGCGTCGAGTTGCCGTTTAACGGCGCCTTCGATCTCGTCGTCGAAGCTGGGCCAGCCGCAACTTGATTTGAACTTCGAAGAAGATTCATAAAGTTTTGCTCCGCATCGGGCGCAGGTATAGGTCCCTTTTTCGTAGTGGTCGTTATATTTACCGCTGAAAGGGCGTTCGGTGCCTTTGTTGATTATAATCTGCTGTTGCTGGCGAGTTAGTTTGTTGTACATTTTCCGCTCCTTATAAAATCCAATCTCATCGAGGAAAATCTCTACGGTTCTTTGTCGCAGGCCGGGAAAGGTGACAATCCTGAAGAGTTCCCGGTCATTTGTAGCCATGCCGAGCGGCATCGAGCGAAATATGCGAAATGGCAGCCGGAGTTCCTGCCAGCGGTTTTTCAGTTCAATTTGTGCCTGATAAAGCCGGCGTCCGGTTTGTTTGCTATCTATCCATATTCCGAGAGACGCCTGGCCGGGGGTGCCTTTTGCCTGAAGGTAAATGCCATCATGGCTGGCGGTATTGATGTTGCTGTTGTTATCCAGCACGGGTTTAGTGCCAATAAGAGTGATGCTTTTATTCCGTGGGACAAGCTCCTTTATATTCAGGCAGGACCTGCCGCTTTCTTGTACAAAATTGTTGGCGCCGGTTGTGCTGTTATCTTTCGCCTGGTCGGCTATCGAGGTCCAGATGAGACTGTTTTTATGACCCCTTGCTCTGCTGAAATCATCTATAATCAGGTTGTTTACGGGGCTGAGTGTCTGTGCCCGAGCGGTTAATAACCGGCTTCCTAATCCGCCGGATGCGATTAGGCCTAAAAATGTTAGCAGTAACAGCCACTTTCTGCGAGTAACTTGCACTTGCGTCTTCATGAGTATACTCCTGAAACATTTATTCTTTCATTGTTTATACTCAAAATCAAGCCTACTGTTCGCAAATATTGTTATATGGCAAAGGCCAGAGGGCAGAAGGCAGAAGGTTGGGGTTGCAAAAATATGGCAGATTCGTTATGTTTGCGGCTGTTGTTGGGGGATAATATTACCGATGATAAGTATTGTTGTGAATGGTTAAGACGGAAAATATCAGAATTAAGACGAAGGGCAACTGCGATGTCGTTAATATTACCGAGCAGGTAAGCACTGCCCGCTGGTTATGAGTTTCGTTCTATGGTGTCCGAACACAAAATGCAATTTCGTCGGGCTTTCTCAGTCATTGCTTGCATGTGTCGTATAATTGTTATAATGAAATGCCGGATTTATGTTTTTATTTAATTGCATCACACGGAGGCCTTTCGCTAATGAAAAGTCCAGCCCCCCCCTGCAGTACATTTTTTCTATCTTGTCCAGTTCCGCAACATAAATGTCCTGCGGTTCGCTTTCGATTATAAAGGTTCTCTCTCGTAGTCGCGAGGTATCGTGAAATGCAACCAGATTTGTTAAACCGCCCTTATCGTACAACTTCTTGAATTCTGTTGGGCGTATGTTGTTTTTACTGTCAAAAAATGCGAAATCAAATTTAAATATCTGCGTATCGAGTTGTTCTATGAATTCCAGTGAATTCTGATTAATTATTTCAAAGAAGTCGGTTATATCGTTTCCTTTCAAGACATTATACGCCTTTATCGCTTTGTCTTTGTCCATTTCCAGAGATATTAATTTACCTCTGCCGTTTTCTTTGAGGGCGCTAGCCAAAGCAAAAGTACCAACACCTCGAAAAGTGCCGGTTTCCAAAACCAGTTGTGGTTTAGTTATTCGAAGCAATGCCCACAACAGCCAAAGGGTTTCAATTTCTGTTTCGCCGCCTCCAAAGGTATGAAACAGATGGGCCTGTTCTTCCGGGCAATGAGGGTGTGCAGTACTCTCCGGTTCGAGTATCCCTCCAAAACTTTGAACACATTCTACCCAGTCCATAAAGTCCTCCTGACTTTTCCGAGGTAAGAATCCAAGTCCGCCATAATTCTTCTACAGTACAAACCCAGCAACTACATATCGCAGAATTCTAATAGGAAGGATTGTGAATTCCCAGTCTTTATTTGCGGGAATAACAATTTTTCTCATCAGTAACCAGCTTGGCAAATTCTGTAGCCTTCTTGACCGAAACGTATTTGTGCCCTATTATAGAGACTATGGTCAGGACAAAAACGATAAAAGTCAAAACAAAAGGGAACTGCGATGTCGTTAATATTACCGAGCAGGTCAGCGAGGTTGTAAGCCAATCAGGTGTTAGGGAGGGTACTGTTACGGTTTTCAACGTTGGCTCGACGGCTGGGATAACGACGACGGAATATGAACCCGGGTTGGTTAATTACGATATCGAGGTGTGTTTCGAGAAAATTGCACCAGAACGCGGCCGGTATGAGCACGAAGAGACGTGGCATGATGATAACGGGCATGCGCATGTTCGGGCGACGCTGCTGGGGCCTTCTATGAGTGTGCCTGTTGTTGAGGGCAGGATGACATTAGGGACGTGGCAGCAGATTATTTTGGTGGATTTTGATACGAGGCCGCGGACGAGAACGGTAGTGTGTCAGATTGTCGGGGAATGAAGTAATGAGCAGAGAATGTTCAAGAAAAGGGGTATTGTTATGAAGGTTACTATATTCAATGGTTCGCCCCGGGGAAAGAAGGGGAATACCCATGTTATGGTTAAAGAGTTTTCGAAGGGTGCCGGGCAGGCCGGGGCGGAGGTTGAGAACGTATTTCTTGTGAAGAAAAAGATACGTCCCTGCCGGGGTTGTTTTACGTGCTGGATAAAGACGCCGGGCAAATGTATTATTAAAGATGATATGGCGGAATTGATTCAGAAGTTCGGTGAATCGGATATTGTCGTTTTCGCGACGCCGGTTTATGTTGATAATGTCACGGGAATTATGAAAAATTTTATGGACAGGCTTATTGCGGGGCTTGATCCACATTTCGAGAAAGACGAAGGCGGAGAGTGCGTGCATATCAGCAGGTCAGAAAAGCAAACTAAATTAGTTGTCATATCGAACTGTGGTTTTCCGGAGCAGAGTCATTTCCAGGTTCTCGAACTGTTGTTCAAAAGGGTAGCGAGAAATATGCGTTCGGAAGTGATCGGTGAAATATACAGAAGCGGAGGCGGTATTTTGCGAGAGGCGCCTTTGATTTTAAAACCTGTAATCAGTAAATACAAAAAGCTGCTTCAAACGGCGGGGATGGAAATCGTAGAAAAGCAGCGGCTTTCGGAAGAAACAAGGCTGAGACTGGAAAAGCCCTTTATATCTGATGAACAATACATTGCAGCTGCAAATGAACGGTTTGACGCATTATTAGCGAATGTTTAAGTGGCGAGGTGCCGTAAGATTAGACTTGACGGAATTGATTTGGCGGCGTAGTATTTTAGAATTATTTCTTAGCGGTAAAATAAATTTTTTTGAGGTGTCCGGCCGGATGAATATTAACATTCTAAAAAAGGTTTTTGTGATAACAGCAGTGCTTGTCGGCTGCTTTATAGGCGGCTGTGGTGAGGGGGGCGGCAGAGGATCAAAAGACCTTATGTCCGCAGTGGATTTGGGTCCGACTATAGGGTCATTAGTTGAGATGTCGTGGCCGGAATCGGTGAAACTGGAAGGGTACTGCTTGGTGGTAGGATTGATGGATACGGGTTCGGGGGAGTGTCCTCCACAAATCAGGACGTATCTTGGACAACATATACAGACGCTATTTCCCACTCGCAAGATAAATGTTGATAAGATGATTAGTGGTTCCGATACAGCCGTAGTGCTGGTAGAGGGGATAATGCCGACGGTGGCTTCGAAGAATGAGAATTTCGACGTGAGAGTATCGGCATTAGACGGTACCCAAACCACATCTCTTGAAGGGGGATGGCTGCTGGGTACGGAACTGAAGTCTGGAGATAATTTCGGAATCACTACTAAAATCGTAGCCGAAGCCAAAGGGACGGTTTATTTTGATAAAGTCGGCGCATCGAAGATTAATCAAAGAGTCGGACTTGTATTAGCCGGAGGAAGGATTCTTGATGGGTACAAGATAAATCTGGAACTTCCCAAGCCCGATTTCAGGATGACGAACAATATTCGAAACCGCCTGAATGAACTTTTCGGTGACGGAACAGCAAAGGTGGTTTTGCCCGGCCTGCTTGGTGTGATAGTGCCGGCTAAATATATAGAGCAAAAGCAAAGATTCATTTCGATAATGAAGGCAACATATCTTACGCAGAGCGCGGAAATTATCAACGAGAGAATAAATATATTTATCAGAAAACTTGCCGCTTTGCAGGACGCGGATGCGAGTGAAACAGCTCTTGAGGCCATAGGCAATCAAAGTTTCGGCGGGCTGAGTACTTTGCTTGAAGCCTCGAATGAGCAGGTACGTCTGCGAGCCGCCAGATGTATGCTTAATCTGGGCAGTGACGCGGGCCTGATGACTCTCAGGCAGATAGCTTTGGATAGAAAATCAGCTTATCGAATTGAGGCCCTTGAGTCAATAACCGCCGGGGCCAGGCGTAACGATGCGTCTCGAATATCTCAGAGGCTGCTGCGTGACGATGATTTTCGAGTGAGGCTGGCCGCATACGAGCAGTTGCGGAAATTAGGCGATATTGCCGTGACACAAGAGCTTGTCGGAAGTAATTTTTATTTGGAAGAAATAACGCAAACCGAACAGAAGGCAATTTTTGTCTCTCGCAGCGGTCAACCTCGAATCGCCTTATTCGGCGCCCCGATACAATGCAGTAGCGGGATTTTTGTCCGTTCAGAGGACAGTAATATAACAATTAACGCTCCATCCGGTCAGAGCTATGTATCGATAATCCGCAAGCATCCCAGCCGTCCGGGTGTGGTGGCTCAAATGAGATGCTCATTTGAACTTAGCGACATTATCCGAACCCTTTGCGAAAAGCCCAAGGCGGAAGGTGAGCCGGGTCGTGGTGGTTTAAGTGTTCCATATGCGGATGTTATAGCATTTTTGAAGCTGATGTGTGACAAGGGTGCGGTGAAAGCGGAGTTTTGGGTTGGAGCCTTGCCAAAAATCGGCTAATTATCAAGAGAAGACAGCCCTTCGGCCGATAACAATATTGCATATTTGACTAAAAGAAGTACGTTTATATTTTATTAATAGTTACCGGACGTTAACAACAGGATAACAGATGAGACTTGAAAAAATTATTCTTAACGGATTTAAGAGTTTTGCGGACAAAACGGATTTTGTTTTCGATTGTCCGATAACTGCTATTGTCGGTCCCAACGGGTGCGGCAAAAGCAACGTAGTCGATGCGGTAAAATGGGTCCTTGGAGAGCAAAGTGTCAAGAGTCTGCGAAGCGGACACATGGCGGATGTGATATTCGGTGGCAGCAGCAGCAGAAAGCCTCTGGGTGCGGCGGAAGTGAGCCTTTTTATATCCAATCCCGAGGGAACCGGGACGCGGAAGCTTCCTATAGATGCGGAAGAGATTCAGATAACACGAAAAATATATAAGAGCGGAGAAAGTGAGTATCGTATAAACAACAAAATCTGCCGGCTGAAGGATATTCGAGAGTTGTTTATGGATACGGGTATAGGTACGAGGGCCTATTCGATTCTCGAGCAGGGCCAGATAGAGTATTTAGTGAGCGCATCGAAGACGGACAGAAGGTTCATATTCGAAGAAGCTGCCGGGATAAGCAAGTATAAGGCACATAAGAAAGAAGCGCTTCGTAAGCTGGAACGGACCGAACAGAATCTGCTTCGGCTTGCAGATATTTTAGGCGAGATTGCCAAGAGGCTTCGCAGTGTAAAGCTGCAGGCGGGTAAAGCAAGGAATTACCTGCAATATACTCAAAGGCTCAAAGAGCTTCAGGTGAGCTATTCTCTTGTCGAATACGCAAAGAACCGCACGCAGATGAAAGACAAAGGGGCCGTTCTTGACGAGGTCAGTGAACAGTTCGGACGGCTGGCGGCGGAAGTGGCCCAACAGGACAGCCTGGTAAGCACATTGGGTGAGGAAATAATAGAGACAGAGCATAAGCTGAGCCAGACGGACAATTCCCTTGTTTCGGTACGCAGCAAAATCGAGCAGCATCTTCAAAGAATTGATTTTTTGCGAGCGAGGATTTCCGAGCTGCAGGAACGAGAACAATCCGCGCGAGAGAAGATTGAAAAACTTCGGGAGCAGAAGAAGCAATTCGAGCAAAATTCGGCACAATATATCAGTGAGCTGGCGAACTGCGAAAAGATGCTTGAAGAGAAAAGCGGGGCGGTTGAGCAAATCCAAAAAGCCATCCAGGAGGTGAATGCCGAATGTACGTCATTAGAGGCTCATCTTGAAGATGAGAAATCGGGAATTATCGACATAGTCCGGAGGACGGCACAGCTTCATAACGAGGTCCAGAGCATTTCAGTTTATCGCAACAATTTATCGAGCCAGAAAGACCGCCTTGCGGGGCGTGCGGAAACCGCTCGTGCCGAATTAGAGAGGCTGTTGACTGAAAAGGCACAGCACAACGCCCGTCATGATGATATTGAAAAGGTCTTAGGTGAGCTGAAGGAGAGCCTGGAATCCAAGCGCTCAAAAAGCGAAGAACTCAACGAAGCATTGGTAATGGATAATAAACGATTAGCTCACAGTAAAGAGGTGCGGAGCGCACTGAACAGCGAGCTGACGATATTGACGGATATGGAGAAAAGGCGTGAGGGGCTTAAAGCGGGTGTTAAGAGCATATTGCAGGAGAGGGCGATTGATAACAAATTCGATTACGTCGAAGGAATATTGGCGGAAACGATAGAAACCGGCGTCGAATATGCGAATGCAGTCGAGGCGGCCCTCGAGGGGCAGACTGATGCGCTTGTAATCAACAGCACAGGCAGGATGCTGGCTGATATTGAGAGGATTCGAGAACTTGACGGCAGGGTAAATTTCATAAGCCTTGATAAGGTAGAGCCGTTTGTAGATACAAATGACTGGTCCGGATTCGAATGTGTTAAAGGCAGGCTTGTTGAATTTGTAAAGTTCGACAGTAAATACGCGGCGCTGGCCTGGAAACTGCTCGGCAAGACCTTAGTTGTCGAGTCTCTGCAAGAGGCGGTAGAGCTGGCTAATAGTGTACCGGATGAATTTAAGTTTGTTACCTTGAGGGGTGAATTCTTAAGCGGCGACGGGATGATAAAGCTGGGGCCTTTGGGTAAAGCGAGCGGTTTAATATCGCGCAAAAGCCGTCTTCGTCAGCTTCAGGAGACCATCGGCAATATCGCTTCAGAAATCGAAGGGATTGAAAGCCAGATTGCGAAAAACAATCAGACGAAAGCACATCTGGATGAGCTGTGTAAAGATTTGCGGACGGCGGTGTATGAGGCGCACACGGAAAAGATGCAGGTAGGCTCGAAGCTTAGCCTGATAGAGCAGAATATCCAACGGCTCCGACAGGAAGAGCCTTTGTTAGCCAGTGAGATTGATATGCTGGCCGAACAGATAGCGCAGTCGGTTCAGAAGGAGTACGACTCGAAGCAGAAATTAGAGGAACTGGAAGAGGTAAACAATCAGAGGACGGCGCACATAGAAGAGCTTGAGGCGAAATATTCCGAGCAAAAAGAACAGCAGCAGATATTGGTAAACAAGCTTACCGATTTGAAGGTGGCTTTGGGACAGGTTTCCGAGCAGAGTAAGGCATTGAAGCAGATAACCGCGAGCCTGCAAAGCCAGATTCAGGAGAACAGGGCGGCCGCTGAGACGGCGCAGAATGAAATTAAAAACTGCAGCGAGCAATTGGCACAGGCCCAGCGGGACATTCTTGACTGCGAGGCGGGGGTCTCGGAGCTGTTTGTTGAAAAAGAAAAGAACCAGGAGTGCAGTCGATTATTGCATAAAGAGGTTGAGAGACTGCTGGTAGAGCGAAAAAAGGCGGAAGAGCTTATCCGGCTCAGACGCGCCGAGAAAGAAGAGACTGATCGCAAAATTAACGAGCTTAAAATAGAATTGAGCCAGTTGGAGGTTAGGCAGCAGGATTTGATCGAGAGGGTGCAGGAACAGTTGCAGATTGATTTGGCCGAGGCTTATGAAGATTACAGCCATGAAGATGTTGACTGGGACAAGGTCAAAGAGGAGATAACCGAACTTCGGGAAAAGATTGAGAGGCTCGGGAACGTCAATATCGACGCGATAGATGAGCAGGAGACGCTCGAAAAACGGCATGACTTTTTAAGCGAGCAGGTTCACGACCTCAACAGCAGCAGGGGGCAGCTGCAGCAACTGATAAGCCGGCTTAATAAGAAGAGCAGAGAGAAATTTCAGCAGACCTTTGAGGAGATACGGGGACATTTCCAGGAGATTTTCCGCAAGCTGTTCGGCGGGGGTAAGGCGGACATAATGCTTGAGGACGCAGAGGATATTCTTGAGGCAGGGATAGAGGTTATTGCCCGCCCGCCCGGCAAGGAGACCAGGAGCATATCGCTGCTTAGCGGCGGTGAGAAGTCAATGACGGCGCTTGCGCTGCTGTTTTCGGTTTTCAAGACGAAGCCGTCGCCGTTTTGTTTCCTCGACGAGGTTGATGCTGCTTTGGACGAGGCAAATAACGAGCGTTTCAATATGCTGCTGCGGGAGTTTCAAAAAGAGTCGCAGTTCATAGTAATCACGCACGCCAAGCGCACGATGAGTATTGCGGATGTGCTGTTCGGGATAACGATGCAGATACGGGGAGTGAGTAAGAAGATAAGTGTCAAATTCGGCGAGCATGAAGAGGAAACGGCGGCGGTGGCGTAAGTATTACCAGTCGGTCGTAACTCGCAACTCACGTGGATTACTGCTTTTGTAGGAATGACAGTTCTTAATTGTTTCTCGACCGAGATGAGCTTCACTCGAAGTGACGACGAGAAAAATTCAAAAATGCTGGGGAGATGATCGCTTAAATGTTGAAGCCGCAGCGGCGGGGGCTTATAATTGAGGGTATGACAGCAAAATCAAAGAGCAGAAAAGCGACGAGTAAATATCCTGAAGCGGCAGAAATCCGAGCGGCAATTGACTATGGGATAGATGTTTCGATGCTGGTTGACAATATCCGCAGAAGCTACAGTGAGCGTATTATCAGACATCAAATCGCGCTGAATACGGCAGAGAAACTTAAGGGAGCGAGAAGACTGTGAGCAGCGATTTTTTCAACCTGCTTGAACGGCTTGTTAACGCCGGGGTGGATTTTGTGATAATAGGCGGTTTTGCAGGCGTTGTGCACGGGTGTACTTATGTGACTCAGGATATAGATATATGCTGCGACTTTAAGCCTGCTACTTTGCTTGCTCTGCAAAAAGCCATCTCGGATTTACACCCTGTGCATCGGATGACACCAGGCCGGAAGAAGCTTAAGCTGGCGGAGCAGACGTGCGGCAAATTTAAGAATTTGTACCTCGATACGGACATTGGCCAATTGGATTGCTTAAGTTTTATTGATGGCCTTGGTGACTACGGTGAAGTTAAACAGGAAAGCGAGCTAATTGAAGTTGAAAAAATGAAGATGCGTGTGCTGAGTGTGGATGCTTTGATAAAAGCAAAAAAAACGATGAACCGTCTTCGAGATAAGGAGGCTGTCTTACAGCTTGAGGCAATAAAAAAGCTGAGAAAAGCTGAACGGGACATTCTGTAAACGATCAGGTGAGAATACTAATGAATAGAATATATTATTTGGCTTTTTTGCAGATTGTTAGAAGATAACTTCATTGCTGTCGAAGACTGGGCCGTCTTTGCAGCACATTTTGTAAATGGTTTCATTCGAGCCGGTTACCCGGCATTCGACGGCGCAGCTTTGGCACAGGCCTATGCCGCATGCCATTCTTCGTTCGAGGCTAAGCTGGCAGTCGATTTTTTTTTCTTTAGCGAGTTGGACCATTTTTGCCAGCATGGATTCCGGGCCACAGCTATAAATGATAATTTCTTTGGCGGGCAGGGAGGATTTGCTGAGCCATTCGGCAAGGCAGTCGGTGACAAAGCCATTATAACCGGCGGAGCCGTCATCTGTTGCGATGAGTGATTCTACACCGTACTTAGCGAACTCGGGTATTGAAAAGCCCAGTTGCTGCGAAATTTCATCGAGGCAACTTTCAAAAGGCAGCTCTTTTGCTGTTTTTGCGCCGGCGAATGCAATTATATCGAGCCTGGGATTTTGGGGACCAGTAGTGATGTGTTTTGCAAGATGCAGTAATGGCGGGATGCCCATTCCGCCAACGACGAGAAGGGCCGTTTTTTTGCCATCCGGTACAGAGAAACCATTTCCCAAAGGACCGATTACGCTTAGAAAGTCGCCGGGGGAGATGGTTGTCATTCTCAGCGTGGCCGGGCCGACTACGCAATAAAGAAGCTCGGCGATGGTTTTGTTTTTTTCGGCGGTTACGTTAGTGAAACTGAAAGGCCTGCGAAGCAGTATTTTGCGTTCGGCGGCATCGAGCAAATCTTCCGGTATGGATTCTTCGGGCGGCAGGGCGGTATGGGAAAGGTCTAATTCGGCGAACTGTCCCGGGTTGAAATCCGCAAAGGCTTTTGCGCCGTCGGCCGAGAACTCAAGTTTTAGCTTATAGAATCGCGGTCCAAATTGTTTGTTGGAAGAGGCGGTAGCTTCGAACGTACCTTTAACTGACGAGGAGCTTTTTTCCAACATAAACAGTCTTGTTCCAGTTACAACAGACCTTCGTAAACTTTGACACCATCCACTACCCTACAGACGTGAACGGCGTGTTTGCCGGCGAACTCGGGACGGCTGCGCGGATAGGCGGTATCAACGGCCTTCCTTACGTCTTCTATACATTCGGCCCGAACCAAAGCGCCCGATGCGCCCTTGTCGCCGCCCCCTAACATACGCTCTCCCAGTACGCCCGGTTCAGTTCGGACAATATCACACATTGTTTCCAGCTCGGGGCCGGATATTTTGTAATCGTCCCTCAGGCCGATGCCGTCTGTTCTGAAAATCTGTCCGACGGTTTCGATGTCACCGGTTTTCCATGCTTCGAGCATTTTATAGAACCGATTTTGAGCATTGAAAATATATTTTAAGCGGTCGCACAGGTCGGGGTGACTTTCGCCGAATTCGCCCATAATCTTTTTGTAAACTGTTTCGTCTTTTATGTCCGCAAGGGACGCTATATCATAACCGGCTTTCTGTAGTATTGAAACGAGCTTTTCACATTCGGCCCTGCGGACGGCGTAAGTTGATTTTTCCAGGCCCGGTCGGTCGGTTCCGGTATCGAGTACGACGATACGGAAATCAGTTGCGCCGGAGCCGATTGGTACATACTCTATTGAGCGGTCTTTTGGGTTGTAGTATGTTCCCATTCTCTCGTGGGCGAAGAGTATCATTGTCTGGTCGAGCTGGCCGCAGGGAGAGCCGATATAATCATTTTCGACGGCCTGGGCCAGATCGACGATTTTGATTTTCTCCTCGACCTCGATACTGTTGGCGTCGAAGAGCGAGAGAATCAGATTCAAGCTCAGGGACGCCGAGCGGCTCATTCCGCCGCCGGGGATGTTTCCGTATAGGACGCCGTCGATGCCCTGTGAGAGTTTGTAGCCTTCGCGTCTTAAGATATACTCGACACCGTAGGCGAAGCGTCCCCACGTCCGGGCTATATCTGGCGACTTAGGTTCAGGGACATTTCCCAGCTCGAATTCTATGACTCCATCATCGGGGAAATTGGCGCTAAAGAGCCTGATTTTCTTAGTGCCGTTAGGCTTATAGGCCAGCCAGATGAACCTGTCGGTTCCAACGCCGAAAAGTTCAGTGCCGTTGTAATCGCCATGCTCGACACCGAGACAGAAGCGAGATGATGTTCTTCTTATCCTGCCGCCCTTGATATCGACAGCGTTGTCTATAGCAGACTTTAGAATTTTACCTAAAGCGTTTTGTCCATCTTTTGTTAGTTCCATTCCACAACTCTTAAAAAGCCACCACTGTTATTTCGCAAGGCCTATCGGGCTGAACAGGAAGTAAAGAACCAGTGTTATGACCACAACGAAAATGCCTGCTATCTTGGCCCCGCTGGAAGAGCGGAGGTCCAGCGTCGAATGCTGTTTGAACTCAATAGGCTCGGCCAGAGGCTTGAGCAGTGTGATGATGGTCATCACAACTATGCACAATCCGAAACAAATGGCCATTCGATTTAGAAACTGAATATCCGGGCCGATTTTATAACGGCCCATAAGATACATGCCTCCATAAGAGACGATATTCGTAAGCAGTCCGACCACACCTGCAATCGGCGGTGCGATGCGGCAAACTAGGCCGAAGACAAACACGGCAAGAATACCGGGTGATATCAGGCCCTGACTTTCCTGAATGATGGTGAAGATGCTGTTACTTATTTTGGGATTGCCCAACTGCGGGGCCAGCAATACAGCGATGAAAGAAAAGACCACGACACATATTCGTCCAAGCATGACTACAGCTTTTTGTCCGGCCTGAGGGCTGATATATTTTTTGAAAATATCCATCGTAAAAATGGTTGAAGCGGCGTTTAGCATCGCCGCAAGCGAACTGACAATCGCCCCTAATAACGCCGCAAGAACGAAGCCCACTAAGCCGGTCTTCTGCGGCAGGACACTGCTGAGCAGTTGTCCGAGGGCGGTGTCGTATTTATATGCGATAAACTTCTCGCTTGTGACGCTGACGTTTGCCTGTGCGGCGGCATCTGTTACAGAGGCGTTATATATTTCCAGTTCTGCCGCCAGGCCAGGGAATGCCGACTTCCATGACTTGTCATCCGATTCAAATACTGTGTACTGAGAGACCTCCAACCCATCGAGCTTGTTTTGGGTCAGAGGAAGGACAAAGGGATTCTTCGATTTAATGGCCTTGAGAGCAGCATCATCCGGAAATACGGCAATCATGAACCTGCCAAGCGGCCAGTTGGCAATAGCATCTTCGTTCGGCGCCTGTGCTATCTCAACCAATTGCGTGTCCCGATTGGCCATCATGTACTTTGCGATTACCGGTGCATTGTCGGTGACCGATTGATCCTGCATATCCTTCGCGTAGAGATTGAAGGCTATGATGCCCGGAATGACGACAACAAACGGAATCAGCAGCTTCATGAATGCCGAGAACACGATACCCTTTTGTCCTTCTGCCAATGACTCCGAAGCCAGCGTTCTTTGCGTGATGTACTGGTTAAGTCCCCAGTAGTAGAAATTCGGAATCCACAGGCCAAGAAGAAGTGCCGTGCACGGCAGGACCTTATCATCCTTCGGCAGGAACATATTCATTCGTACCTTGTTGAGCTGCCAGAAGCGGTCGATGGATCCGGTATCCTGAGCAAAGGTCTTGAGGCCAACTGCGCCGGTCTTTACATTTTCCACAAAGGCAAGCTCGTCCGTAGTGGAGCCAAGTTTTTTAAATGCGTAAATCATCACAATCGCACTGCCGATGATCAGGGCGCTTCCCTGGATCAAATCTGCCCAGGCACAGGCTTTGAGTCCTCCGGCGGTTACGTAAATCATCGCAATCAAGCCGATTACGAGCGCGGCCGTGGCAATCGGTACGTCGTAGCCCATCTTGCCCGCCATCGTGTTAACCGTCAGTGCACCGGAATAAGTAACCGAGCCTAACAGGAGCATATAAATAAAGATAGTTGCTACGGCCATGATGGTGCGAGCGGTGCCGTTATAGCGGTATTCCAGGAACTCCGGCATGGTAAAAATTCCCGCCCTCAGAAAATACGGTAGAAAAAAGAAACCCACTACAACAAGTGTTACGGCGGCCATCCATTCATAGCTTGCTATGGCGAGGCCGACGTGGCTGGCGGCATTTCCGCTCATACCGACCAACTGCTCTGATGAGATGTTGGCGGCAATCAGTGAAAAGCCAATCAGCCACCATTTAAGGCCGCGACCTGCCAGGAAGTAGTCTTCGCTGGTTTTTTCATGCCGGCTTTTCCAGAGTCCGATTGTGATAACAGCGGCGATGAATCCCACAAACACAGTGATATCAAGGAGATTGAGCTGCATAATAAATCCTTTCCTCTTATTTGTCCTCTAACTCATTCCATTGCTTTATTGGTATAAAATTGATGGTCATTATAATCGCTTTGTCCGAGAGAGCAATAAAATAAAAGAGCTTATTATAAGGCGTTTCTTCTATTCAGAATCAGTATATTTTTCAAGCTGAAAGATAAAGGAGTTTCCATTTTCTTCCGGCCGGACCCAAATATCACCGCCATGCTGTGTGATAATCTCTTTGGTCAGGAACAGGCCAAGACCCGTCCCCTTTATTTTCTTGTCTTTAGAATCTTCCAGCCTTGAGAACTTTTTGAAAAGCTTTTCTTTTTCCTCCTCTCTGATCGGCCTGGAGTCATTATAAACTTCGATTTGCACTTTGTCTGCGAGGTCCTCTGAGCTGATTATTATCTTTCCTTTTTCCAATCCATATTTGACGGCGTTACCGAGAAGGTTATTTGCCACGATATGCAACAAATCAAGGTCGCCGTTGACTTTGATTTCAGCGGCGATGTTGTTTGTGACTGTCATCTTTTTGTCGGTAATCTCGGCGTTAAAGATCTCCATGCACGGCTCAAAGACGTCTTCCCTCAGGCTAACCTGCTTTTTATTAACTTCCAGCTCGCCCTTTTCTATTCTGCTCAAGTCGAGGAACTTTCTGACGGTTTCTCTCAGGTAGTGCAAGTTTTTTGTTACCGACTGAAGAGATTGTTTTTGTTTTTCATTTATCTGTCCAAAGAGCCCGTCTCGTACAGCAGCGGCGTTCAGAAGAGTCGTAGCGACTATTCCCTTAAGCTCGTGTGAGACAAAACCCACCAGGTCGAGGTAAGTTTTGTTCAGTGTGGCGAGTTGCTCATTTATTTTTTTAAGAGACTCTTCTCTATCCTGTAGCTGTGCGGACATCTTATTGAAAGAGTCGGCAAGCTCATCGAATTCCATGGTTCCGGTTTCTTTGTCCACTTCATATCCGAGACTTCCATCAAAAAGTTTCCTTGTTGCTTTTAGCATACGCTCAACAGGGCGAGAAATTGTTCTTGTTAGAACTATTTCAAGTGAGGCCGCCAAAGCAGTAGCGAGACATACTATCACGAGAAAAAGGATTAATATATTTCTCGCCATATTGGTAAAAGGCCGCTCAAGGATTCCGACATAAAGAATTCCCACTATCTTGTCATCTATATCTCTGATGGGCTCATACGCAGTTTTATACCAGTCGTTTACGACAAATGCCCTTGCGACCCAGGGCAGTCCTTTTACCAGGACTTGTTCGTACACCTCTTCGGAAACCCGCGTTCCGACTGCCCGGGTATTGTCTTTTGCCTTAACATTAGTTGAGATACGAAGGTCATCCTGGAAGATTGTTACTGTTCCGATGTCCTTTCCTTTGTATGTTTCTCCTTTATAGACAATCTCTTTGACCTTATCCACAATCTTATAGTTTCTGTTCAGTAAGTTTCCGCCGTAGAGAATGCCGGACAACTTTCCATCGTACCCGAATACGGGTGCAGCGGCCTTGAGCATCATTCCTGAAGTTTCATGGATTTCAGTTTTTCGCTTTGCTTTTGGCGTAGGTATGAAACTTATATTTGCCTGCTCGGCGAGGTCTTCGCCTTCTTTTATGAGTTCCTGCCGGGGTACAATAACTGTTCTAGCAAAAACTTCTCTGCTTGAAAGCACCTTGCTGATAAGTGTGTCGGAGGCCTGGTTGTCCCCGGTCACTGATGAATTTCGGCTTCGTGAGAGGACTTTTCCGGATGCGTCGGTAAGAGTGAGGACGTCTATAGATTCCGATGTTCTTATCCTGTCCAGCTCTTTATCGAGAGTGTCTTTATCTTGTGTCGAAATGGCATCATTTATAAAAAACCTATCAGCGGTAAATCGTACAACGTCTTTAACGTTATCAAGTTCCTGAGTATAAATTTCGCGAGCAGAATTCAGGTCGTTGTTTACCTTTGTCTGTGCCCTTTTTATAATGTCTTTCTTTATTACATAGTAACCTAAAACTGCAACCAGCAGCGAAAAGGTTACAATAACAATGTCGAAGGGCACCACTATTCGTGATCTGAGTTTTTTTGTTTTCATCTATTTAATTTATCTTTGTTGGGTATTCAATACTCGAAGGCAGTGGCTTAAAATGTTTGGTGATGGGGTGTTGTTCTCTTGCAATAGTATCGAGAATCCATCCATAATTCCTGAAAAAGCAGGAATCCACTGCAATTGTTCAAATTTTCAAATTGAGTCGTCAATCTTTTCAAAGGCCTCAGGCAGTGCATCGATTATGTCGGTAGCTATGAGGCTGGTCTGCCCGAGGTTTTCTGCCGCTATATCACCGGCCATGCCGTGGATATAGACGCCCAGTACCGCGGCGTCAAAGTTGTTCAAGCCCTGGCCTGCGAGGGCGGTTATGATACCTGTTAATACGTCACCTGAGCCGGCTGTGGCCATACCGGGATTACCGGTTTTGTTGATGTAAACTTTTTGACCGTCAGTAACGACGGTTCCCGCTCCTTTGAGGGCAACAACGGTTTTCGTGTGCTGAGCCAATTGGACGGCTTGTTGCTGGCGGTCGGTCGGGAGCGGGCCTCTTAGCAGGGCCGACCACAGGCGTTTCATTTCACCGGGGTGGGGAGTTAGAATCAGACTTGCTTTTAGTCCGGTGGGCCAGTCTTTGATGCCGGCGAGATTATTCAGGCCGTCGGCATCTATAATCATGCGGAGCCGGTCCTGTTCGAGAAGCGTTTCGAGGAGCAAACGAAGTGCGCCGCTGATGCCAACGCCCGGGCCGAACGCCAGGCAATCGTTTTGGCCGGCGGCTTCGAGGACAGGATTGATTGCATTTGTTGAAATTCGGCCGAGGCTGTCTTCGGGCAGGGCGATAGTGGTAAAGGATGGCTCTATTGAGGCGACTATCGGCAAAACGCTTTTCGGTGTTGCAACTCGCACAAGGCCCGCGCCGGCGCGCAGGGCGGCCCGGCCCGCAAGGGCGGCGGCTCCGCTCATACCCGTGCTTCCGGCGATAATACAGACCTTGCCGAAATCGCCTTTGTGGGCGTCAACAGCCCTGGGCTTTAGTTTCGGGATAGTATCTATTATCTGCATTCCTTTGCTGCTTTGTGCCTGAACTATTTGTTATTAGAGTCTATCTTTCTGTTTATCAGCGTCGCAGTGACGGCTGCGGAAAATCCGTTGTCTATATTGACGGCGGTGACGCCGGAAGCACAGCTATTCAACATCGTCAAAAGAGCCGAGAGCCCCTCGAAACTGGAACCGTAACCGACACTGGTCGGCACAGCTATTACCGGGCAATTGACAAGACCGCCCATCACGCTGGCCAGCGCTCCTTCCATCCCCGCTACGACGATAACGACATTTGCGTTCTGTAGTTTTGGCAGATGTTTGAACAGTCGGTGCAGGCCGGCGACTCCGACATCGCAAATCAGCTCAGTTCGCTGGCCCATAATCTCTGCGGTCACTTTCGCTTCGCTGGCGACGGGTATATCAGCGGTCCCTGCGGTAACTATCGGCAGGACGGACTTTGAGGCCGGCGGCTCTTTTTGCACAAGGATGATAGCCCGGGCTAATTCTTCGTATCGTGCTTTGGGGAATTTGCCGGTTTTTGCCAGTGCCTCGAAAACGTCAGGCTTGGCCCTGGTGGCCAGGACATTATTTCCTTTTGCGGCGAGGGACTCGAAGATTTTAATTATATGTTCGGTGGTTTTTCCGGGGCAGAAGATGACCTCCGGGAAGCCTCGGCGGATTTGACGGTGATGGTCAATGCAAGCAAAACCTAAATCCTCGAAGGGCAAATGGCGAAGTTTCTCAACCGCCTCATCGATATCGATTTGGCCGTTCCTGACATGTTCCAATAATTTTTTTAATTGTTCAACCTGAATTTTTCACCTCTCTAAATTCATTCCTGGTTGCGGATTCATAGTTCGCAGATAATTAGGTACTGTCCACTATCCACTATGCGCTTTTGGCTCAAGGGTCAGGTCTGCGAAAAGCCCGGCCCTGAATTTATAATATGCCAAAGAGGCTACCATAACTGCGTTATCAGTGCAATATCGTTTTGGGGCGACGAGCAGTTTTTTGGGCGGGACATCCGAATCGCACATTTGCTGCAGACAGGTTCGCAATTTATTATTGGCCGCTACTCCGCCGCCCAACAGGACGGTTTTTGCTTTGTATTTTTTTGCGGCCCGCTTTGTTTTTTTTACGAGTACATCCACAACGGCGGCCTGGAAAGAAGCAGCGATATCGGCGATTTGCTGAGCGTTCATCGAATCGACCTTGTTTTCGCTTTTCATATCCTGGCCGCGGCAATAATACAGGACGGCTGTTTTGATGCCGCTGAAAGAAAAGTCCAGCGAATTGCGGCCGAGCATTGAGCGCGGAAATTTTATCGCATCCGGATTTCCTTTTTCGGCGGCTTTTTCGATACTGGGTCCGCCGGGGTAGGGCAGCTTAAGGATAGATGCGACCTTGTCGAAGGCTTCGCCGGCGGCGTCGTCGATGGTTGTGCCGAGAAGTTTCGGTTCCAGCGGCGAATGATAATCGTAAAGGCAGGTATGCCCGCCTGATACGATTAGAGCGACGGCCGGGAGTTCTAATTGTTCTTCGGACAGCATAGCCGACTGAAGATGAGCGTGCAGGTGATTGATTGCTATAAGCGGTTTGTTCCAGGTGAAGCTGAGCGTTTTGGCTGCGGTAACGCCAACGACCAGAGCGACGGTCAGGCCGGGCTGATTGGCGATTGCGATTGCGTCAATATTATCTTTGGCGACACCAGCCTGTTCCATTGCCTCTTTTATAACAGGATATATTTTTTCGATGTGTGCGCGGGAGGCAAGTTCCGGGACGACGCCCCCGTATTTTTCGTGCAGTTTGGTTTGCGAGGCCACGACGGAGGATTTGATAGTGCGGCCGTCTGCAACAACAGCCGCGGCGGTTTCATCGCAACTTGTCTCGATACCGAGAATATTTATTGGTTTGTGATTTTCTTTCATCGAAATGGATATTAGCTGAAAAAATGGGGAATGTCAATGTAGGGGGGATTGATCATTGGATTATAAAAGAGTGCCGCATTGTCTTGTTGTTGGAAGTATAATGTGCTATGCTATTTTATGCCGCATTGTAAATTTATGCTACATAAAGGTGATGTATGAGCGAAGAGCTTGAAGTTCTGAAAATAGTTACTCAGCGTTTAAGAGAAGCTGGCATTAATTATATGATTTCCGGCTCTATCGCGGCGAATTATTACACAGTACCACGGATGACCAGGGATATAGATGTGGTAATAGAATTAAAGCAGGGAGATATCGATAAATTTGTAGGTTTGTTTGAGGATGATTTTTATGTAAATAGAGAAACGGTCGCGAATGAAGTCTCTCGACAGGGTATGTTTAACTTAATCTATAATCAGTATGTTATCAAAATAGATTTCATTATTAAAAAGTCTTCCGAATATCAGCAAGGCGCATTTTCACGCAGAAAGCAGGTTCTAATAGAACAGAGTCCTATGTGGTTCGTCTCCGCCGAAGATTTGGTAATATCCAAGCTGGTCTGGGCAAAAGAAAGCCACTCAGAGATGCAGTTAAAAGATGTCAGAAATCTGATAGAAACAGTTGACGATTTAGACTTAAAATATATTGATGATTGGGTTCGTGGATTGGATTTGGAACAGATTTACAAAGAGGCAACACAATGAATGACACGCATCCTGAGGTTGCTGTTCGATTTCGAGAATTAATGATGGGCAAGACCGGCCAGGAGCGTTTGCAAATGGGCTGCTCTATGTACGATACCGCCAAAGAGATAGTACGCAGTTCCATATCTAACAACCGTCCCGGGATAACGGAGGTGGATATGAGAAGAGAAGTTTTTTTGAGATTCTATGGGCAGGAATTCAGTCGGGCTGAGAGGGAAAAGCTGATTTCAGCGCTGGCGTGGGATTAATCGTTGAGATTAATTTTTTCGTGAGGTATTGCTGTGTTTGAGATTTACAAAGAAACCATATGCAGTAGTTATGATTAAAAAACAAATGATGGGAAAATATTTGTATTTCACCATCATTCAGTAGTTACATTACGTTTTATAAAAGTGGAAAACCTGATACTGGATGATTTTAATCACCAAAATGTAATTTTTGGGCTTGGAATATCTGAAAGATACGATGAGGAAAGAAAAAAGAATATTTTCGGAGTGGTGTTTGAACATTATTTTGGAGTTAATTGTTCGTTTATTTGTGACAACATAGGCGGATTCAACTCCCAAGTGCAACTGAGTCAAATCCTGTTTTGTTATCCAGTTA
>JACNGQ010000217.1 GCA_014384025.1 Planctomycetota bacterium | reverse complement strand
TCACTCTTCACTCATTTTTCCTCTACACTTGTAGAGAGCGCTCTACAAATCCACCCTTTTATGCAAAACAAACCCAATTTTAGAAATGCTAAAATAAACATAAACTTAGACATGACAAGCAATTACAAAGAATTTGCAAATAGAAGCCATGAAAAAACAAAGCCAATTCAAAGCCAATTTAAGCCAAAACAAACCCAATTCAAACCCAAAACAAAGCCAAAACAAACCCAATCTTTATTCTTGCCTATATTACCGGATTTATATATACTCTACCCGCTTACCGGCATTAAAAATAAACGCGATGGAAAACCTTAATTTCAGGAGATTATTTCTGATGAAAGAAACTATGATTATTTGCTCTATGTTATCAATCTTTTGTCTCGCATCCGCTAAATACACCCCAACTTCTAACTACAACGTTCAGAAAATTCAAGGCTGGAAAATACTCGTTAACAATGAGCTTTTGACAGGCCATCCACAGCTTGCCAAAGACACGTTGAAGCTGTTGAGGTTCCAGCTTTATCAGGTTACCCGGGTTGTGCCGAAGGAGGCCTTGGAGGAAATACGTCGAATACCTATTTGGGTCGAGTATAAGGCCCCGCGCCATCCATGTATGTGCTACCATCCGAGCAAAGAATGGCTTAGTAATAACAATTTCAATCCCGAAAAAGCGAAAAGCGTTGAGATAGCAAATGCCGAGAATTTTCTCACATGGACTATAGGCCAGCCCTGGATGGTCTTGCACGAGCTGGCCCATTCCTATCATCACTGTGTTCTCGGTTACGATAATAAGAAAATCAACCAGGCATACAAGAAGATGGTGGAAAGTAAAAAATATGAGGCTGTCCTGCACATCGCAGGAAAGCCCAGACGTGCTTATGCACTGAATAATGACCAGGAATATTTCGCCGAATGTTCCGAAGCTTTTTTCGGCACCAACGATTTTTATCCCTTTGTACGCGCCGAATTAAAACAGCACGACCCCGATATGTATCAGGTGCTGAAAGAGTTATGGAGAGTCAAATAAAATGCGGTTAAATGGCAAATTATTTAAGCTATTGCGAAGGAATGTCGTAAATTTTCTGACCTTTGTTAATCGCCTGGCGGTTGCGCAGTTCGATTTGTTGACGCGCCGCATATTCCTGTTGGCGCTGCTGGTCAATAGTGCAGGCCTCGAAGCCCGGCATGTCCGCACGCGGCCGCTCTTCAAGCATCCGGCTGCCGGCGCAAATAATTGCCAGGGCCTCGATGTACTCCGGACTGTTTGTTTCTTTGATTTTGCCTAAACACGGACTCAGCTCCGGCCGGTCAAAGCTTACCTGAGGACCGGAATTATTATTATGAGCCGCCAGTTTTACAAAATGTATTCCAGTTAACGCACTGAGTCGTTCGATTTGTTCGTTATTAAGCGGAGACCGCCCGGTCAGATTATCGGGATAAGCTGTGTCGTAGCGGGGATAGTAAACTCCGTTCAAATCAATCCACGTTGCGATAGTTTCGAATTCGACGTCGGTTAATTTGACATCGTAGTGTCCGGCGAGAATGACCTTTATAATTTTACTTGTGTGTGAGCCCCACGAGTAAGCCGGCTGAGTTTCATGAGGTCCGGCGCCGATGGCATTAATGTATTTCTTTCGCCAAAGTTCATTGTAGGATGTATTAAATGTATTCGTCCTGTCGCCGGCAAGATTGAGTTGCTTACCCTCGTCTTTATTATAATCATGGCATGAAACACAATGCTTGTCTAAAACCGGCTGTACTTCTTTTATATAGCTGAATATTCGCGGTTTTCCGTGCCAGCCGTTAAGTTTGCTCGGCGGATTCTGCAGAGCCATTGGTATTTTTCTGCTCAGTTGTGCCGGCGCGCCCCGGCGATTCTCATGACAGCCGACGCAGCCGGTTGTTTCTCCGGACTGGACGATTGTTCCGCTGCGCATAGACTGGACCATCATCTTGTTTTCGTCGAGGAGCTGGAAATATACGAACCTGTCGGATGGTACTTCGAAGTATGTCGAGCCGTCTTCGGCGACAGGAACCGTGCCGAGTATGCGTTTATTCTCGAAACTGTGCCAGTTCATGGCCGGACAATGTACTCCCTGGCCACCCCATTGTGAATGGGTCCAGAAACGCTTTTCCGGTGACTCAATCACGCGCAGATACCTGATCGTGCCGGGTTCCACTCCTGCCATGTGGGTGCCTTCGTAAACATTGACGATATAGAAGTAACCATGTTTGTTATCGAAGTCGCGCCGAGAGGGAATTCGCAGCGGTTGAGCTCGCGGCTTCAGCGGCATTGGGTCGAAACAGCCCGGCTCTTCGGCGTGCAGAAGAATCTCATTGCCGAAAATATCAACCAGGTAGATTCCCATCTGTTCGCCCCGGCCGGTCATCCGCGAACATAAGAAATATTTATCGTTCAATGGGTACGGATCTTCGTACTTTGGATTTACGCTCAGGAACGCATCGAAGTCTCCTTTTCCGACACGTTCGACTGCATCGGCGGGCCATGTCCTTATTACGGGCTCACGGCCGTCAATACCAAGCCGGCGGTCGATGATAGCCAGGGCGCCCCAGGGTCTGTCGTGACATGAGCCGAATATGCAAAGTACCTGCTGTGTTCCGGGAATAACACGAGCATCTATTATACCACCGGGAGAGTTGGTATTGTTGCCCCAGTAAACCGCTTGGTTGGTGCCGTCCGGATTTATGGTCCAAAGACCCTGTGCATCTCCGAAGTTGCGGTCCACATATTCCCAGCGGTCGTACAGTATTCGCCCGTCCGGCATTAACGAACTGTGGCCTTCGTGTAGAGTGCTTTTGCCTATCTGGTGAATATTGGCTCCGTCGGCATCCATTCGGAAAAGATTGCCCATTATATGGCGGTTGCACATGCAGTATTTCGGCTCGCGTGTCGAAGAAAAGACAATGTCATCATTGGGTGTGTAAACAGGATCGAAGTCCGCCACACCGGGCGCCGATGTTAGCTGCCTGAGACCGGTACCGTCGATATTTATCTCATAGATATGGTAATCGTCCCTGATGTTCCTGCGCATCGAGAAGATAATCTTCTTACCATCGAAGTGAACCTCCGGGTCGCGGACAAGACCTTCGTTAGATTCGATGAGCGTCTTGGTACGACCTCCTTTTGCCAGGTCTAAAATTTTAATTGCTCCGCCGCCTTCAAAACTGTTTGTGTTTATTTCTCCGGTTTTGAATATTGTGGCTGTGTTGTGGTGGTCTTTCTTGTACTGATTTCGCACTATAAAAAGGATAGGTTGACCGCTTACGAGCGGATTAGCAATCAGGGCTTTGCGCTGCAAAGCAGCTAATTCGGCTTCAATATTTTTAATTTCGGCCGGAGCCGCTTTGTTCTTGTGGTGTTCGATATCATCCAGCTTTGTTAGATACTTGTTGCCTTCAAGATAACGACTTCCGAAAGTTGTCATCAGGTCTTTTATTGCTTCCCGCAGAGCGAGTTGTTTTTCCTTTATGGGAGCAGACTTTATAACCGCACCCGCCTTGGCGGTTGCCCCCCCTGCCAGCAGAAGTACTATTAAAGTGAAAATATAAAACTGTCGCATACTGTTTGACATTTTTTCGTATCAGTTTAGCACAAGAATAAAACCTGTCTTATATGAAGATAACATATTTGCCTGAAATAATTAAGCCCCTTTTGACTTCTTGGAAAATTTTAAAAACGAACTATCACCAGAGAACATAAAAGGGCTGTAAGTTTTATACTCACAGCCCTTCAGTTTTGTGATATGAATTGTACCTTATCCCCTGAGTTTTCCCGCCGTTGCTGCCGTCTATCACCGCCGGCTTGGTTTGTTTCTACTGTGCTGGTGGGGCTGGAGGTACATTGCTGTTATAGCAATTTCGTGCAAGCTTCCAGGAACCATCGGCCTGCCTTTTGTAGATGCCCAAGGTTTTAGCATCCATATAAAGTGGATCTCCCACTGCCTTGGGAGTCATTGTTGCTGTGAAAGTACCACGAGCAAATCCCAGGTCACCATCTACCTGAATCTCCTCGCGATTGTAGTCCATCTCGATGGTGAAGTTATCGAAGAGGGGTTTCGTACTTGCCCGTAATTCCTCTTTTCCGAAAGTGGCAGGAGCATCCGGTGCCATCTTTACTATGTCATCTGCATGCAAGGACAACCAAAGTTCTAAATCTCCAGTTTCCATAGCGACACAATATTGGATCAGAACATCCTCGATTGCAGCGATGTCGGCTTTGACATCTACCTTTTCCTCCTTTAAAGACTCAGTAAGGACGAGCAGGTCCTGGACATCTACTATACCGTCTCCGAGAGGTGTAGGGGCGATATCGCACAGAGACTCATCTGTGCACCAGTTGTCAATTAGTATGTCCAGGTCTGCACTGTCGACAATTCCGTCCCCGTTAAAGTCAACGATTGGAATTATTGGCGCCTGCCATATATCCTCACCACTCCACCTGCCAGACTGGCTGTAGCGGAAGAATAGGGTAGAGCCGTCGGCTGAGACGTTCGGGTAATCTTCCCACGCCGAACTGTTGACGGCTGACCCAAGATTCATGGGCTCACTCCAGTCATCATCTGTCGTTTCCCGCCTCGTCACCCATATGTCGTCAGTAGCACTGCCGTACCCGCCGGACCGGTCAGAGGCAAAGAAGAGTGTCCGGCCGTCGGCCGAAATGCCAGGGTCTACTTCGTAAGCTGAAGTATTAACCGTCGGTCCAAGATTAACCGCTGCGCCCCAGGGTTCGTGTATCGTTTCCCGCCTCGTCACCCATAGGTCATACGCACCATACCCACCACCCTGATTTGAGCTAAAGTAGAGCGCCAGCCCATCGGCCGAGATGCTTGGGTAACATTGGTCAGCCGAACTGTTAACGGTTAGCCCAAGATTCATGGGGGTACCCCATTCGTTGTGTGTCGTGTCCCGCGTCGCTACCCAGAGGTCCCCATTCCCGTACCCGCTGGACCGGGCAGAGCTAAAGTAGAGTGACAGACCGTCAGACGAGATGCTCACCCCCCCATCGCCAACCGGACTGTTAATAGTCGGCCCGAGATTTACTGGCGTGCCCCAGGGATCATATATCGTTTCCCGCGTTGTTACCCATATGTCCATACTTCCAACCCCACCGGGCCGGTTGGAAATGAAGAAAAGTGACAGGCCATCGGCAGAGATACATGGATTAAAGTCGCGAGACGAACTATTAACATTTAGTACTTCAGTAGGAGTGTCGAAGATAAAATCCGCGTTGACAATCTTCGCAGCCAGGCCCAATACCAAAAACAATACGATTGAAATTATTTTTATCATTCTTGTTTTCATTGAAGTTTCTCCTAATTGATTAGAATCTCTATAAAAGTTACTTTTGAAAAACACATATACACCTATTACACAACTGCCAGATATATTGCTGGCAAACCTTGTTATTTACCTCATATGCATACCTCCTTTGGCAAAGTACATTATTTTGTCTGATTTTCGGCCTTGCCGGGCCTACTATTATCAACGATAAAAAAGTGACAACTTATCGATTCAATTGAAAATTATTTCAAAAGATGTTATAATTATTTGATATCTGTGAGTTCTTGAGGTTAGCGAAAGATGAAGCCTATCAACGATCAAAAGACCCAACATTTAGTTGCTTTAGCCAAAGAGGGAAATCAGCCTGCTTTGAATCAGCTTTGCAGTGTTTACGGTGAGAGAGTACGCCGGATTATTCGATTCCGATTAGATACGAAACTGAGGCCCAAGCTGGATTCCATCGATTTAGTGCAAGATGCTCTTATTTTGGCTTTGGGAGGCTTAAAGGACTTCACCTATAGGAACGAGGGAGATTTTCTACGGTGGCTGTCTAAGATAGCGGAGAACAAGCTTCATGATGTTTTAAAAAAATACCACGCCGACAAACGTGATATTCGCAAAGAAATCTCGTTTAAACAAGAAGGAAGCAGTACAGAGGGCTGGTTTTATGGCGCAACTGAGCCCATGGGTACGACGACGCCGAGCGTCATCATGAGAAAAAAAGAGGCGCTGGACAGGCTGGAAAAAGCCTTGAACACATTGAAGCCCGAATATAAAGAAGTCATCGTGCTCAAGAGAATCGAAGGACTCTCACACGCCGAAATAGCAGAGAGGTTAAGCAAGAGCACAAATGCCGTGCCCATGTTATTGTTTCGTGCTATGGCGGCATTGACAATCGCTTATGGGAAAGATTAATGGCCCCGCAGATGAATGACAATCAGGCAAATGTCCTTGAGGAAGCACTGACTCGATTCGTAGGTGTTTACTTTAGAGGTGAGCAACCTGATATAGACGAATTCATCGGGCAGTATCCTCAGTGTAAAGCTCAACTCAAAAAACGAATACAAGATCTGCAGGAAATTGATTCTTTGTTTGATTCTCTTCTACAGGCAGATGAAAGCGATTTTGAAGATTCAGCGGCTGAACACAATCTTATTGGTAAAAGAGTCGGGAGCTTTGAAATAGTCAAGGTAATTGGCCGAGGGGGAATGGGAGTGGTCTATCTCGCCCATGACACTAAACTCAAGCGATCTGTTGCCATCAAAAGTATTCCCGCTAAGTTAGCAGATGACTCAACTTCGCGAATACGTTTTAGACGCGAGGCCGAACTTTTAGCTTCGTTGAATCACGCGAATATCGCAGTTATCCACGAGATCATCGAACAGGATGAGGGTGTCAGTTACCTGGTTCTCGAATATGTCCCCGGAGAGTCATTGGCCCAACGGATTGCTCGCGAACCGTTGAAAGTCGAGCAAGCCCTTTCAGTCGCCCGGCAAATAGCTGAGGCAGTTTCAGCAGCTCACAAGAAAGGTATCATCCATCGTGACCTTAAGCCCGGCAACATTAAGATTACTCCCGATGGGAGTGTCAAGGTTCTGGACTTCGGTCTGGCCAAAACCTCCGTAGTCGAAGGTACGGATATTGAAATCACTTCAACTGAGCCCGGTCATATAATCGGCACTCCGGCTTATATGTCTCCGGAGCAGGCCCGCGGGAATCCTACCGACCACAGGACGGATATCTGGTCGTTTGGCTGTATAATTTACCAAATGCTTACCGGTCACTCTCCGTTTGAGAGTGACACTGCCACAGACACCCTGGCTCGCATTATAGAACGGCAGCCTGATTGGGAACTGCTGCCGAATAAAACACCTGAAAATATACGTGTTCTACTGCGCCACTGCCTGGAGAAGAATCAAGACGAGCGACTTGGAGATATCGCAGATGCGGCTATTGAAATCGGAAAAACTCTGAGCGGACCAGCGGTGCCAGTCCGAGCACTGTGGCGCTGGGCAATGGCGATAGGTTTTGTCGTGGTGGCAATCGTGGTGGGACTGAATATAGGCCAGTGGCGGGAGCAACTGACGGGCGGGGTCGGTCCCGGCCGGATCGAGTCGCTGGCAGTACTGCCACTGGTGAACCTGTCTGGCGACCCGAACCAGGAGTACTTCTCCGATGGCATGACCGAGGCGCTGATTGCCAACCTGGGAAAGATCGGGGCGCTGCGGGTCAGATCGCGGACATCGATCATGCATTACAAGGATGTCAAGAAGCCGCTGCCGGAGATTGCGCGGGAATTGAATGTGGATGCGGTGGTGGAAGGTTCGGTGCTACGTGCCGGGGGACAAGTGCGGATCACGGCGCAGTTGATCCATGCGCCGACAGACACGCACCTCTGGGTTGGCAGCTACGAGCGAGACATGGGTGACATACTGGCGCTGCAAAGAGAGGTGGCTCGGACCATTGCCGGGGAAATCAAGGTTGCGGTGACACCCAAAGAAGAGATACGGCTTGCCAGCGCCCGACGGGTTCATCCCGAGACTTACGAGGCATATCTCAAAGGGATGTTTTACTTGAACAAATTCACACCGGAAGGAAACGAAAAAGGCCTGGCATATCTGCACCAAGCAATCGAAAAAGACCCGGCGGACCCTTTGCCGTACGCAGGACTGGCGCTCGGTTACTGCATCATCGGTCATGGCCCTGCACCATCACCGGAGGCCTTGCCACGAGCTAAGGCGGCAGCACTCAAAGCGTTGGAACTGGACGACACTCAGGCCGAAGCCCATGCCGCTTTGGCTGAGGTCAAACTCTACTACGATTGGGACTGGGCAGGTGCGGAACAGAGCTTCCAGCGTGCCCTGGAACTTAAGCCCAATTTAGCCGATGCTCACGCCCAGTATGCGTGGTACCTTGTCCTGCTCGGACGCCTGGATGAAGGGCTGGCAGAAATGAAACGAGCACAGGAACTGGATCCGCTTAAGCCCATCTACACTGCGTGGCTTGGACGGCAGTATTGGTGGGCAGGGCAAGACGAGGAGGCGATAGAAGAGGCCCGGAAGTCACTCGAACTGAATCCCGATTTCCCGGTCGGGTTGTGCGTCCTGGGAGATGTATATGCAGTAAAGGGGATGTATGAGGAGGCCATCGCGTTGCACCAAAAGGCACGTGCGGTCGCCCCTCATTGGGGATGGAGTCTCGGGCATACCTATGCTCTGGCCGGCCAGAGGGATGAGGCGCTGAATGTACTGGCTGAATTGGGAGAGGAATACCAGCAAAAGAATGCTTGGGGTGTTGCTGAAATCTATGCATCCTTGGGTGAAAAGGACGAGGCATTCCGGCGCCTCGAATCGGGTTACGAATACCGACATAACTGGATCCCTTGGATGGGGAGGAATCGCAACTACGAGCCCTTGCGGGACGACCCGCGCTTCGGAGACCTTCTGCGCCGTATGAACATCCCGGAGTAGGCAGGTACAGGCCCAAAGGCCCGGCCATATTAACAAACGAACCTCTGTTTATGTGGGCTTTGACAGGAATGGATTAAAAATTTTATAGGATACTAAGAAAACCAACCATCACTGAGTAAAAAAGAAAGCTCGCTATTTCTTTCCCAAATTATCAACACGATCACCGCGGACATACTCCGAGATGTGCGGCCATTCGCCGCCTATTTGTTTGCGATTTACAACAAAAGCTTCAGAAGCATATTTTTTCATCCTGGCGATGACCTCAGGATTTACAGAAGCGAGGTTGTTTGTTTCTCCAATATCTTTTGACAAGTCGTATAGTTCCCAGTTTGTTTTCTTATCCGGCTTAACGGCTTTCCATTTTCCCATCCGGACAGCCCTGGTGGCTGCCCCGCCCCAGAATAAGTACTCATGTTTTTTCTGCCGACGTTTTCTTCCCAAAAGAGTCGGCACAATCGAAATACCGTCGTTTTGTGGTGGTTTTTCGCCAGCCAATTGGGCCAGCGTCGGCATCATGTCCTGGAAGCCTCCGATGTGTTCGTTTGTTGAGCCGGGTTCAATCCTGCCGGGCCAACGAGCGATAAACGGTACCCGAATACCACCTTCATACAAATGGCCTTTGCTGCCCCGCAATGGGCCAGCGCCTTTGAAAAAATCCCTCAACGGCTGCCATGGTCCGGACTGCGGCCCATTGTCGCTGGTAAAGAATACGATAGTATTGTTGTCGATATTCAACTGTTTCAGAAGTGCCATAATTTGGCCGACGTTACGGTCTAAGCGGCTAATCATTCCTGCATAAACCGCATACGCATCATCGCTGCCGATGTAACCCGGGCGAGGGTCGTTAATAGTGGTTTTCGGGAACTTGCCTCGATATGGCTTGACGGAATCCTCCGGCACAGCTAATTCCACATGTGGGATAATCGAAGGAATATAACAAAAGAACGGACGGCTCTTCTTCGCGTTGTCTCTGATAAAATCCATCACCTTTTCTTGCAGGACGTCATCAACATATTGATCGAACTTATGGTCATTACCCTCCAGCATAAGCTTTTCGTCGTTATGCCAAATCCAATATGGATAGTAGAAATGAGCATGCACCTGATGATAGAAGCCATAGAACTCATCAAAACCTTTTCTGGATGGAGCGCCGGGCATGTTTTCCAGGCCAAGCCCCCATTTACCGAATCCCCCTGTTATATAGCCGGCCTTCTTCAGCACTTGGGCAACTGTGGTTTCACTCTCAAGAAGTGAGGAACTGCCGCTGTTTGACCTGACAGGAGTATGGCCATGATGCAATCCAGTCATCAAGACACTGCGTGAAGGCGCGCATACCGTATAGCCTGCATAAAATTGCTCGAATTTCATCCCTTCATCGGCAAGCCGGTCTATATTTGGTGTTTGGAATTTTTCCTGGCCGTAACAGCTCAAATGTCCATAGCCAAGATCGTCGGCCATTATGAAAATAATATTCGGAGGTTTTCTGCTTGCAGCATACAACGAGCGGCTGTAAGTAAGTCCTGCCGCCAATGTACCGGCCGTTGTAAGTTTAATAAACTGTCTTCGAGATATCTGATTGTCGTTGGTCGAGTTATCCTCCAAACGGTCTTTTAAGTTATTGGAATTCACACCTATTCTCCTTTTTCTATGAAAGTAAGTCCATCCATACTTAACATTATCCGTTATTATACAACACGAGCCTGTAAACGTAAATACATACCACTTTATCATGTTTCGAAAATACAGGATTAACAGAGTATAATCCATTGGAAAAATCCTCGTCTTGATTGTGTGGTTCATTTTATTTATTATATATTGCAGTGTTGTGTTTTGAGTACAAAATGAGGCCGGTACAGATGGCAATCTTAAATTAAGGAGGTGATATGAATAAGATATTAAACTATCGAGTTGTATCTCTGAGTGTTATTATCTTTCTGGCTTTTTCTTTAATTACCATCGCGCAGGAATCGAACAATTATCCCACTATCGGAGAAGTTGTCAGATTCGACAATCGCATCAACGACCTTATTGAAGACGATGCCCGGATTGAGCTGCTTGCGTCAGGATTTGAATGGTCCGAGGGGCCGTTGTGGATTCAGGATGGTGGCGGCTGTCTGGTTTTTTCGGATATACCGCGCAATTCCGTGATGAAATGGAAGGAAGGAGAAGGCATCACCTTGTTTATGAAACCATCAGGTTATACGGGCGTTGCGGACTATGGCCGTGAACCGGGAAGTAACGGATTAACTTTAGACCTGCAGGGATGCATTATTTTTTGTGAGCACGGTGACCGGCGTATTTCGAGACTGGAAAAAGATGGAGGCAAAAAAACTCTTGCAGATAATTATAAGGGCAGGCGGTTAAACAGTCCAAACGATGCTGTTGTTAAATCTAATGGTGATATTTATTTCACGGACCCGCCTTATGGTTTACCGAAACGTTATGATGACCCGAGGCGTGAGCTTGATTATTGTGGTGTTTATCGCCTTTCAACTACAGGCCAATTGACTCTGCTTACTAAAGAAATGACAAGACCGAATGGAATTGCATTTTCTCCGGAAGAAAATATCCTCTATGTTGCACAATCAGATTCAAAAAATCCCATTATAAAGGCATTTCCAGTTAAACGGGACGGCACTCTTGGAACGGGGAAGGTTTTGTATAACTATTTGAATTTTGTGAGGAAATTTCCTGGTTCTCCGGACGGCTTAAAGGTTGATCGCAGTGGAAATCTGTTTGCTACCGGCCCAGGAGGAGTATATATTATAACGCCCAAGGGTAAGCTTCTTGGTAGAATTCATACCGGTCAAGCCACTGCCAACTGTGCCTGGGGTGATGACGGCTCGGTCATGTATATGACAGTCGATGATTCTCTGTGCCGCATTAAAACAAAAACAAAGGGAGCTAATTGGAAAAATATCCCGTAGCGTAACTTATGAATTGCATCGGTGAGACTGGTTGTGTTATAATATGCAAAGCAAAGCCAGGAGCAATCAGTATCAGATTCAGATGGAAAGTTGAACGAGAAACACTTTCTCTCAAATATAAGGAGACTCATCATGGCCAGGTCGAAAGGCTTTACCCTAATAGAGCTTCTTGTGGTGATCGCGATTATAGCATTGTTGATGGCCATTATTATGCCGGCGCTGAATTCGGTGAAAAAGAAGGCTGCGACGACGGTTTGCCTGAGCAATACCAAGAATCTTTCATTAGGTTGGTATATGTATATGGGAGATAATGATGGCCGGATCATGAGTTCTGAAGATAACGGTATCGATAAGAACGGGACTTATGTTGGCTGGTGCGGGGTGCCTCGTAACATAAATGGCAGCCTCCTCAGTAATACCCAGGCGGATCCCCCTGTGACTAATGAGGATGAGAAACGGGGGATCGAAATAGGGGTGCTGTTTCCTTACCTTAAAGATGCGGATGCTTATCATTGCCCTGCCGATAATGTCCGTAAGAGCATGTATGACAGGACCGGAGTTTTTGTTTCTTACGGAGTTCCTATGTGTTTAAATGGATATCCGAATTCCAGCAGTTCAGGATACAATACGCAAATCAAGATCTTCGATGAGATTAAAGCGCCGGCGACTCGTTATGTGTTCGTTGAGAGCGCGGAAACACGAAACTGGAATTCGAGCCATCACTTTGTGTTAGGCGCCCCCGAGTACACGGGAAATAATCAACAATGGGGCTGGTGGGGCCCGATGGCGGTCAATCATGGTGACAGCAGTGTTTTGGGATTTTGCGACGGGCATTCCGAAATTCGCAAATGGCGTGATCAGTTTACTATAGAACGTGTGGACAAGTTGATTCGCCAGGGGGTTGCAACTTACGGTATTGAATATCCCCCCGATGGCCAGACAATGGATATCAATTATATGGCCAAAGGCTGGGCATATCGCTTTAAGGGCGACTGATCTATCTAATTGGGAGAATAGCCGGTAGCCGCTGCAATGTTTAGTGCCCTGCTTAGCTTAATCAATTCAATGCCTTTGCCTGTTCCTAAATTGCGGGAATACTGCTTATCGACAGGATTGTTCCAGTGTTCGTAAACACCAAGGCTTTTCAGACGCGATACATTTCCCTTATGGTCGGGATCATAAAAAGTTCCCGAAGGCGGATTATCCGCCATAGCCGCCTCGACAAGGTAATCGGTTGTCCCGGACTGGTGGGGTCCATCGTCCCACTCGGTCCAGAGAAAATCGAAACCGACAGAATCAATCGCGACCGGGTCCTGTGAGGCAAAAAGACTTGAACTCCAGTCCCCGTTGAAGGGAGAGATGTTCCACTTTCTCGGTGACCTTTCTTTTGCATGTTTTCCGGCATATAATCCGTCTATTAAATACAGCATAGTCTTGCCGCCGATATGTTTATGTCCCATCAGGTCAACGAGAGGTCTGTAATGTCCCATACCCGGCTTGTTATACGGCAGCTCTTTGTGCATATCATAATATTCCATGGTTCGGGCCGGCTTTCTGACAAGCGAACCATAATGGTTTTTTGCGCAGAGGGTAATACCCGCCTGGTCATTGTGGCTTTTAAGATTCGCCATATTAATTAAATAATCAGCTTCGACATAGGAAGCAGGTGCATAGTCAGTATCTTTTCCATCGGCATCAAGCGTGCTCCAGTAAAATGGAACCGACGACAGCTTCGCCTTTGTCCGGCCGAATTTGCCTACGTAATCCAGATACCGGACATCCGGAAACTTTTGGTGGCACATATTATAGAACTCATTGGGAAAGTAACATAAAGTATCGCCAACGGTAATATCGGCTTCGTTTACACCCGCTTCATTAACAAGCTCACCAAGCAATGCGATTATCATTTGTGGTGATGCGTTCATATAATCAAGACTTCTGAGGTTGTAGTCTTCAATGTTTGTAACAGGCTGTGTGCTCCAGACCTTGATACAGCCGACGTAGTTAACTTTGATAAAAATCTTTTCACCCGACTTGTATCCGGCATCTCCTTTGCCATGGGTTTTATTGAAATGTTTGAATAGTGTATCCCATGCGGCGGCACTTGTTCTCTCGTCGCTGAGTGCTCTTATTGCCCTGCCCATCATTTGGTTCACGACAGCCTGGTTTGTGTGACTGTTTTCCCACCAATATCCGTTTCCGGGCCCATCCCAGTCGGTGGCATCGGGGTCATGTGCCCAAACAACACGTCCGGGATGAGCTCCTTTTGCAATTCCTATAGGAGCATTTGATGTCGGCTCATCGGCCCAAAGTGTCTTTTCTGTTGTAACACCCTGAGCTAACCATATTGACCCAACACTGGCGGCGATGAGTATTACACATAATATGTAGCGGGACTGGGCAAAGCAGCGTTTTGCCCTACGAAAGGCTGTGATTGAGGCGATTGCCCCGGCAAGCCAAATCACAAAACCCGAGGCCAACGGGAATGCTGCCCGCTGGCACGGATACATAGCACGGGAAGGTTTTGGAATCACACGAATCAAAAACCATATCAGCGCCAACAATCCACCGATAGGAAATACCCATGTAAACCAATGGAATTTGCTGTTATGCTCAGAAGACTTACTTTTCTTTGACCAAAGCGGCCGTGATTGTTTTTTTTCTGAATATTGCATTTTATGAACCTCACAACTTCTGGTTATTCAAAATAACTTCCTTAAAAACAGTCAAAATATAACATATTTGAATGCGATTGGACATGTTGAAAATATGCCGATAAAGCGTTCGGATTAATACCCTATAGCGCAGCCATCTTTTCGAGGATCGGAGGCACCGAAATAACGTATTGGATTTGGTTTCCTCCATATTCCCTGATAGCCTCCGAATGCGCCGAGTTCGGGATTTATTTTGTGCCCCATACCGGCAAGTTTGCGTTTTACTTCTTCACGGAAGTGCCGTTCAAAACTTACCGAGCCGCCTCCGGTCATTATAAGTCCCGTCGGAGTCGAACTCTCCGAATGCTGGACCCGCGGCTGTTCACCGGCCTGCTGGACCGACATACCGAAATCAATTATATTCATCAGTACCTGCGCATGTCCCTGCGGCTGAAAACTGCCTCCCATAACTCCGAATGAAAAGACCGGCTTTGCGTCTTTGGTCATGAATGCCGGTATGATAGTGTGGAAAGGTCTTTTATGAGGCTCTAATTTATTGAGATGATTTGGATTGAGTGAGAATAGCTGCCCCCTGTTTTGAAGACAGAATCCCATGCCGTCCGGTACAAATCCCGAGCCCCACTGGTAGTAAATGCTCTGAATTAGAGAAACCATATTGCCGTCCTTGTCCGCAGTTGTCAGATAAACCGTATCGGATGAACCTTTAATCCGGCCGGGCTGAACGTTCTGAGCGGCCCTTTTGGGATTAATCAATCTGGCTCGCTGCCTGGCATACTCTTTGGAGATAAGATGCTTCAGGGGGACATCGGCAAAATCCATATCGGCGTAATAAACAGCGCGATCTTCGAATGCAAGTTTTTTCGCTTCTATGAAAAGATGCAAATGCTCGGCTGAGTTGGGCTTCAAAGATGCCACATCAAAAAGTTCCAGCATATTCAGCATCTGCAAAGCCGCGATTCCCTGACCATTCGGTGGAAGCTCCCAGACGTCGTAACCGCGATAGTTGGTACTTACAGGTTCTACCCAGTTGGCCGTATGGTCCCGAAAATCGCGCATTGAAAACCTGCCGCCGTTGGCACGGGAAAATTTAACAATTCTTTCGGCAATCTCACCCTTATAGAAAGCTTCTGAGCCGTCCCGGGCAATAGTCTCGAAAAATCGTGCCAATCCCGGATTTTTGAAGATATCTCCAAAGTGTACAGATTTACCGGAGGGCGTGAAAGTTTCTCCCAGAGTGGAGTTTCCGGTAGAATCAAATGACCATGAGCGTGCAATGACCGGCGAAACAGGGAATCCTTCGCGAGCGTAAGATATTGGTGCTTCAAGAAGCCTTGCCAGGTCAAACCGTCCAAATCTTTTCTGAAGTGCATCCCATCCACTTACACAGCCAGGCACACTCCAGGATAACGGGCCAAGGACGGGAATCTCTTTGTGGTTCAGCTCCTGCGCTTTATTAATGCTCCAGTCGTATGGAGAACGGCCGCTTGCATTTAGGCCAAATAGTCTCTTTTCTTTTTCGTTCCAGACAATCGCAAAGAGATCACCACCCGGCCCGCACATCATCGGTTCGACCAGAGACAACATTGCGTTGGCACAAAGGGCCGCATCGACGGCGTTGCCACCGGCCTTAAGAATATCGACGCCGGCCATGCTGGCCAGTGGCTGGCTGGAGCAAACAATTCCGTTTTGGCATACAACGGTAGAACGGTTTTGGTTTCTATATTGAAGTATATCGCGGTCGATATAGGCACTGCTGTTTTTTGTATCAGCAACATCATTTCCGGCTAATGAAACATTGCTCCCAAGGAATGCTGATGTGCAGGCGCTACCGGTATATTGAAGAAATGAACGTCGCTTCATGGGCTTCTCCTCTTTATGATATTCAGTATTCATGAAGACTAATTTTTCTGGGCGGACTTATTGTACCTTAACAAACAGGCAAGTCAAGTTAGGTTAGTATGGAAATGTATATTTGTATATTATGGTTTATAAGATGTATCGATGGTCCATGTGCGTGAGGTACTCGGATTTTCTTCGCTTTGCCAGATGCCGGCGGAATTCCTGCCTATTACATAAACGGTGTAAGAGTTTCCATTAAGCAGGTTTGTCAATTCGATAGGAACATCAACGGATGTCTCCTGACTCCATGGGCCGTTGTTGAGTCGATACATATAATTCGTAATGCCTGGTCCACCGACGAAAAGTGTGGCATCGGTATGGTATGTCAGCTCATCGGGTTCACCGCAGATAGCAGCGCCGCCGGGCACGTAAGCACCCATATCGAGGCCGCAGGGCCCGGCACTAATCGCCGGAGAGATGGCTTGTAGATGGAAATCAGCATTCGGATCGACAAAGACAGGGTCAGCGTCGATATTGCCAATACCGCGGTAGTGCAATGTCTTAGGTATAATTGAGTGATTGACAGTAATATCTGTGGTGTCAATTACCTCGTCAAAAATAAGATCTGTGTTATAGAAAATGCTGCTGTCCACATATATACCCCGGCCGGCTTGCCCCTGTCCCGGACGGTCGAAGTAAAAGACTGCGTTATTAACATCAACCACCGTATTATTAACAAAAGTCGCGAAAGCATCCTGCTTAATATTAGCAACATGATCGGTATCGAAAAAGATATTGCGAACGATGACATATTCTTTTCCGCTGCCTGCAGAGATTGCGTTTGAATTGCCGGTTGCATTATTATAAGAGTCTCTGTGGTAGTGCATAAAAACGTTTCCCTCGATATGAGCATCCGTCTCGAGGTCGAGAGCGTCATCGCCACCACCATTAAAGACATTATCGAGGATTTGCGGGATCGGACTCGGGCGTGATGGGCCGTCAAAGTCAATCGCGTCATTGTGTCCTTTAGTTGTCCCGAAAATATTATTTTCGATGATGAAATAACCGTTTTCGGGGATACCACTGCCCCATATATGTTCACTGCGGTTGTCGGTGGTTGGCGGTTCATTCGGGCCGAAGATATCAGTGAAAACGCAGTTAGAAACAATCAGAGACGAATTAATCGTGTTGATACGACGAAGGTCTGTGTTGTCTAATGTAACGTGGTCGAGCAGAAGGTTGGAATTTTCAATACCTATCATTCCGTTATTGGAGCGACCATATTCGATAATGGCATATGTGATGCGGTTGTCGCCAGTAGTGTCGACAAAATGAATACCATCCCATGTGCCGTTAGTTCCCGGTATGCGGGTAAAGCGAATCAGCTCATACTCGGAGCCCTCGGCGATAAGCCGGCCTTTAATAATAATTTTTGCATCCGGCTCAAAGAAAACCGTAGTGCCTGCTGTGATAGTCAGGTCAACTCCGAAGGGAACAGTGAATTCACCGGTTATGCTGTAAGGACCATCATGAGGTGTCCAGGTAGTATTCTCGGTCAAAATCCCATTTCCATTGGTCGGTAAATCGGTCTGCTCGAATTGGTAATATCCCTGAACACTTGCAACGCCGTTATCGTTACCCGCGCCTATACATGGGGAATTTTCCTGGAGGTGATAGTTGTTGTTCGGAGAATCAACGAAAAGCGGGTCATGGTTGAGGTTGTCAATGCCTGGCCATTTTTCACCTATATCTGAATACTCGATATGGATGTCCGCCGGGTCGTAGTCCGTATAGATCGGATTAGCGGCGAGGATAATGGAATTTGTTATGAAATATTCTATCGATGGGTCGGTGGGATTATATTTGTTGAAAGATTGAATTCCGAAATCATGACAAACGACAGTAGCATGATTTATAAAGACCCGGGCGCTGTTACGACTTGTGGCCTTGGCGGAGATACCGATACCGTTGTTAACGATCAGCGCATAGTCAATTATGACCTGGCCGTCAAAAACACTTACCCCTTTATCGAAGCAATCGCGAAATATGTAATCCTCCACCTGGACAGTCGAGCCTAATGTGTCAAGCCCATCGTCGTCTGTCTCTGCTATCACGCCGCGGCGGAGTGTTACGTCCTGTCCGGCACTTTGGCCGTGAATATAAATACCGTCATTGTCGTCCGTACCGTGCATTTCTGTTATCCAGCTATCCTCGAATAATAAGGCGGTGTTGTTCATCTCAGGTCCCATCACCGACCTGGCCAATTGGCATTTTCGGAATGTCAAATCCGAGCCGGAAGAAGACTGCATAATTTTGCCGTCATTATCGGTGATAGAGACATAGTCGAAAATGATATTAGAACCTACGGGCCGGACAGCCGGGCCAGAACCTGTATGCCCCCCGCCGGGTGAGCGTCCAGCGCGTGTAATGTTTGTGTACTGATATATAGATGGTGATGCGTAGTCGTGGTGGATTTCTCCCCAGGCCCGAGCCGGATTAAAGGCTGTAAATGTAATCGGTGCCAGGGCAGTGCCCAGAGACTTGATTGTTCCTTTCACGTCGATATCTGTTCCCGTCGAGCCGGAGTTTACCCCGTCGATTAAAATAAGGGTGCCCGGTTGGATAGTCAGAGTGTGGCCGCTGGGAACCAGCAGGTCATCGGTTATATGAATAATACCGTTCAAGATGGTGGAACCGCCGACAAGTGTGCCGGAAATGCTTGTGACCGGTTCATTACTCAAATCGAGCAATGAGCGGTCGCCTTCAGTACCATTGACGTTGGCTGTCAATGTGAAGTCGCCATGACCTGTGAATGTTACCAGCGCACTTCCCAAACCATTGCGCAATATAATCCGGCTTGTGGACATATTAACGTTAGGATTATCAACAGACAATGTTGCTGTGGCATCCCATAAGTCACGTTCAATTTTACTGTCCGGCCGTATAACCTCAATTCGGACAAGAATCCCAATGCCTGGCAGGTAACTGTCACGAACCATAAGTTTTGTCCTCAAATCCGGCTCAGGGATTTGGCTTTCGCTGCCATTATCTTTCGGGTAATCATTGGTTGGGCCTGTCTCACAACATATGTCTATATACTGGTGTTCAAGCTCGCTGCCGGTTCCGTTTTGACCATCCAGTGTCTTGACAATAATACGGTTTATCCCGGGGTATAAGTCTGAATATTTGATTGACCATGTGCCTTCTTGCTGTGACCAATCGGCAAGATACCCGTTCACAAGTACAGAACGAGTCGTAACTATGTTGGCTGTGCCGAACAATGCAATAGGATTGATGCCCGGAAGGTAATGATAATCTCCGATTTTCTGAAGATTGCTGTTGACTGTCAGTTCGTTTTGTGGGGATTCATCAACTGCATACTGCTGGGTGTAAGCTGGGCAGGTCAGAAATAATACGGCCAGCGCCAGAGAAATAACTGAATTTTTCAGTGATATGTCTATTTTCGATCTCCATCCATTTTGACGTTGGAAGCCCAAATCTTATCTATATGGATTGCCGTTTTGCGAAACAGCCCTCCCCGGCTTGTAAGCCTTCGAATAGTGGTTACAAATCATATATACAATCAGTATTTTAACATAAATAAAGGGCCTGAGTCAACTAAAATAGCCCTCCGGGGGACACTCTTTGCCTCTAAATGAGGATATGATGTAAGGTTAAAGAATGTTCTAAGATGCTGCGGAAGGTCTGGATGGGGAAAAAGAGAATAAAATGGCCTTTAAGTCTATTTTTTTCTTGAAGTATAGGCGGTCAATCTGGTACAAATAATATTGGTGAAGCTTGTGCTCGCTTAACCGGGCATCTTTGGCTTTTGGATTATCCAGCGAGCATAATTCATGCGTTTTTCTGATATAGGAGGAATTATTGTGTATTATCCGAGGTACAAAGTCCTAAGTAAGAGTTTTTTGTATGATAAAGGTATAATACTCCATAAAAAACTGGACGCGTGATTCAGCGGTGTCCTTTCTACTGGGCCTTTTCGGAATCGTAAGGAAATGATTATGGAAAAATCAAGAGGATTTACATTAATAGAACTTTTAGTGGTTATTGCCATCATTGCAATATTGATGGCGATCTTGATGCCCGCATTGCAGCGTGCCCGTGAACAGGGCAGGCGGGCCGTGTGCCTGCAGAATACCAAGACGCTTGCGCTTGGTTGGATCATGTATTGTGGTGATTACGACGGCAAAATACCGCTGGCCGTAGCGAGTACTACCGATGGCTGGGTCCAAAAACCTCCTGGCAATCGACCTGTTGATGCTCCGGTAGAAGAACAGATTGAAGCTTTAAAATCAGGTGTGCTTTTTGAGTACATCGTGAATGTAAAAGTGTACCGCTGTCCTGTGGCCAAGAGCTATGAGATGCGTACCTATAGCTGTTCCCATGCTATGAACGGTGGAAGCTTTGACGGTGGGCCTGTGACCAAAAGTATATACAATATCAAGCATCCTGCTGAGCGTATCGTTTTCATAGATGATTTCGGCGAGGACTGGGATGCAGCCTGGGCCGTACCCTGGAGTCGGCCGGCCTGGTGGAATCCGATTCCCGCCCGTCACGGATCCGGCACGGTCGTGGATTTTGCTGACGGCCATTCCGAGTGGTGGGCATGGAAGGACTCTCGCACTATCGATCTGATGGTGAAATTGGTCTGGGATGCCCATGGTGATAACATTGGAGTCGTACAGGAAGGAAATCCCGACTTGACTCGCGTGCAAAAGGGAATCTGGGGCAATGACTTGGGATATGAACCTGTTAGTACTCCTTAAAACCATTGTTAATAAGGAAACAAATCATGAGCGATTCACTAAACCGACGAGAATTTCTTGGTACGGCCGTCGGAGTTGGTGGCATACTACTGGCCGGTGGATTTGTAAGCCGACCGCTTGCGGCGGCTGAAAAAGCCGGATGGCCCAAGCTGCCACCTGTAAAGATCCATGTAGTTTACGTGGGTACTGGAGGGGCATGGCCCACCCCGACATTCGATGCTCCTGCAGAGGTCGCCAAGTTCAAGAAATACCTTGCTGGAGTGCAAGCCAGGCTCGGTGATGTGAATTTTGTTGGCGGGGAGCTGATTCCCAACACTGAACAGGCAGCGACTAAAGTTGCAGCTGGCATGGCCAGGGCCGACGCCGCGATCCTTGTCCATCTTAGCTTTGGGAGCGGCCAGCCGCTGCTGAAGTTGGTTGATATTGGATTACCCACGGCCATCTTCTCACAGCCTTTTAGTGGACACGACTGGATGTACGTTCCACAATGGCAGAAAGCCGGCAAAAGAGTGGTCCTGCTGCCGTCCAGTGATTACGGCGAGTTGGAATGGGCGGCAGCGCTGTTACGCGTGCCTGTACGTCTTCGCCAATCGCGAATCATTGTTGTAGGAAGGGCCAAGGGGACAGCTCCCGCTTGCTCCGCGGAGCAGGTCAGACATCGTCTCGGCCCTGAAATGGTACCGATTAGCCAGGACCGGATTGCTGAGGCACACAAAGCTGTTGATCCTAAGACTGCTGAGGCTGAGGCTGAGCAATACTGGATCAGCCAGGCAAAGAAAATTATTGAACCGTCTAAGGCGGATATTGTCAACTCAGCTCGCATGTATCTGGCAATCAAGGACATCATGATCAAAGAGCAGGCACAAGCCATCACGAGTTCTCACTGCATGGGCGCACCGGCCAAAGGCTGTCTGACGTTCAGCAAACTAAATGACCTTGGATTGGTAGGCACCTGTGAGGGGGACATGGACTCAATGCTGACTATGCTTATTTTCAACTATGCGTTTGGCGTTCCAGGTTTTGTCAGTGATCCGCTATTCGACAAATCGAAGAATGCGGTGATTCATGCCCACTGCACTTCGACCACAAAACTCGATGGGCCGAACGGACAGCGGGCTCCCTTCTTGATTCGCACCCAGTGCGACAGCAACAAAGGAGTATCTCTGGAAGTTCAGATGAGAGTCGGACAAGAGATTACCTGTGCGAAGTTGGCTAACCTTGACACGATGCTCATCTCCACCGGCAAGATCATCGAACAGACTGATTTCCATGACCGTGGATGTCGTACTCAGATTACCACAGAGGTACCCAATGCGAGAATGATGGCACAAAATTGGGGTAGTGGCGTACTCAGCAATGATATGATGACGCTGCTTCATCGTGTAGTTTTCTATGGCAATCGTCTCGAGAGCGTGAAGGATATGGCTCCTCTGATGCAGCTTAAAATCGTCGAGGAAGGGTAAGCACAAAAATAAAATTATGGCCTGCATCTGTCGGTTTAGAAGGCACTGGTATTTATTGAAAAAGAATGCTTTGATGTGTAATCAAAACACAACTAATTATTTTAACTATTTTTGGAGGAGGACTATTATGTGTCGAAAATTGGTTTATTTAGCTTCTTTTGTTTTTGTGTTAGTGCTGGTTAGTAACGTTTCGGCAGGTCTGGTGGCGCACTGGGAGTTTGATGAGGGGTCCGGCGTTGCTACCGTTGACAGCTCCGGTAACGGTCATGATGGTACTCTGCAGGGTGATCCGCAGTGGGTTGCCGGAATGGTTGGCAGCGGTGCTTTGAGTTTTGATGGTTCGGATGGTCTTGTAGATGTTGGCCATGATGAATCACTGAGTATGATGGATGAGTTGACAATCACGGTATGGGTGAAGGTAAGCGATCTCGGTACTTACTATTTTCTCGTCTGTAAACAACCCAGTGGTACAGCAGGAGATAACTATCCCGGTAATTACGAATTTAGAACGGAAGCAAATACCGGCGCTCTTCAATTTGGACATCAGGAAGCGGAAGGCGAGCAATACACCTTCTACACCTCCGAAACATCTATTACTGCCGGACAATGGCACCATGTTGCAGTATCAATTACGAAAGGAGAGCTTGTAGAATTCTATATCGACGGGATTTCTGCTGGTAGCTCAGAGCAGTTGACTAATTTCGGAGTTTTGAACGATGAGCCTGTAAGAATAGGTGGCAGGAAGGATGGGTATTCATTTTTCAATGGAATTCTGGATGACGTCCGTCTCTACGACCGGGCTCTGTCAGCAGTCCAGATACAGAAACTGTATAATGGTAATCCTCCAATGTTTACAATCGCCGAAAAGCCCACCCCGGCTGATGGTGCCCTGCACTCTAATACGTGGGTGAGCATTAGCTGGGGGGCGGGAGATTATGCGGTCTCGCACGATGTGTATTTAGGCGATAATTATGATGATGTGAACAGTGGTGCAGAAGGCACGTTCCGTGGCAACCAGGCCGACACATTTTTTGTTGCGGGCTTTCCCGGATTTGCTTTTCCGGATGGCCTTGTTCCGGGCACGACATATTACTGGCGAATCGATGAGGTTAATGACACCGAGTTAGATAGTCCGTGGAAAGGTGATGTCTGGAGCTTTAGTATTCCTCCCAAAACTGCATATGCACCCAAACCGGCTAATGGTGCCGAATCTGTAGATGTCGATGTGCAACTAAGCTGGACGGGAGGATTCGGTGCAAAGTTGCATACCGTATATTTTGGTGACAATTTTGACGATGTCAGCAATGCAACGGGTGGTCTTCCTCAGGGAGCTTTGACCTATACTCCCGGCACACTTAAAATGGCCAAAACTTACTACTGGCGGGTAGATGAGTTTGATGTTGTCGAAACGCATAAAGGCGACGTCTGGAGCTTCACGACCGAAGGTGCTGTTGCGGCACTTAATCCGGCTAATGGCGCTGTGGATGTAACACAAACACCTGTTCTCACATGGGCGCCGGGCTCAGGTGCTTCACATGAAATCTATTTCGGCGCCGATGCAGCCTCTCTGGAGTTAAAAGGCAGCGGCAACCTCGGTTCCGAGAGCTATGACCCCGGACAGCTCGAATGGGATACTACCTACTACTGGCGTGTCGATGAGGCTAATAACGCCAGCGCCGACAGTCCGTGGACCGGCCCCCTCTGGAGCTTCACTACGGCTAACTTCCTTACTGTTGACGATTTCGAATCTTACAACGACCTTAATGAAGGTGAACCCGGGAGCAACAGGATATATCTGGCCTGGATAGACGGATTCGATAATCCGGCTGTAAACGGCTCTGTCGTTGGTAATGCCAATCCACCTTTCGCTGAGCAGACTATTGTTCACAGCGGTTTGCAGTCGATGCCGATGGCTTATGACAATGCTGTCGGGAAATCCGAGGCTACTTTGACGTTGACTTCCACTCGTGACTGGACGGTTAACAGCGTCAACACCCTGACAATCTGGTTCAGGGGTGAAGCAGGTAACGCCGCTGAGACTTTATATGTTGCTCTCAATGACAGTGCCGTTGTCACTAATGATAATCCTGATGCGGCATTAGGCACCAGTTGGACGGTATGGAATATCGACCTGATGCGCTTTGCGGACCAGGGTGTTAACCTCGCTAATGTCAACTCGATTACTCTTGGCCTTGGTAACCGGAGCAACCCTGTAGCAGGAGGAGCGGGTATGATTTACTTCGATGACATTCGTCTTTATCCGCCGGCACCGTAAGTCTGAACCGATTATTTATATTTAAGATTTTTGATCAAGCGTGGCTTATACTTATTCGGTATAAGCCACGTTTTGTTTTATATTTTTGGTATTATTTGATTTTGTAGCTGATTGACATGCCATCGTTCTTTTCCATAGATGCCCGGATGATAGTCGTATCGTAGTTGGGATTATCCTGGATATAATCGAGAAAATCCTTCATCGCCCGGGCGGAACGGATGACGTTATCGCCGACTACCAATGCGCCGGGCTTTAGCTTCGGCTCGATAATCTTGAGGTATTTCAAATAATCGCTTTTCAAGGCGTCGATGAAAACAAAATCGTATTCGCCTTCAAGAGTCGGCAGGGTTTTAAGGGCATCGCCTTCTATGCAGGTAACGGTGTTTTCCAGGCCGACCTTTTGCAAATTATCCCGGCATTTTTTTACCATCTCGGGATCGATTTCCAGGGTATAAAGGTGGCCTCCGGTCCTCTCGAAAGCTATTCCCATATTAACGGCTCCGAAGCCGGTGGCCGAGCCGACTTCGATTCCGCGCTTGGCACCGCTGCTTTCGACCAGAATTCGCAGCATCATTGCATCGCCTTCTGTCGTGTTCAGCCCGATACGCTGAAAATCTTTGACGAATTGGTTGCGGAATTCATCGCTGGTTTTGTTTTGCTGGCCGGAATAAACAATGACTACATTAACACCAATTAAAACACACAAAGCAACAATCAATAGTTTGTACCGTTTCATAAGGCCTCCTTCAACGGGTGAAATAAAATGTTCATTTCTGATACTAACAAGATTATCAAGATACAATAAAAATTGTGATATTTCAATCATTTCAAAACTTATTATAGAATACAGGATACAGAATACAGAAGACAAATTGGCACCCTTAAGGGTGGTAAAATCCGCGAGTAGCGTTATTAAAACAATCGTAAGGCTCCTTATCCACGCAAAAGCCCCCGACCCCCGGCAGAAAAACAGGTAAGCACACCCGAGGGTAAACTCCAAAGCAAGTGAGCTAACATCGAGGGTAAACTCCAGCATTTTTTGCCCTTTCGACAAATTGGGTTTGTTTGGGTTTGAAATTGGCTTAAATTGGGTTTGTTTTGGGTTAAATTGGCTTTGAATTGGGTTTGAATTGGCTTTGTTTTTTGACCCCCCCAGCGGGTCAAATTCCTTGTAATTGCTTGTCATGTCTAAGGTTATGTTCATTTTGTCATTTTCAAAATTGGGTTTGTTTTGCATAAAAAGCTTATAAATTCGTACGTAAGAATTCGTAGAATTTATATCGTGAAGCGTATTGTGTATCGCGTATTGCGTATTTTGGGCATCGGTGTCCATTTAGAGTATTCCAAATTAAAGATTGATGATGAATTCATGAATCCGGGTCTGCTAACCCTGTGGTCTTGGCCTTCTGGCTCTCCTGTTGCGAGTCATGTAAGTAGTTCTTCCCCTGTTCGCGCCACGTTAGCAGCACCCGGGGATAAACTCGGACAAGCTTGATTATTTGCTAATTGACTGGGCCTACTGGCCCTATGGTCTCGCTACACTTGCAGTTTGCAAAAAAGGCAAACTGAAAATGTCTATTTTTCGTCACATAATGACGATTTGCGTTA